>NZ_JBZEMO010000002.1:0-443312 GCF_058313055.1 Flavimobilis sp. BM9 | reverse complement strand
CGAACCCGTCACACCGGTAGGAGTACGCCGGGTCATAGGAGACCGACGAGCCCGGCTGACACATCGCCGGGTCGATCACCCTGCTCTCGACAAGCGGCGGACCCTCGATTGGACGCTGTCGAGGCCCCAGCCTCATGTACCTATCCCGCATCACTTTCTCGCTCTCGAATGTCTGAGGCGGGCAGGCGCCTCCCGCACCCGCCTCACCGATCGCCCGCATCCACACCTCACGTGTGCACCGAGGCGATCCGTGCGCAGGAAGGTGAGGTGGGCCGCGCACCGATCGCCCGCATCCACACCTCACGCGTGCATCAGGGCGATCGGTGAGCGAAACAGGGAGGTGAGCCGGGACGAGAGTGATCGGCGAGAGAGGGAAGAAGCGCCGGGCCGGCAGACGATCGACACAGAGCGAGTGGGGACAGGGCGGACAGGGAACCGCCCGCCGGCCTCAGGCTGCGGGCGGCGTCGGCGTCCAGGCGCGTTGGCGGCGCGGGCGCGGGCCCGTCGACTCGCGGACGCGCAGCGCGGCCGGCAGCAGCGCGGGGCGCCGCGGCACGACCGTCCGGGCGCCTCGCAGCCCTACGGTGCTGAGCTGTTCGACGAGCATCGTGACGGCGTGCTTCCCGAGCGCGGCGAGCGGCGCGGCGACCGTCGTCAAGGCTGGCGAGCAGAAGTCCGCGCCGAAGATGTCGTCGAACCCGACGACCGACACGTCCCCCGGGACGGCCACGCCCCACGACTGCACCGTCTGCATGAAGCCGATCGCGATCAGGTCGTTGTACGCGACGACCGCCGTCGTGCGCGCCTCCGCGAACGCGCGGGCTGCCGCGCGCCCGCCGTCGATCGTCGGGGCGAACGGGCCGAGCCTGCGCACGCGCAGGCCGAGCTCGTGCCCCGCCTCCTGCGCCGCGCGCCACCGCATGCCGTCTGCCCACGACGCCTCAGGCCCCGCGAGGTACGTGATCGTGCGGTGGTCGAGCTCCGCGAGGTGCTCGACGGCGCGGCGCATGCCGCGCCCGTTGTCCGTCACGACGCTCGGCACGTCCGTGACGACCCTGTTGAGCACTACGGCGGGCTGACGCCGCGCGATCGCGCGGATGGACGTGTCCGAGAGGCGTGACGTCGCGAGCACGATCCCCTCGACGATGCCCGCCGTGCGGTCGAGCGCCTGGCGCTCGACCTCGGTCGACTCGTTCACGTCCGCGACGAGGAGCGTGTAGTCCTGCTCCGCGGCGGCACGCTCGGCGCCGCGGATGATCTCGAAGAAGAACGGGTTCGTCAGGTCGGACGCGACGAGCGCGACGAGCTTCGTGCGCGATCCCTGCAGGGCCTGCGCGAACGGGTTGCTGCGGTACCCCATCTGCTCGGCGACCTCGTGGATGCGCGCGGCCGTCGCCGCAGCGACGCGGCCGGGCCGGGAAAACGCCCGCGAGACGGTCGACGGGGCGACTCCGCAGGCCGCAGCCACGTCGTAGATCGTGGGCGGCTTGGCGCCTGTGTCGTCGTCGACCATGCGGCGAACGTACGGCACGCGGCAATCCATGGCAACCGCTTGCCGCGCCCCTGCGCGCAGGCGCTGAATGGCTCTACCAACCCCACCACCCCTGCGAGAGGAACCGACGATGCTTCGTCCTCAGGACACCACCACCCGCGAGCGCAAGTCCCTGAACGGCCTGTGGGAGCTGCGCCTCGACGGGACCGGCGCGGGGCACGACGCACGCTGGTTCGCCGCCCCCCTCGAGGGGTCGGTCGCGATGCCCGTGCCCGCCTCCTACAACGACATCCTCACGGACCCGGCCGCCCGCACCCACGTCGGCGACGCCTGGTACCAGACGACCGCCCGCGTCCCGCGCGGCTGGGCCGGCCAGCGCATCAGCCTCCGCTTCGACTCCGCCACGCACCGCGCGGTCGTCTGGGTCGGCGACACCGAGGTCGCACGCCACGAGGGTGGCTACACGCCGTTCGAGGTCGACATCACCGAGCTCGTCACGCCGGGCGAGGAGATCCGCGTGACCGCGGCCGTCAACAACGAGCTGACGTTCCAGACGATCCCCCCGGGCATCGTCGAGGACACCCCGCAGGGCCGCCGGCAGCGCTACTTCCACGACTTCTTCAACTACGCGGGCCTGCACCGCAGCGTGTGGCTCACCGCGACGCCGCGCACGCGCGTCGAGGACGTCACGGTCACGACGACGATCGACGGCACGACCGGCGTCGTCGGGTACGACGTCGTCACGGACGGCCCCGAGGACGTCACCGTGGTGACGGTCCTGCGCGACGCCGACGGCGTCGAGGTCGCGCGCGCCGCAGGCACGAGCTCCGAGCTGCACGTCGCCGACGCGCACCTGTGGGCGCCTGGCGACGGCTACCTGTACGAGCTCGAGATCCGCCTCGAGAACGGCGGCGAGCTCATCGACTCCTACCTTCAGACGGTCGGCATCCGTACGGTCGAGGTCGTCGGCACCGAGTTCCGCATCAACGGCGAGCCGTTCTACTTCACCGGCTTCGGCAAGCACGAGGATTCCCCCGTGCGCGGCAAGGGGCACGACGACGCGTTCCTCGTCCACGACTTCGCGCTCATGGAGTGGATCGGAGCCAACTCGTTCCGCACCTCGCACTACCCGTACGCGGACGAGGTCTACGACTACGCCGACCGCCAGGGCATCGTCGTGATCGACGAGGTCGCGGCCGTCGGCCAGAACATGGGCCTCGGTGGCGGCATCTTCGGCACGCAGGGCTACACGACCTTCTCCCCCGAGACCATCAACGACACGTCGCGCGAGGTGCACGCCCAGGCGATCCGCGAGCTGTTCGCCCGCGACAAGAACCACCCGTCCGTCGTGCTCTGGTCGATCGCCAACGAGCCCGAGTCAGACACGGACGCCGCACGCGCCTACTTCGAGCCGCTCTTCGAGCTCGCCCGGTCCCTCGACAGCACGCGCCCGATCGGGTTCGTCAACGTCATGCTCGCCCCGCACGGCAAGTGCCAGGTCTCCGAGCTCGCTGACGTCATCATGCTCAACCGCTACTACGGCTGGTACGTCAACACCGGCGACCTCGCGGCCGCCGAGGAGGCGTGGACCGCCGAGCTCGAGCAGTGGGCGGGCGACGGCAAGCCGATCATCATCACCGAGTACGGCGCCGACACGATGGCCGGCCTCCACTCCCTGCACCAGACGCCCTGGAGCGAGGAGTACCAGGTGGCCTACCTCGAGATGAACCACCGCGTCTTCGACAAGGTGCCCGCCGTCGTCGGCGAGCACGTGTGGAACTTCGCGGACTTCCAGACCTCCGACGGTGTGTTCCGCGCCGACGGCAACAAGAAGGGCGCGTTCACCCGCGACCGCCGCCCCAAGGCCGCCGCGCACGCGCTGCGCAGCCGCTGGACCGCCCGCCCCTGACCCTCCCCACGATCGAGGAAACGACCATGACCAGCAACGTCGCTGGGGTCTCACCGTCCGTGAACCCTGCCCTCACCGCCCCTCGCGCGGCCACCCCCACGCGGGGACTGCGGATGCGCCAGCTCGTCGGCTACGCCGCCGGCGACGCCGCGAACAACCTCGCGTTCTCCATGACGTCGATGTTCCTGCTGCTCTACTACACGGACGTCGTCGGCATCTCCCCCGCAGCCGCGGGCACCCTGTTCCTCGTCGTCCGCGCCTGGGACGCGTTCGCCGACATCTACGCCGGCCGGCAGGTCGACAAGACGATGACCCGGTGGGGCAAGTTCCGGCCGTTCTTCCTCTTCGGGTCGCTGCCCGTCCTGCTGCTCTCGGTCGCCACGTTCACCGTCCCCGGCGGGCTCGGTGGCACCGGCAAGCTCGTCTACGCCTACCTCACGTACGCGGCGCTCGGCCTCGCCTACTCGCTCGTCAACATCCCCTACGGCTCGCTCGCCTCAGCGATGACGCAGGTCCCGGAGGAACGCGCAAAGCTCGCGAGCTTCCGCACGATCGGCACGGCGACGACGATCATCATGCTGTCGTTCGTCGTCGCTCCTCAGATCCGTAACTCCGACAACCTGCAGCAGTCGCTCACGCTCACGACCCTCCTGTTCGTCGTCGTCGGGTTCGGGCTGTACATGCTGCTCTTCTCGACGGCACGCGAGACCGTCGTGCGCGACGTCGCGCAGGTCTCCCTCAAGCAGAGCCTCGCCACCCTGCGCGGCAACCGCCCGCTGCTCATGCTGTGCACGAGCGCGCTCATGTTCCTCGTCGGGATGTTCTCGCTCCAGACCGTGCAGGCGTACTACGCCCGCGACGTCCTCGGCGACGCGAACATGTTCATCGTCCTGACGGTCGTGTCGACCGGCGCGATGTTCGTCGTGGCACCGTTCATCCCGCGCATCGTGCGTCGCTTCGGCAAGAAGCGCTCCTACATCGTCGCGTCGCTCGTCGCGATCGTCGGGGCCGTCGGCGTCGCCGTCAGCCCGCCGTCGATCCCCGCGTTCGCGGTCGTCTCCTTCGGTCTGTACGGCATCGGCCTCGCCGCGGTGAACACCCTCATGTGGGCCCTCGAGGCCGACACGGTCGAGTACGGCGAGTGGCGCAGCGGAGTGCGCACCGAAGGCACGACGTACGCCGTCTTCTCGTTCGTCCGCAAGCTCGGCCAGGCGATCGGCGGCGCAGCCGCCGCCTACGCGCTCGGCTGGATCGGGTACGTGGCCGACGCCGACGTGCAGACCCAGGGCACGCAGGACGGCATCCGCCTCGTCGCAGGCTTCGTTCCCGCCGCGTTCATCGCGCTCGGCGTGCTGATCATGCTCGCCTACCCCCTCACCGAGAAGGTCTTCGGCCAGATGGTCGCCGAGGTCAAGGCGCGCCGCGAGGCGCTCTCGACCACGCCCGACGCCGACGCCTGAACCCCCCGCCCCCAAGGAGCAGGATCATGAAGATCATCGCCGCTGACGTCATCGTCACGAGCCCCAACCGCAACTTCGTCACCCTCAAGATCACGACCGACGACGGCGTCACCGGCCTCGGCGACGCGACCCTCAACGGACGCGAGCTCGCGGTCGTCGCCTACCTCAAGGAGCACGTCGCACCGCTCCTGATCGGTCGCGACCCGCACCGCATCGAGGACACGTGGCAGTTCCTCTACCGCTCCGCCTACTGGCGTCGCGGGCCCGTGACCATGGCCGCGATCGGCGCAGTCGACATGGCGCTGTGGGACATCAAGGGCAAGGTCGCCGGGCTGCCCGTGTACCAGCTGCTCGGCGGTGCGAGCCGCACCGGGCTCATGGCGTACGGGCACGCGTCCGGCAAGGAGCTGCCCGAGCTGTTCGGCTCGATCCGCTCCCACCAGGAGCAGGGCTACCGTTCGATCCGCGTGCAGACCGGCGTGCCGGGCCTCAAGGCGATCTACGGCATCGCGTCGCAGGCCGCGCTCGACGGCAACGACGAGCGCTACGACCACGAGCCGGCGCGCCGCGGGGCGCACCCGGCCGAGGAGGACTGGGACACGCGCGCCTACCTGCGCCACCTGCCCGGCGTCTTCGAGGCGGTGCGCAACGAGTTCGGGCCGGACCTTCCGCTGCTGCACGACGGCCACCACCGCATGACGCCCATCCAGGCTGCGAAGCTCGGCAAGTCGCTCGAGCCGTACGACCTGTTCTGGCTCGAGGACTGCACGCCTGCGGAGAACCAGGAGGCCCTGCGCCTCGTGCGGCAGCACACGACCACACCGCTCGCGATCGGCGAGATCTTCAACACCGTGTGGGACTTCCAGGGGCTCATCAAGGAGCAGCTCATCGACTACGTGCGTGCCGCCTCCACGCACTTCGGCGGGATCAGCCCGCTCAAGAAGGTCATGGACTTCGCGGCGCAGTACCAGGTCAAGTCCGGCTTCCACGGACCGACCGACATCTCCCCCGTCGGCCTCGCCGCGCAGATGCACGTCGGGCTCGCGATCCACAACTTCGGCATCCAGGAGTACATGCAGCACGGCGAGCGGACGAACGAGGTGTTCCAGCAGTCCTTCACCTTCACGGACGGCTACCTGCACCCGGGCGACCAGCCGGGCCTCGGCGTCGAGCTCGACGTCGACGAGGCGGGCAAGTACCCGTACGAGGTCGCATACCTCCCGTACAACCGCCTCGCGGACGGCACCGTCCACGACTGGTGACCTCGCGGTCCGCCGGCCCGGCACGCTGGACGTGCCGGGCTGGCGATTTGTCGTGGTCAGCGCCTCGTCCCCGCTCCTAGCCTGGTCGGGTGACCCCTCCCGACCGTGAACGGCTCGACGCGCGCACAGACCTGCGTGCCGACTGCGCCGCCTGCCTGGCGCTCTGCTGCGTCGCGCTCGACCTGTCCCGCTCGTCGGACTTCCCTGTCGACAAGCCAGCCGGCACCCCGTGCGGCCACCTCGACGCCACCGTGTGCGGCATCCATGACCGGCTGCGCCCCTCGGGATACGCCGGCTGCGTCGCCTACGACTGCTACGGCGCCGGGCAACGCATCACCGCCCTGCATCCCGGCCGCAGCTGGCGCACCGACCCTGCCGCCGCGGGCGCGATGTTCGCGCTGCTCCCCCGCCTCAGGCACGTCCACGAGCTGCTCCGGCTCCTCCTCGAGGCTGCCGAGCTGGGGTTCCCGAGCGCCGCGCTCGACCGCGCGATCGAGCGGTCCGAGCAGCTCGCCCACGCGCTGCCTGCTGAGATCCTCGCGGCCGACGCCGGAGCGCACCACGACTCGGTCGTCGCCGTCCTGCGGCACGTCAGCGACGAGGTGCGCGCGGCCCACGCGGGCGACCGCGCGCCGTCGGACCTTGCGGGTGCCGACCTCGTCGGTGCCGACCTGCGCCGGGCCGACCTCTTCGCGGGCAACCTCCGCGGCGCCGTGGCGGTGGGGGCGGACCTGCGCGGTGCCGACCTGCGCTGGGCGGACCTCACGGGGGCTGACCTGCGCGGTGCACGCCTCCACGGCGCGGACCTCAGCCAGACGCTGTTCTGCAGCCAGGCTCAGCTCGAGGCCGCTACCGGCGACGCGCTGACCAAGATCCCCGGGCGGCTCCGCCGGCCGGCCCACTGGACCGCGGCACGCTGAGCACGTCGCGCGACGGGCGCGGCGTCAGCGCGGGTCGGGGATCTCGACGGGCTCGCCCCAGCGGGAGAAGGTCTGCGTCGTCGTCGCAGACATGCCCGCCATCGATGCCGTCGCGACGGACTCGACGCCGAGGAAGTCCTCGTCGACCGTGAACCAGACGTCGCTCATCGACGACCCGGCGAACGTGAACGTGTCCGTGCAGTCGTAGCGGGTCTGCACGCCGTCACTGCCCTTCGTCGACCACGTGTCGCACGTGCCGAGGTAGGTCTTGATCATGAGCGGGTCGCTGAAGACGCGGGCGAGGCCGATCGCGGCGTCGACGAGCTGGTCGCCGCTGCCCTCCTGGACCCAGGTGCCGGCCTGGAGGAACCAGCCGGTCTTCTCCTCGAGGATCAGTCCGAGCCCGCCATCGACGCCGCCGGTGACGTAGGCGCTGTACTTCGGGTCGAACCGGAACACGACGGTGCTCGTGCTCGTCCCGTCCTCGACGACCATCTGTCCGGTGCCGGCGGCGGTCATGGCGTCGACGACGCACGTGCCGAGGGCCGTGCCGGCAACGTCCGCGCCTGCGGCGGTCGAGACGTCGGTGCACGAGTCGGGCGTTTGCGCGGGGGCGGGAGCAGTCTCGGTCGGTGCAGGCTCAGCCGGCTCGGAGGTCTTCGCGGGTGCCGCGCCGCTGCTCGACGACGTCGCGGGGGCGGGTGCGGGTGCGGCGGGGTCGTCGGACGAGCAGGCTGCCAGGCTCGTCGCGAGTACGGCCGTGAGGGTGAGGGAGGTGATGGTCTTGGCATTCACGTCTCAGAACGTAACAAAGAGTGGGGTCGGTGCAGATGAGACGTATCGCTGCAGATCAGAGCCGCCCGTCTAGGACCTCGGTCCTGACTCTGCCGAGAGTGATACATGACACTTCCGCCGCGTGGGCTTGACTCTTTCTTTACTCGCCTTCATGCTGTTGCCCATGACGATCACGACAAGCCTCGACGGACGTACCCACGCCCGGGCCTCCTATGTTCGTCGGCCCGCACCCGCCACGAACCCGTTCGTGAGCCTCCGCCTCGCCGACGGCGGGGCCCCCCACGGCGCACTCTCCGGCGCCGTCCGCCACGCGATCGAGGAGCACGGCAGCCTCACGCCGAGCCAGCGCCTCGCCCTCACCGCCCCCTCCGACCTCCCGCGCCTGTACACCCCAGCCGAGGCCGCACTGCTGATCGACGCCCTGGCCACCGCCGGCGCGTCCGTCACCGTCGTCGCGCCGCACACCTTCTGAGCCGCGCCGCCACCACGAGCACCCCGCGCGCCGCACCGGCTCGCGGTGACACACTGCGCTCGTGGCCATCGCACCTGACCAGCCCGAGACCGCGCACGCCCAACGCCGCACCCTGAACGTCCTCGTCGGCGCCCAGCTCCTCTCCGGGGCCGGGCTCGCCGCGGGCACCACGGTGGGGGCGCTGCTCGCCCAAGACCTGCTCGGCTCGACCGCGCTGTCCGGCCTGCCCACCGCCCTCTTCGCGGCGGGCGGGGCGCTCGCCGCCGCCGCCGTCGGGCGGGTGTCCCAGCTGCGCGGGCGCCGCCCCGGCCTCGCGCTCGGCTACCTCGCCGGCGCGCTCGGCGCGGTCGGCGTCATCGTCGCCGCCGTGCTCGGGTCCGCCGTGCTGCTCCTCGCCTCCCTGTTCGTGTACGGCGCGGGCAACGCGACCAACCTCCAGGCGCGCTACGCGGGCGCCGACCTCGCAGCTCCCACCAACCGCGGCCGAGCCGTCTCGACGGTCCTCGTCGCGACGACTCTCGGCGCGGTCGCCGGCCCCAACCTCGTCGGGGTGATGGGCGACGTCGCAGACACCCTCTCCATCCCGCGCCTCGCCGGCCCCTTCCTGCTCGCTGCGGTCGCGTACGGCGCCGCAGCCGCGATCCTCGCCGTCGCGCTGCGGCCCGACCCGCTGCTGCTCGCCCGCGAGCACGCGGCGACGGCACCCGTGCAGCCCGAGCCGGGCGACGACGTCAGCGGCGGTGACAGCGCGCCGGGGTCCGCGCCGGGCGTACGCCTCGGCGCGACCACCATGATCGTCACGCAGATCGTCATGGCAGCGATCATGACGATGACGCCGATCCACATGAAGGCGCACGGTCACGGGCTCGGCGCGACCGGGCTGGTCATCGCGATCCACATCGGCGCGATGTACCTCCCGTCACCGCTGTCGGGCTGGCTCGTCGACCGGCTCGGGTCACGCGTCGTCGCGGGTCTGGCCGGGCTGACGCTGCTCGCGGCGAGCTTCGTCGCGTGGCTCGCCCCCGAGTCGTCGGTACCGTGGCTCGCGTTCGCCCTCGGGCTGCTCGGCCTCGGATGGAGCCTGGGCCTCGTCGCCGGGACGACGGCGGTCGCCGAGAACCTCCCGCTCGACCGTCGCGCGCGCACGCAGGGGTCGGTCGACGTCCTCGTGTCGCTCGCCGGGGCCGGCGCGGGAGTGCTGTCCGGGGTCGTCGTGTCGACGTGGAGCTACGGCACGCTGTGCGTGCTCGGCGGTGTCGTCGCGGTCCTGCTCGTCGCGGCGCTCGCCCTCGTCCGGGCCCGGCCGCAGCGGTAGTTGCGGTCGGGTCGCCCGGCGTGAGGTAGGCCCTTCCGCGCGAGGTAGGCCCGTGGAGCGCGCTGTCTCGCGTGCCAGGCCCTACCTCAGCGATCCGGCGCGGCGGGGGGCAGCGTTGCGGCGCGGAGGCAGGGCATCGTTGCGGCGGGGCACGATGGGACCTGTGCACATCCTGATCTGCCCCGACAAGTTCAAGGGGACCGCGACCGCTCCGGAGGTCGCCGCCGCGATCGCCGCTGTCTGCGCGGAGCGCGGCCACACGACCGAGCTGCTGCCCCTCGCGGACGGCGGCGACGGCACGCTCGACGTCCTCGGCGGCCCGAACCGCACGACGACGGTGACCGGTCCGCTCGGCGCGCCAGTCACGGCGGGCTGGCGGCTCGAGGACGGCACGGCCGTGATCGAGTCTGCGCGAGCGTCCGGCCTCGCGCTGCTCGCCGGGCAGCGGCTGCGGCCGCTCGACGCGACGAGCCAGGGAACGGGCCAGCTCGTGCGTGCCGCGCTGGACGACGGCGCGACGCGCATCGTCGTCACGGTCGGCGGCTCTGCCATGACGGACGGCGGCGCCCCGGCCCTCGACGCCATCGGTGCGCTCCCGGCAGGCGTGACGCTCGAGGTCGCGTACGACGTCACCACGCGCTTCGAGGACGCGGCCCGCGAGTTCGGTCCGCAGAAGGGCGCGACACCCGAGCAGGTCGACACGCTCACGCGTCGTCTCGCGGCGCTGCGACGGCTCTACGAGCGGCG
This sequence comes from Flavimobilis sp. BM9, assembly GCF_058313055.1. Taxonomy (NCBI): domain Bacteria; kingdom Bacillati; phylum Actinomycetota; class Actinomycetes; order Micrococcales; family Jonesiaceae; genus Flavimobilis; species Flavimobilis sp. BM9. Next base: position 432,940 of record NZ_JBZEMO010000002.1, on the reverse strand, counting down.
GTTCGGGGTGGACGTCGGCGCGATCCCGGGATCGGGGGCGGCGGGTGGCCTCGCGGGCGGGCTCGCGGCGCTCGGCGCCCGCCTCGTGCCGGGCTTCGACCTCGTCGCGGACGTCGTCGGGCTCGACGCCGCGATCGCCCGTGCCGACCTCGTGATCACCGGTGAGGGTCTGCTGGACGCGACGTCGTTCGCGGGGAAGGTCGTGGGCGGGGTCGCCGACCGGGCGCGCGCCGCGGGCGCGCCCGTCGCCGCCGTCGTCGGGGACCTCGCGCCGGGGGCCGTCACTCCGTTCGCGGTCGCGAGCCTCGTGGAGACGTGCGGCCGCGAGCGCGCTCTGGCCGACACGGGTGCGGCGGTCGGCGAGGCAACCGCACGCCTCCTCGAGCCACGGGCGTGACGGTCTGCCTCGTCGGGCACAGACCGCCTGTACCGGGCGCCTCCCGCTGCCCGTCGTGCGACCTGCTGCGGGTGCGAGACAGGGCCCCGCGCGCGAAGGAGGGGCTCGCCTGCGAGGTAGGGCCCCGGAAGGCGCTGTCTCGCGTGCCATCCCCTACCTGGGCGGCCCCGGCTCGGGAGACCGTCCAGGCCAGGCTCAGCCGAGAACCGACGTCCAGGTCCGCGGCGCGGGCCCGGCGACCTCGACGTCCGCCTCGCCCGTGGCGAGGTCGACGCGCAGGGTCGCGACGGCGTCGGGCACCTCGACGCCGCGGCGCACCATCGTCAGGACGCTGCCGTCGAGGCTCGCCTCGACGTCGCCGTCGAACGCGGGGACCTCGTTGCGCAGGCGGAACAGGTCGAGCTGGGCGCGCACGACCGGACGCTCGAGCGCCGCGTCGATCTCGGCGGGGGTGAAGTGGTGCCGGTTGATGTCCCGCCCGACACCCGTGCGCTCGAGGAGCTCGACGTCGTTGCCGCCCGCGAGCGCGCCGACGTAGTAGACCTGCGGCACGCCGGGCGTGAACACCTGGATGGCGCGGGCCGCGAGGTACCGGCGGTCATCGCCGCCGAGGGCGTCGTAGAACGTCGAGTTGACCTGGTACAGGTCGAGGTTCGACGCCGCGGCGCCGGTCGCGAGGCGGCTCGTGCCGCGCGTGTGCTCGTGGATGCCCTCGACGAGCTGGTCGATCTGGGCGGCGTCGAGCAGGCCGGGGCGCGGGGCCTCGCCGGGGCGCACGGTCTGGTCGGGGCCGACGTCGATCACGCCGATGCCGTCGTGCGTGTCGAGGACGGTCACGGCGTTGCGGGGGCGGATGCGCATCCACTCGGCGAGGACGGAGCCGTCGCCCGTATACAGGGCGTGCAGCACGAGGGGCGGCAGGGCGAAGTCGTAGACGAGGTCGACGGACCGGCCGATCTCGATCTGCCGCTGGTAGTACGAGTGCACCTCGACGAGGACCTCGACGCCCTTGGCGCGGGCCTCGGCGGTGAACTCTTCGATGAACGTGAACGTCTCGGGGGTCATGAAGCTCGTCGTGCCGGGCGTCTTGACGGCGTAGCCGACGGCGTCGAGCCGCACGAGGCTCACGCCGGCGGCGGCGACGGCGTCGAGGATGCTCGTGAGGTAGGCGCGGCCCTGCTCGGAGCGGATGTCGATGTCGACCTGCTGCGGCGTGAACGTCGTCCACACGAAGCGCAGCTCGTCGCCGAGGCGCATCGCGGTGAAGGGCAGGCCGGGGCGGGGGCGGTAGATGCGCGCGAGCTCGGCCTCGGTCGCGCCGTCGGGGAAGACGGACGACATGGTGAGGAACATGGGGAAATGCTGGGACGCCGTGCCGTGGCGCAGCACGTCCTGGAACGCAGCGGAGTCGGCGGAGACGTGGTTGACGATGAGGTCGACGACGGTGTCGTGCGTCTGGGAGAGGTCGCGGACGTCGTCCCACGAGCCGAGGCGGGGGTCGACGGCGGTGTGGTCCACGGGGTCGAAGCCCGCGTCGGCGCCGTCGAACGGCGTGAAGAAGGGCAGGAGGTGCACGCCGCCGAACGCTCCTGCGAAGCGTTCGCGCAGGATGCGCGCGGTGCCGGCGAGGTCGCCGCCGAGGCGGTCGGCGTAGGTGATGAGCTGGACCTGGTTCTTCATGTTCCCAGCATGGATCGGAAGCGCTTCCGACGTCAAGGGGCGATCCGCCGGAAGCGCTTTCTTTTGAGCCCGCTCCAGGCATACGATCGGCACATGTCCTCTGGAAGCACGCCGAGCCTCAACGACGTCGCCCAGGCCGCCGGAGTCTCCCTCGCGACCGCGTCGCGCGCGCTCAACGGCGCCTACGGCGTCGCCGCGTCGACCCGCGCCCGCGTCCTCGAAGCAGCGAGCGAGCTCGACTACGTCGCCTCCCCCGAGGCGCAGCGCCTCGCGGGCGGCGCCGCCCGCCGTGTCGCGCTCGTCGTCCCGCACATCAACCGGTGGTTCTTCGGCGAGATGGTCTCCGGGATCGAGCGCGTGCTGTCCCGCGCCAACATGGACCTCCTGCTGTACCACGTCGACGGTCCCGAGGACCGAGCCACGTTCCTCACCCGGCTGCCCGCGCGCCGCAAGGTCGACGCCGTCATCGCCGTCGCCTTCCCCGTCGACGCCGCAGAGCAGAAGCGCCTCGAGCTGCTCGGCGTCCAGGTGGTCGCCGCAGGCGGTCAGACGGCGGACTACCCGAACGTCCACATCGACGACTCCGCCGCGGGACGGCAAGCCGTCCAGCACCTGCTGGACCTCGGCCACCGGCGCATCGCCATGATCGCTGGCACCGACCCGCACCACCCCGACTGGCCCGACGCGTCCGGCCGGTCACGCGCCTGGCACGAGGCGCTGCGCGACGCCGGCGTCGCCGCCGACGGCAACCTCGTCCGGAACATCACCTGGGTCGGCACGGAAGCGGCCGCAGCGATGGACTCGATCCTCGACGGCTGCGCCGAGCGGGGCGACCCCATGCCCACCGCGGTCTTCGCGCACAGCGACGAGCTCGCCTACGGCGCGACCCAGGCGATCGTCCGGCGCGGCCTGCGCATCCCGGAGGACATCTCGATCGTCGGCATCGACGACCATCCCGTCTCGTCGTTCGTCGACCTCACGACCGTCAACCAGCAGGTCGCCCTGCAGGGCGAGCTTGCCGCGCAGCTTCTCCTCGACACCCTCGCGGGCCGGCCCACAGAGCACGAGACCGTCGTCGAGACGTCGCTCGTCGTGCGCGGCTCGACGGCGCCGCCCACCCGCTGAGCGCGGACCGACGGTCCGGTCGCTGACCGGGGCCTCGGACACGACGAACGCCTAGGTCCGGCGCCGGACGACGAGGGCCGGGCGCCTCAGCGCCCGGCCCTGTCACATCACTCAGCGGCGATCTTCACCGTCTGCACGGACTTCTTGGTCTTGATCTTCGACCAGACCTTCGTCTTGGTCTTGACGGTGACCTTCAGCGAGTCGACGGGGATGACATAGGACTCCTGCGACGTGGTGCGCATGAGGTCCTCGAAGGCGATGCCGTTGCCGCGAAGGTCGGCGCCGTACCAGGCGCCGTCGTTCTCGTCGTAGCCGAAGAGGACGTTCGAGAACTTGACGGTGCCCTTGGTCTTCGGGTCGGTGCACGCGACGTCGGCCATGTGCGTGAGCATCTCGACCGGCTTGATCTTCTCGACGTCGGACGCCTTGCACATCATCGGCGCCATGCCGTCGGTGAGCGGGACCGTGACCTTCTTCGTCGTGGTCTTCGTGGTCCACGTCTTGTACGTGACGGTCGTCTTGACCTTGTAGACGCCCGTGCCGAGCTTCGCGGACTTCTTGTTCTTCGCGACAGCCTTGCCCGCCTTGGTCACGGTGACGGTCGTCGAGAGGATCTTGACGTTGCCCTTGGCCCTGACGACCGGCTTGACCGTCGCCTTCTTGCCCTTGACGACCGACTTCTTCGCGATCTTGCCGATCGAGACGGTGGGCTTGACGTCGGCTGCGCCGGCAGGCGCGGCAGCGACGGCTGCGCCGGCGAGGATGAGCGCGGAGGTCGCGACGGTGGCGACGATCCTGCGCGCGCCGGAGGTGATGACTGACATGGTGCTTCTCCTTGGTGGTGGTGCCCGGATCCGGCGCGGCTCGGGCCCCTCAGATCCCCCCGGACGCACCGCTGCTCACCTATCGGCACCTCGGGCGTCGAGCATGAGCCTGGAGACGCGCGAGCCTGTGCGAGCAAGCCGGGGTCCCTGCAGGTCACCGGGGCCGGACGGTCACCCACTGCACCTTCTGCTTGGTCTTCTCGTACGACCAGTCCTTGACGGTGCGCGTCGTCCTGGTGGAGACGAAGGCCTTGAGCTCGTCCCTCGGGGCGACGATCGTGTCCTGCGCGCCCTTGGCCCACAGGTTCGCCAGCGCGAACCCGTCGCCCTGCAGGCCGTGACCGATCCAGATCCCCTGGTCCTTCGAGAACCACAGGTCGACGGGCCCATACGTGACCGTGCCGCGGGTCACCGGATCAACACACTCCAACGAAGCGCGATGCGTCGGGTCGCGGTGCGTGTACTCGAAGCTCACGATCCCGCCGACCGTGCACCGCAACGTCGCGGCGCCCTGCGTCAACGGGACTGTCACGGTCTTCAGCCTGACATCCGTGACCTTCCGCGGCCGCCATGTCTTGTACGTGATGAGGGTCGTGATCTTGTACTTACCGGCGGGGAGCTTGACCGACCTCTTGTAGCGGTGGAGGAAGTGGCGGTTCTTCACGACGTGCAGCTGCGCGCGGACGACCTTGACGTTGCCCTTGGTCTTGTAGACCGGCTTGATCGTCGCGGTCTTGCCGCGAGTGACGCTCTTGTTCTTGATCGTTCCGATCGTGATGGTGGGCTTCGGGTCGGCAGCGTGGGCGGGCGCGGCGGCCGTGGCCGCACCTACCAGGAGGAGCGCTGCGGTCGCGACGACGGCCACAGCCCTACGTGCGCCCGAGATCGTGCATGCCACCGCGTGCCCCCTGGTCGTGCTCGACATGGACGGCCTGGTCAGCGGCCGCGCAGGAGCACTTTAGCGGTCGGCGGCAGTAGCAGGCCAAACCACCTCGAAGCGCTCGAGGACGACGGGCGTCGCGTCCGTGAACACCTCGCCACGAGACGCGCAGATGCGTGTCCAGTAGCGACGGTGGACGTCGCGCCACTCGTCGAGTGTGCCGTCGCCCTCCGCGGCAGCGAACGACTCGTCGGCGGTCCAGATCGTGCCGAGGCGGAGGCCCAGGGTTCGCAGGACGTAGCGGGGCTTGCCGTCGCCGTCGCACACGACCCAGTGCGCGCCGACGCGCGGCAGCGGCACACCGCGCTGGAGGAACGTGTCGACGAGGTCCGACGTCGCGCGCTTGTGGCGCGTCTCGATCCACCCGGCGATCTCGGTCGCATAGTCGGCCGTGTCGGCGAACCGGTCGACCTCCCACTCGGGGTGCTCGGCGACCACGTCGGGGTGGGCCGCGGCGTACTCCTCCCAGAGGGCGCGCGCGGCAGCCATGTCGAAGGGTGCGGCGGGCCTGGTGGCGGCGTCGCTCGTGTGGGCGCTCACATCCACATGATCTCTCGACTGCCGGGTCCTGACATGTCCACCTCGGGTGAGACAGTGGTCACGTGCCGTCCGCCCGTCCGTCGTCCGTCCCCGCGCTGGGGCTCGTGCTCGGCTCGTGCGTGTCTCTCCAGCTCGGCGCCGCGGGCGCTGCCCACCTGTTCGACGACGTGTCCCCCGCCGGGGTGTCGTTCCTGCGGCTCGCGGTGGCCGCCGTCGTGCTGGGGGTGCTGTTCCGGCCGCGCGTGCGCGGATGGACAGCGGCGCAGTGGCGCGCCGCGGTCGTGTTCGGGGTGACGCTCGCGGCGATGAACGGCATGTTCTACGAGGCGATCGCGCGGATCCCGCTCGGGGTCGCGGTGACGATCGAGTTCGTGGGGCCGCTCGCGCTGTCAGCGGTGCTGACGCGCCGGGCGAGGGACCTGGTGTGGGTCGCCACGGCGGCTGCCGGGGTCGCGGTGCTGGGTCTGTCGTCGGACGACGTCGGCGGCCGGCTCGACCCGTGGGGCGTCGCGTTCGCGCTCGGCGCGGGAGCGTTCTGGGCGGCGTACATCCTCGCGAGCTCGCGCGTGGCGCGGACTGTGCCGGGGCAGGGTGGTCTCGTGGTCGCGGTGGCGGTCGCGGCGGTCGCGCTCGCGCCGTTCGGCGCGGCAGACGCGGTCGTTGTGCGCCATGACGCGTCGCTGCTTCTGCTCGCGGTCGTCACGGGCCTGCTGGCGTCGGTCGTGCCGTACACGCTCGAGCTCGCCGCGCTGCGGCGCCTGTCGCCACGACCGTTCGGGATCATGCTGAGCCTCGAGCCTGCGGTCGCGATGCTGTTCGGGTGGCTGCTGCTGAGCCAGGCGGTCGACGCCCTGCACGTGGTGGCGGCCGGGGCGGTCATCGCGGCGAGCCTCGGGTCGGCGGTGACGGCGCCGGAGCCGCCTCGACCGGCCGGTCCGCCCGCCCCGGCTCCCTGAGTCCAGGACCCGGGTGCGGATCGTGGCCCTGGCCCTGGCCCTGAGCCACCCCGCCGATCGCCCCGATCCACACCTCACGCGTGCACCCGGGCTATCGGTGCACGGAGCGGCCACGCACCCTCCCCCTCCGCCCGGCCGATCGCCCCGATCCACACCTCACGCGTGCACCCGGGCTATCGGTGCACGGAGCGGCCACGCACCCTCCCCCTCCGCCCGGCCGATCGCCCCGATCCACACCTCACGCGTGCACCCGGGCTATCGGTCAGCGCGGGGCGACGGAGAGCCGCTGGTCAGGGCCCGTGGCCTTGTCGGAACGATTCGACTATGCTCGCCTGTGCAAGTGTGGGAGCGCTGCCACACCCACCCCGGGCCCCCGCCCGAGACGCCGACGCCGCCGTGAGAGGACCCTCCCGTGACCCTGCCCTACCTCGACCCGACCCTCCCGGTCCCCGACCGCGTCGCGGACCTCCTCGGACGCATGACGCTCCCCGAGAAGGTCGGCCAGATGCTCCAGCTCGACGCGAGCTACGGCGTCCGCCACCTCATCGAGGAGAAGCACGTCGGCTCGATCCTGCACACGTCGCCCGAGCTGGTCCGCGAAGCCCACGAGGTCACCGAGACCACGCGCCTGCGCATCCCGCTCCTCATCGCCGAGGACTGCATCCACGGCCACTCCTTCTTCAAGGGCACGACGATCTTCCCCACCCAGCTCGGCATGGCCGCGTCCTGGGACCCCGAGCTCGTCGAGCGCGCCGCCCGCATCACCGCCGTCGAGGCCGCTGCGACCGGCATCCACTGGACCTTCTCCCCGGTCCTGTGCATCGCCCGCGACCTGCGCTGGGGCCGCGTCTCCGAGACGTTCGGCGAGGACCCGTTCCTCATCGGCGAGCTCGCGTCCGCGATGGTCCGCGGCTACCAGGGTGCCGGCCTCGACGACCCGACGGCGATCCTCGCGACCGCCAAGCACTTCGCCGCGTACTCCGAGACGCAGGGCGGTCGCGACGCGAGCGAGGCCGACGTCTCCCGCCGCAAGATGCGCTCCTGGTTCCTGCCGCCGTTCGAGCGCGTCGCCCGCGAGGGCTGCCGCACGTTCATGCTCGGCTACCAGTCGACCGACGGCGTGCCGATCACCCTCAACGACTGGCTGCTCAACGACGTGCTGCGCGGCGAGTGGGGCTACACGGGCACCCTCATCACGGACTGGGACAACGTGGGCCGCCTCATCTGGGAGCAGCACCTCATGCCCGACCACACGCACGCCGCCGCGGCGGCCGTGAAGGCCGGCAACGACATGATCATGACGACGCCCGGCTTCTTCGAGGGTGCGCAGGACGCCGTCGCCCGCGGCATGCTCGACGAGGCGCTCGTCGACGCCGCAGCCGCGCGCATCCTCACGCTCAAGTTCGAGCTCGGCCTCTTCGAGGACCCGCGCAAGCCCGACGACGCCCGCCAGCAGGCGGTCATCGGCACGGCCGAGCACACCGCCGCGAACCTCGACGTCGCGCGCCGCTCGATCACGCTGCTGACGAACGACGGCGTGCTGCCGTTCGCGGGCGGCTTCACCGCCGGGCCCGACGCCCGCGCGACCGGGGGCGACGCGACGCCGCGCCGCATCGCCGTCGTCGGCCCGAACGCCGACGACCCGCACACGACGCTCGGCGACTGGGCCGGCGCGTCCGGCCAGGCGCCCTGGCTCATGGACGGGCACCCGCGCGAGATGGTCACGACCGTCCTCGACGGGCTGCGCAACCACGTTCCCGCCGACTGGGAGGTCACCTACTCGCGCGGCGCGGACATCATCACGCTCGCCGACGACCCGGACGGCGCGTTCTTCCCCGACGGGCAGCCGCGACCGAAGGTCGCCGCGCCGACCGGGCCGGACGAGGCGCTCATCGCCGAGGCCGTCGCGGCCGCGCAGGACGCCGACTACGTCGTCGCCGTCGTCGGTGACCGCATCGAGCTCGTCGGTGAGTGCAAGTCGACTGCGACGCTCGAGCTGCTCGGCGGGCAGGTCGCCATGCTCGAGGCGCTCGCCGCGACCGGCAAGCCGCTGGTCGTCGTGCTCCTCGCGTCCAAGCCGCACGTGCTGCCGCAGGTCGTGCTCGACGCCGCCGCGTTCGTCTGGGCGGCCAACCCTGGCATGCAGGGCGGGCGGGCGCTCGCCGAGATCCTGCTCGGCATCACCGAGCCGTCGGGTCGCCTGCCGATCTCGTTCGCGGTGCACGTCGGCCAGCAGCCGACGTACTACAACCAGCTGCGCGGCCAGCACGGCTCGCGGTACGCCGACCTCACGCAGCGCACAGCGTTCGCGTTCGGCGAGGGCCTGACGTACACGACCGTCGAGTATGCGGACCTCACCCTCGCGGAGTCCGCGCTCAGCGCGGACGGCACCGTGCGCGGCACCGTCACCCTCACGAACACGGGCACGCGCCCGGCGCGCGAGGTCGTGCAGGTCTACGTGAGCGACGTCGTCACGTCCGCGAGCTGGGCCGACCAGGAACTCAAGACGTACCGCGTCGTCGAGCTTGCGCCCGGGGAGACGCGCGTCGTCGACGTCGAGCTGCATGTCGCGGAGTGCACGATCGTCAACGCCGCGGGCGACCGCGTCGTCGAGCCGGGCGACTTCGAGCTGCGCGTCGGCCCGAGCTCCCGCACGGAGACCTTCCTCAAGGCGCCCTTCACGGTCGCCTGACCCAGGCACCCCGCCTCGGCGCGCTTCCTCCGGGCGCGCCGAGGCAGGGGGTTCCTGCTGAGGTCGGGACTGCCCGTGAGGTAGAGCCCCGGTGGCCTGGTCTCGCGTGCGAGCCCCTCGGGGTCCGCGCGCACGTTGTACCCGGCCGGGCCGGATCGCTACTGTTCGCATCACGTCAGTCGGCCTCCACGATCCGCCCGGATCCGCCGCGGCGACGCCCGAGGAGAACGATGTCGTCTACCCCCACGTACCGCCGCGCGCGGACCGCGATCCTCGCCGCGCTCGCAGCCCTCTCCCTCGCGTGGGCGCCCGTGCCCGCCGCGCTCGCCGAGGACGTCGTCCCGTCGGTCGTCACCGGCCGCCTCGTCGACCTCGACGGCCCCGTGGCGGACGCGTACCTCGAGCTCGACTCCGAGGACCCCGACGCGTACACGTGGTCCGAGGCGGACGGGACGTTCACCATCGAGACGCTCGACGTCGGGCCCGCGACCGTGTACATCGACTCGGAGGACCACCGCCTCACGACGCGGGCGGTCAACCTTGCGGGTACCGTGGACCTCGGCTCGATCACGCTCACACAGATCCCCCGCCTCGTGGTGACGGTGACGACGACGACGGGCGATCCCGTACCCAACGCCGGGCTCGTGGTGACGTTCGGGCACACACCCCGGTGGGTCAGCACCGACGAGGACGGCGTCTACCGCTCGGACGAGCTCACGGTCGGCGACAGAGTCCACGTCGGGTTATCCGGCGACACCTGGGCGTACGACGTAGACGCGGGATCCGTGACGGTCACCGCAGACCGCCCCCGCACCCAGGTCAGCGTGAATGCGCACCGAGCGGCCTCGGTCGTGATGGAGGTCCAGACCGCCGACGGGACACCGGTCGAGCTGCCGAATCTCTTCGCCGAACGGATCGACGGCGGCCCCACACCCAGCACCACCTTCACGACCGGTCCCGGGACCGCAGTGGTGCGGCGGCTGCTGCCGGGCACGTACACGCTCTGGACGTCTGCCGATCTCTTCGACACGGCTCTCGGGACCGTGACGGTAGCCGAGGGCGAGAACGTGAACCTCGGGGTCAAGAAGGTCCGCTTCTACACCGCGACCGACAAGCACCGCCCCGTGATCGGCAGCCCCGAGCTCGTCGGGGGTTCGCGCTCCTACGACACCGAGAGGTTGGGGTTCCTCGCCGCCACGCTGACCGACTTTGACGAGAAGAGCGCGCGCGAGATCAAGGTCGACCTGCTCGACGCGCGCGGGACGGTGGTCCGTGCGGCCCACGTCGAGGACGGCCGCATCTACGCCCTCGTGGACAACACCCCAGGCACGTACTCGGGCTACCGATTCAAGCTCCGGGCGGACGGTCACCACCACGAGGCGGTCTCCCCCGTCTCGCGCACGTTCACGATCTCCAAGCGCCCGTCACGACTCACTGGGCTCAGGCTGAGCAGCGCAAAGACCCGTTGGGGAGTCCGGCCGACCATCTATGCGACCTACACGGGAGCGCTCAGCGGGACCTTGCAGCTCCTGGCCGACGGGAAGGTCGTGACCAGCCTCCTCGCGGGAACCGGTTCGACGTCCTCGACAGGCACGCAGAAGATCGACTTCCTCGTTCCGACCCTCGCCGTCGGCAAGCACAAGCTGACGATCCGGTACGCCGGAACCGCCTACGACGCGCCTGCCACGACGACGAGCGCCACGATCACCGTCACGAAGGCGGTCTCGAAGACCAAGGTCAGCGGCGAGCGCTTCGCGAAGGGCAGCCGCCCGACGGTCACCCTCACCGTCCCGCGCCTCAAGGACGGTCCGGACATCACCGGCAAGGTGCACGTCTACGTCGGCAAGAAGCGGGTCCGCACGATCAAGATCAAGGCGACCCGGCACGCGGAGTACACGGTGAAGCTGCCGGTGCGCCCGAAGTCCTCGATCAAGGTCCGCGCGGTCTACTCGGGCACGAAGAACATCAAGGGCTCGACCTCCAAGACGATCACCCTCAGGCCGCGCGGCTGACCGCGTCCCTGCGCGCCGTCAGGAGTGCGACGGCACTCGCATCCACGCTCCAGAAGGGCGAGGATCGACGCATGACGCCGCAAGCCACCACGACGGTGACCGTCGCCGAGGTCCAGGCGGAGCTCGCCGCGCTCGAGGACCCGAGGATCAGCGCGATCAACGAGCGGCACGGTGACGAGCACGGCGTGAACCTGACGAAGTTGCGGGCGATCGCGACACGGCTCAAGACGCAGCACGAGCTCGCGCTCGAGCTGTGGGCGACCGGCGACGCCGCCGCACGGCTCGTCGCGATCCTGATCAGTCGCCCGAAGGCTTTCTCCGCAGCCGAGCTCGACACGATGATGCGCGCGGCCCGGGTGCCGAAGGTGCTCGACTGGCTGCTCAGCTACGTCGTCAAGAAGAGCCACCACGCCGAGGATCTGCGCGTGGCGTGGTTCGACGACGCGGACCCCGTCGTCGCGGCCGCCGCCTGGGCGCTGACGTCGGTCCGGGTCGCGACGAAGCCCGAGGGGCTCGACCTGCCCGGCCTGCTCGACCTGGTCGAGAGGCACATGAAGGACGCCCCGGAGCGCCTCCAGTGGGCGATGAACGAGTGCCTCGCGACGATCGGCATCCACCACCCCGAGCTCCGCGAGCGTGCCGTCGCGATCGGGGAACGCCTCGAGGTGCTCAAGGACTACCCGACAGCGCCCGGGTGCGTCTCACCGTTCGCGCCGATCTGGATCGACGAGATGGTCCGCCGTCAGGCTTCCCCGAAGGCCACCTCGCCGACGTAGGTGCACACGTGCATCCCCGAGGACCCGAGGATCAGAGCGGTGGGAACCCACGCCACCCCACTAGGGTGCCGCGTCGAACTCTTCGCGGGCGACGACGATCCGGTCCATGTGGTCGACCGCCCATGCCGTGAGCGCGCTGAGCGGACCGAGGAGCGAGCGTCCGGCGTCGGTCAGCTCGTAGTCGACGCGCGGGGGGACGACGGCGTGGACCGTGCGGCGCACGAGGCCGTCGCGCTCGAGGGAGCGGAGCGTCTGGGTGAGCATCTTCTGCGAGATGCCGTCGACGTCGCGCGCGAGCTCGCCGAACCGGCGCGGTCCGTCCGCGAGCGCTCCGACGAGGAGGACGGTCCAGCGGTCGCCGATGCGGTCGAGGACGACGCGCGACGGGCAGTCCCGCGCGTAGGGGTCCCAGGGCTGTGTCATGGTCGCTCCTCGGTTACCGGAAAGTGCGTACTTTCGCGTGGAGAGTGACTCTCCTATGGTGAGGATAACCCCGGCGCGCAGCGCCCACCAGACCCAGGAGGACCCATGACCCGCATCACCGTGCTCGGCGGAACCGGCTACACCGGCGGCAACATCGTCCGCGAGGCTGCCGCCCGCGGTCACGAGGTGACGTCCATCAGCCGCACCCTCCCCGAGGACCAGGTCGACGGCGTCACGTACCGCACCGGCGATGCGCTCGACGCCGACACCCTCGCGCACGTCGCCGACGGGGCCGACGTCGTCGTGCACTCCCTCGCCCCCCGCGGCCCTCTCGCGGACACCTTCCAGGACGTGGTTCTCGCCGCTGCTGCGGCCACCGCGCAGGCCGGCGCCCGCTTCGGGATCATCGGCGGCGCCGGTTCGCTGCACGTCGTCGAGGGCGGGCCCCTGCTCGTCGACGGCCCCGAGTTCCCGGAGGCGTTCCGCGCCGAGGCGCGGACCATGGTGGGCGTCCTCGACGCCCTGCGCGACTCGGCCGAGGACCTCGACTGGTTCATGGTCAGCCCGGCCGCCGGCTACGGCTCCTACGCCCCCGGCGAGCGCACCGGGTCGTACCGCGTCGGCGGTGACGTCCTGCTCGCCGACGACGCCGGCACGTCCTTCATCTCGGGCGAGGACTTCGCGATCGCGGTCGTCGACGAGATCGAGCGTCCGGCCCACCGCCGCGCCCGCTTCACGGTCGCCTCCTGACCGACCGCCGTCGCCGGCCCGAGCGGGGTCGCCGAGGTAGGCCCGGGCCCGCGAGGTAGGCCCCATCGCTCGAGGTAGGGCCGTCCATGGCCCTACCTCGCGTGCACCCACCTACCTCGACGCAAGGCCGGGTGAGGGCAGGCCGGGCACGTAGTTCCGCCTGACGGCCAGACCGTCGCCCCGCACGCCGGTGTCGCGTCACTCGACGCGCAGGCCGATCTCGCGTGCGAGCAGCGGTGCGAGGCGGACGAGCTGGTGCCCGTCGATCGTCGCTCCGCGCAGGGACGCGACGCCGTCGATACCGTCGAGCTCCGCACCGCGGAGGTCGACGTCGGTGAGCGTCGCGTCCCGCACGTCGAGCCGGCCGACCGTCGTGTCGGCGAACGCGACCCGGTCGAGCTTCGCCTGCACGAGGTCGAGCTCGTCGATCGTGCAGTCGGTGAACAGGACGTCGCGCAGGTGCGCGCCGCGCAGGTTCACGTAGCCGAGCTTGCAGCCGACGACGTGGACCGAGCGCCACGAGGTGTCGTACAGCTCGGACGCGCCGAGGCGCCCGCCCTCGAGGACGACGTCGTGCCACGAGCCGCGAGCACCCCGCAGCACGGGGATGTTGGGCCGCTCGATGCGCGTCTCGAGGAGCCGCGCGGAGCGCAGCTCCGCCTCCCCTGCCGCGAGCGCGACGACGCGAGACTCGCGGATCGTCACTCCGGTGAGGTCGAGGCTCTCGACGGTCACGCCCTCGATCTCGAGCCCCTCGATGTCGTCCCCGCTCAGCAGCTCTGCCGCACCACCGGGCTCGAGGTGGCCGAGGGTGAGAGGACTGAGGTGCGGGGCGACGACGTCGCGCTTCGGAGGCATGGACCGATTCTCCCGCGCGACGCCCGAGCACCTAGGACGGCGAGGCCGGGTAGTCGACAGCCAGTGCACCACGGCGCAGTCCCGCGAGGGCGATCGTCACGGCGCGGTCGATGGCGATCGTCAGCTCGGCCCCGTCGTAGGACGCGAGGACGCCCTCGATCATCGTCAGGACGAGCTGGACGTCGTCGACCGTCACGGACGGGTCGACCTCGCCGCGGCGCTGCGCGGCGGCGAGCGGCGCCGCGAGGACTGCCGCGAAGCGCGCGCCGAGCGCGAGCAGGGCGTCGGCAGCCTCGGGCGTCGAGCGCAAGAGCGGGAAGAGTCCGGCCAGGCGGCTCTGGCCTGCGACGATGCGTCGCACGACGAGCTCGAGCGGGCAGTCGTCCCCGCCGTTCGCGGCAACGAACGCCACGACGTCGTCGATGTGCTGGTGGTAGACGGCAGCCGCGAGGAGGTGCCGTTCCGGGAAGTGTCGATGGAGGGTCGCGCGCCCGACCCCCGCCTCGCTCGCCACCTCTGCGAGCGGCGCTGCGGCACCGCGCTCGGAGAACACGCGCGCGGCGGCGGCGACGAGAGCGGCACGGTTGCGGACGACGTCGCGTCTCTCGGTGGGCACACCTGAGTGTAGGAGGGCCCGGACGACCGGGGTCGGGGGACGTTCTTCCCACGCGAGGGGCGTCGCGCGCTCGAATACTGGAACCAAGAAACGGGCACCAATGCCCGTTTCACGGCACACCCGGAGGAGATCCCATGAGCAAGGTCCTCGTCGTCGGAGGCTCGGGCCTCCTCGGCTTCCACTCGATCCTCGAGCTCGTCACCCGCGGCCACGACGTCACCTCGCTGTCGCTGCCCATGGACCAGGTCGACGTCGAGTTCCCCGCCGGTGTGACGACCCTCTGGCGCGACGTCAGCGCCATGACCGACGCCGAGCTAGCCTCGCTGCTCGAAGGCATGGACGCCGTCATGTACGCCGCCGGGGCTGACGAGCGCGTGGTGCCCGCCGCGCCGTCGGGTCGCTTCTTCTACGAGGCCAACGTCCTGCCGACGCAGCGCCTCGCCCGCCTCGCCCGCGAGGCCGGCGTCAGTCGCTTCGTGCTCTTCGGCTCCTACACCGCCGAGTTCGCGGACCGCTTCCCCGACCTGGGCTACCGCGAGCAGCAGGGCTACCCGCGCGCCCGCCTCGCGCAGGAGGAGATGGCGATCTTCGAGGGCGCAGGTGCGATGGACGTCATGGTGCTGCGCCTCCCGTACATCTTCGGCATCGTGGGCCAGCGCAGGCCGCTGTGGCAGTTCATCGTCGACGGCGCGCGGCGCCCCGCTCCCGTCGCGGTCCTCGGAGGGTCGACGTCGTCCGTCACCGTCCGTCAGGTCGCCCAGGCCGCGGTCGGCGCGATGGAGAACGGGCGCCACGGCGCCCGCTACCCGATCAACGGCTACGACCTCACGTACGCGGAGCTCAGCCGCCTCGCCTGCGAGGCGATCGCACGAGACCCCGAGGACGTCGTCGTCGTGCCGCTCGACGCCATGCTGCCGTACGGCGAGCAGGCGGACGCCGCGTGCGCCGCCGAGGGCACCGAGCACGGTATCCACGTCGTCGACTCGATGCGGTTCCAGGACCGCGCAGCGACGAGCCCCATCGAGCCGACGGCGTCCGAACTGGGCATCGAGCCCGACGACGTCGTCGCCGCGATCCGCGAGACCATGCGGTGGTGCGTCGAGCACTGAGCCGGGTCGCCGGCCCGGGCCGGGTAGCACCCTTCTCCGCGTGTCGTGCCGGCCCCCTGCACCGGCACGACACGCGCCTCACTCCTCGCGGAGGAGCTCTGGGGTGAGCCGGGTCGTCGCGGCAGGCAGCGTGAGGAGCGGCACGAGGGTGACGACACCGGCGACGACGCCGAGGAAGAGCGGCACCCCCGCGCCGATCACACCAAGCCCCGTGCCGGTCGACCAGGCGACCGCCCCCACGAGGATCAAGCCGCAGCCGGCAGCGAGGACGATTCCGGCCCCCAGCGGCAGGAGCACCTGCACGGCCTGCGCGGCGAGGAGGGTCCGCGGCGGCACACCGACGGCGACGAGCCTGGCCACCGTGCGACGACGCTCCTGCTGACGGTCGAATGCCGCGAGCACGATCCCCAGGCACCCGAGGCCGACGAACCACGCGACGAACGTGAGCAGCAGCGAACGCTGCGCCTGCACGGACGCGTACGTCTCGAGGTCGGGCAGGTGTGCGGCGACACCGAGCGTCGCGAGCTCGTCCGCGACCTCCTGCGCTGCCTCGGGGCCGCCGTGCGCGAACAGCGTGGCCATCATGACGGGCGGTGGATCCGCCCCCAGGAGCGCGGTCGGCACGAAGAGGCCGAACGGCACGGGACCGATGCTCCCCCCACCGCCGACGACACCCTCCCATAGCTCGCCCGTCGCGTCGGCGTCAGCCACGATCGGGTCGTCGGAGACGTCGACGGTGATGGCGCCCTGATCCTCGATGCTCACGTGGCTCATGAGCGTGACCGATGTGTCGGCAGCCCTCTCGTGGCCTCGCCCGACGATGTGCGCCGCCCGGTCATCCCGGCACCCCGTCACCACGACGAGGCGAGCGAGCTGCTCGCACGTGCCGACGAACACCTCGCTGCCCTGGACGGGCAGCCCGTCGTCATCCAGCCGCATGTAGGACGGCGCGACAGCCAGGACCCGCGGCAACGCCGTCGCAGCCCTGACGTCCCCCGCCGTCAGGCCGTGCGGACGCCCGACCTCCGAGACGGCCGCGCTCTCGTCATCCTCGACCGCACCCTCCACCTCGAGCAGGAGACTGATCGGCCCACCGTCCGCCGCGAGCTTCTCGAGCCGGTACTGCTCGTCGTACGTCAGCGCTCCGAGGTAGCCCGCCGCACACGTCGTCAACAGCACGACCACCGACACGCTCGCCACGACGCGCGAGACCGACGTCGGCTCCGTCTGCATCCCCCGACCTGCAAGGACCGCGGCCGTGCGGCGGGTGCCCACGAGGATCCCCGCGCACCACGACGCGACGAGCGACGGCACATAGGCGGAGCCCACGCCGAGCAGTACCACGCAGACAGCGATCACGAACCCGACCGGGACGTCCGACTCCTGGATCTGGGCGAGACGTACCGCTCCCCCCACAACGGCGCCATCAGGCTCCAGCGTCTTGACGGTCCCGGGCATGCCCGCCGCGAGCCACGCGGTGAGCGCGAGTCCCGCGCCGAGCGGCGCGAGCGCCCACGGCAACGGCAGACGACGCGTGCTCGCGGCCCGCCGAGCAAGAGGGGAGGACGCGAGCCGCCACGTCCCGGCCACAGACGCGAGGCCCGCGGTCGCAACGAGCACGACAACGACCCCTGCGGCGACTGATGGAGTGACACGGAACGGCTCGGGCAACCCGTGATAGGTGCCAGCGACCGTGTACCGCCACCCTGCACTCAGAGGTGCCACGGGGATCGCGAGGAGCACGCCCACGACCGCACCCGCCGCAGCCAGCAGGCCGGCTTCGAGCGCGCCGACGGTGCGCGTCCGCGCGGGAGTGAGCCCGAGGACCCGCAGAGAGGCGAGCCGCCGGTCACGCGTCGCGGCAGACAACCGGCCGACCGTGACGAGCAGGATGACAAGGGGCAGGAGCACGACACCCGTCCCGGCGGCGAGCACGAGGCGCGCGGAACCGGAGGTGGTGTCGGTCAGGACGGCGCCCTGCAGAGCCGCGGCGAGCGCGAGCACGAACCCACCCAGGACGTTCGCGCCGAGCTGCGCGCCTACCCGCAGCCGCCCTCCCGCCCGGGCCAGCCGCCAGGCGAGGTCGACGAGGGATGTCATCGCGGGTCGCCGATGTATGCGGCCTGGTCGACGCTGCGACCGTCTCGCACGAGCACGTCACGGCTCGCGTACGACGCGACGCGCAGGTCGTGCGTGACGAGGACGACGGCGGTGCCCTGGTCGCGCGCCGCATCGACGAACGCTTCGAGCACGAGCTCACCCGTGAGCGTGTCGAGCGCGCCGGTCGGCTCGTCGGCGAGGACCACGGGCGGTGCGTGCACGAGCGCGCGGGCGACCGCCGCCCGCTGGGCCTGTCCCCCCGACACCTCGGAGAGGCGACGGTCAGCCTCACCGGCGACCCCGAGCCGGTCGAGTGCCTCGAGCGCGCGGGCCCGGGCTGGTCGCGCGCTCACGCCCGTGAGGCGCAACGGCAGCTCGACGTTCTCGACGACGGTGAGCTCCGGGACGAGCTCGCCGTGCTGGAAGACGAAGCCGAGCTGCCGCAGCCGGACGTCGGAGCGCTGCCGCTCCGACATCGTGTCGATCCGTGCGCCTGCGATCTCGACGGTGCCAGCGTCCGGACGCAGGAGACCGGCGAGGAGGTGCAGGAGTGTGGACTTGCCCGAGCCGGACGGTCCCATGATCGCGACGATCTCCCCGGGTGCGACGGCGACGCTCGCGTCGACGAGCGCGGTCGTCGCGCCGAAAGCCTTGGCGAGGTGGGTTCCTGTGAGGACGGGCGTGGTCATCGGTCGTCCTCGGTGCTCGTCCTGGCCGTCACGGTCGGGTTCGCCGCGCTGCCGCGGACCTGTTCCGCGAGCGTCTCGAGGCGCGTGCCTGCGAGCTCGATCCAGCGGAGGTCGGCCTCGAGGTGGGCGATCTCGTAGTCGGCGGCCAGCCGGTCGACGACGTCGCCGTCGCGCCGGGCGGCGGTGAGCTCGCGCATGCGTCCGAGGTAGGCGCGGCGCTGGGTGTCGAGGACGTCGTCGGCGGCGCGGCCTGCGACGAGGGCGAGGACGACTTTCGTGAAGAGCTCCGAGGGCCTGCCCGTGGGGACGTGCGGCGAGCTCAGCCAGGCGTCGAGCTCGCCAGCGCCTGCGGGGGTGATCGCGTAGACCTTCCGATCGGCGCCGTCGCCGTGCTCGATGCCCACTCCGCCAGCGAGGCCGTCGCGCTCGAGCCGCGCGAGCGTGGCGTAGACCTGGCCGTACTTGAGCTCCCTGCCGTGACCGAGCAGTTCGTCGTACCGACGCTTGAGGACGAACCCGTGCGTCGGGCCGCTGTCCAGGAAGGCGAGGATTGCCATCGGAACTGTCATGACCAGGAGACTACACCCGATGTATACACTGCGTGGACATCCCTCCCGAACCGCTGCTCAGCGCACCGGCGCACCGCCCACGCCGGTCGTCGTCACGCCGTGGCGTCCGAGCGGCAGCATCATCGGTCGGCCGGACGTCGGATCCTCGATCACCCGGCTCTCGAGGCCGAAGACCGTCCGCACCGTGTCCTCGGTCAGCACGTCGCCCGGGGCGCCGGCCGCGTGCACCGCGCCGTCGACCATCGCGACGAGGTGGTCGGCGTAGCGGGCGGCGAGGTTGAGGTCGTGCAGCACCATGATGACCGTCGTGCCGCGAGCGCGGTTGAGGTCGGTCAACAGGTCGAGGACCTCGACCTGGTGCGCGACGTCGAGGAACGTCGTCGGCTCGTCGAGCAGCAGCAGGTCCGTCTGCTGCGCGAGCGCCATCGCGATCCAGACGCGCTGCCGCTGCCCGCCGGAGAGCTCGTCGACCGGCCGGTCGATCAGGTCGGCCGTGCCGGTCGTCTCGAGGGCCTGCGCGACGGCGACGTCGTCGGCTGCGGTCCACCGCGACATGAGGCCGTGGTGCGGGTGGCGACCGCGCCCGACCAGGTCACCGACCGTGATCCCGTCGGGCGCGACGGGCGACTGCGGGAGCAGCCCGAGGGTGCGTGCCAGCTGCCGGGCGGGTGTCGCGTGGACGGCGCGACCGTCGAGCAGCACGTGCCCCTGCTGCGGGGCGAGCAGCCGGGACATCGACCGCAGCAGCGTCGACTTGCCGCACGCGTTCGCGCCGACGATCGCGGTCACGGCGCCGGGCGGCACGGTGAGGTCAAGATCCTCGATGACGACCCGGTCGCGGTAGCCGACCGTGAGGCACGAGGCAGCGAGCGTGTGGGCAGCGGTCATATCGACCCTCCTGCACGGTGGGAGCGGATGATCAGGTAGACGAGGAACGGCGCGCCGAGCACCCCCGTGACGACGCCGACGGGGAAGCGTGTGCCCACACCGTGCTGGCCGACCACGTCGGCGAGCAGCACGAGGAGCGAGCCCGTCAGCGCGGCCGGCAGGAGCAGCGAGCCGTTCGGACCGACGAGCCGCGACGCGATGGGGCCGGCGAGGAACGCGACGAACGCGATCGGTCCGGTCGCGGCCGTCGCGAAGCCGATGAGCCCGACAGCCGCGACCACGACGCCGAGGCGGGTCCGGCCGACGCGCGTACCGAGGGCCGACGCCGTGTCGTCGCCCAGGCGCAGCGTCTCGAGGTCGCGTGCGAGCGCTACGAGCACGGGTCCGAGCACCGCGAGCGCGGCGGCCACGGGCACGACCTCGCTCCAGCGGGAACCGTTGAGGGAGCCGGTGAGCCACCGCATCGCCTCGTTGACGTCCCACTCGGACGCCCGCTGCAGCAGGTAGGTCGTGACGGCCTCGAGCATCGCGGTGACGCCGATCCCCACGAGGACGAGCCGCGTGCCCGCGACGCCGTCCTTCATGGACAGCACGTAGATGAGCAGGGCGACGCCGAGCCCGGCGACGATCGCGAAGAGCGACACCTGCGCGCCGTCGAGGCCGAGCACGACGATCGCGAACGTCGCGGCGACGCTCGCACCGGAGCTGATGCCGATGATGTCGGGGCTGGCGAGCGGGTTGCGGAGCATCGTCTGGAACGTCACGCCGGCGAGGCCGAAGCACGCTCCGGCGAGCAGCCCGAGGGTCGCGCGCGGGAGGCGCAGGCGGCCGACGGCGAACGTCGCGCCGTCGGCGTCGCGCCCCAGCAAGACGTCGAGGACGACGCCGGGCCCGTAGAACGTCTTGCCGATCATGAGGCTCAGCGCCCAGACCACGACGATCGCGGCGACGAGCGCGAGGGTCACGCCGGTGCGCCGCCGGGCGCGCCGACGGCGCTCGGCTGCGACCTTCTCGACGAGCGCGGCACCCGCGAGCGCGGGCGGGGCGACGGTCGCGGTCACAGCTCCCGCACCTTCCTGCGCCGCACGATCGCGATGAAGAACGGCGCACCCACGATCGCGGTGACGATGCCGACCGCGATCTCCTCCGGCCTCGCGACGACGCGTCCGACGACGTCGCCCAGCAGCAGCAGGCATGCGCCTGCGAGCGCGGAGAACGGCAGGAGCCACCGGTGCGCGGGCCCGACGATCAGGCGGCACGCGTGCGGGACGACGAGCCCGACGAAGGCGATCGGGCCAGCGACCGAGGTCGCGGCACCGCACAGGACGATCGCGCCGAGGGACGCGACACCGCGCGCGACGGCGACGTTCTCGCCGAGGCCGGCTGCGACGTCGTCCCCGAGCGCGAGGGAGTCGAGGCTCCGCGCGCACGCGAGGCACACGACGAGACCTGCCGCGAGGAACGGCAGCACGGGAGTCATGGTCGCGAAGGCCGCTCCGCCGACGCCGCCGACCTGCCACGAGCGGACCGTCCCGGAGATGTCGTTGCGGCCGAGCACGACTCCCGCGATGAAGGACGAGAGGGCCGCGGACGTCGCAGCGCCTGCGAGCGCGAGCTTCAGCGGGGTGGCACCGCCGCGGCCGAGCGACCCGATGACGTACACGAACACCGCGGTCACCCCCGCGCCGACGATCGCGACCCACACCTTGCTCGTCGCGGTGGTCAGCCCGAACCAGGCGATGCCGACGACGACGGCGAGCGACGCTCCGGTCGTCACGCCGAGGATCCCCGGGTCGGCGAGCGGGTTGCGCGTCACTCCCTGTATGACCGCGCCGGCGAGGCCGAGCGCCGCCCCGACGAGGGCGGCGAGGACGGTGCGCGGCACGCGCACCGCGACGGCGGCGTGGTCGATGCCGTCACGTGCGCCACCGAGGGCGGCGACGACGTCGTGCCACGCAATCTGGCGCGAGCCGACGGCGAGCGACGAGACCGCTGCCGTGACGAGAAGCGCAGCGAGCGCGACGAGCCACAGGAGGCGCACGCGCGCCGACCGTCGCACGAGGGCGACGGTCGGCGCGGGGGTGGCGGTCGCGGTCACTTCACCTTGGCGGCGGCGTCGGCGAGCATCGTCACGTACTCGTCGAGGACCCACGAGATGGCGAGCGGCGTGGGGTTCGCGGCCGTGCCGATCGGGTCGGAGCCGGGCAGCGAGACGATCGCGCCGGCCTTGACGGCGGGCATCTGCGACAGCAGCGGGTCCTTCTCGAGGGCCGCGACGATCTCGTCGCCGCCGTACGTCACGATGAGCTCGACGTCGTCGAACGTGTCGACCTGCTCAGCGGAGACCGTGCCGGAGAACGCCTCGGGGTCCTTGCTCGCCGCCGTCACGGACGCGGGGGTGGTCAGTCCGAGGTCCTCGAAGAACGCGGCGCGCGTGTCCTTCGGCGTGTAGAACGACACCTGGCTGAGGTCAGCGGTGTCGACGTGGGTGAGGAACATCGTCGACGTGCCGGCGAGGCCCTCGTGCTTGGCCACCGCTGCGGTCATCTGCGCCTCCAGGTCGGCGACGAGAGCGTCCCCCTCGGCTGCGAGGCCCAGGGCCTTCGCGTTGAGGCGGATCATGTCGCGCCACGACGTGACCCACGGCCCCTCGGGGTACGCGACGACGGGGGCGATCTCGCTGAGCGTGTCGTAGTCCTCCTGCGTGAGGCCGGAGTAGGCGGCGAGGATGACGTCAGGCTCGGTCTCGGCGACAGCCTCGAAGTCGATGCCGTCGGTCTCGTCGAACAGCACAGGGGTCTGCGCGCCGAGCTCGGTGAGCTTCTCCTCGACCCACGGCAGGGTGCCGTTGCCGTCGTCGTCGCCGAAGTTGGCGGCAGCCATGCCGACGGGGACGACGCCGAGGGCGAGCGGCACCTCGTGGTTCGCCCAGTTGACGGTCGCGACGCGTTCGGGCTTCTCGTCGATCGTCGTCGTGCCGAGAGCGTGCTCGATGGTGACGGGGAAGGTCGCGGCGGGAGCCGTCGTCGACGGGGCGACGCCCGTCGGGGCGGCGCTGGGGGTGGAGGGCTCGGTCGTCGAGCCGCACGCGGCGAGCGCGAGGGCGAGGGTCGAGGCCGCGAGGGCGGCGAGGATCCTGGTGGGACGCATGGGGGTGCTCCGGTCTGCGGGGAGGGTGACGTGGGGCAGATCGTCATCCACCCATTAGGCAAGCCTTACCTCACGGAAAGGTAGCGGAGGTGGGATGACCTGCGCAACGGGCGCGTCACCTCGCGAGACGGCCGCTACGGGCGACCCCAAGGGCAGCCCGGTCTCCGCCCGGTCGGAGCGGGGCGCGTCCCTGCTCGCGCGAGACCGCGTCGACCCGCACGATGGAGGCATGCGCCCTCTCCTGACCGCCGCTCCGCCCGCCGACACGATGCCGCGACGCCTGGCACGCGTAGGCCTCGGCCTCGCCCTCCTGTTCGCAGGGATCAGCCACCTGTCGTTCGCGCGGGACGAGTTCCAGGCGCAGGTCCCGAGCTGGTTCCCCGCGAAGGACTTCACGGTGCTCGCGTCGGGCGCTGTCGAGATCGCTCTCGGCTCGTCGCTCGTGGCGCTCTCGCGGTGGCGGGTCGCCGTCGGGCTGGTCGTCGCCGCGTTCTTCGTCGCGATCTTCCCGGGCAACATCGCGCAATGGCTCGAGCACAAGGACGGTTTCGGGCTCGACACGGACGGCAAGCGGTTCGGCCGGCTGTTCTTCCAGCCGGTGCTCGTCGCATGGGCGCTCTGGTCGACAGGCGCGCTCAAGGCCGTCCGCGGTCAGGGCGCACGGCCGGAGCCGCGCTGAGGTAGGTGCTTGCACGCGAGGTAGGCCCCTTCAGGGGACTACCGCGCGTGCAAGCACCTACCTCGCGTCCAACGCCCTACCTCACGGCGCGACGGGCTCAGGGCTTGACCATCACCTTGAGCGCCTCGCGCGAGTCCATGAGCCGGTAGCCCTCGGCGACGTCGTCGAGGGTGACCGTCCGGTCGAACACGCGGCCCGGGTTGATCGCCCCGGACAGCACGCGGCCGACGGCGTCATCCAGGTAGGCCCGGACGGGCGCGACGCCGCCGGTGAGCGTGACGTTCTGCCCGAAGAGCGACGGGAAGCCGACCGGCGCCTCCTCGTACTGCGGGACCCCGACGCGCGAGATCACGCCGCCCGGGCGCACGACCTTGTACGACTGCTCGTACGCGGGCATGTGCCCCACGGCCTCGAGCACGACGTGCGCCCCCTCGCCGTCGGTCAGGTCCATGACGCGCGCGACACCCTCGTCGCCGCGCTCGGCGACGACGTCGGTCGCGCCGAACTCCCGCCCGAGGTCCGTGCGTGCCTGGTGACGACCCATGAGGATGATGCGCTCGGCGCCCAGCTCGTGCGCGGCGAGGACGGCACTGAGCCCGACCGCGCCGTCGCCCACGACCGTGACGGTCTGTCCGGGCCGCACGCGGCCCAAGTGCGCGGCGTGATAGCCGGTGAGGTACACGTCGGAGAGCGTCAGCAGGGAGGCGAGCATCGCGTCGTCGGCGTCCTCGAGCGGGATGCCCGTCTTGACGAGGGTGCCGTCCGCCTGCGGGATGCGCATGGCCTCGGCCTGCGCCCCGCCGACGCCGTTCGAGCCGTAGTAGCCGCCGTGCTTGCACGACGTGTGGACGCCCTCACGGCAGAACGTGCACGTGTTGTCCGAGTACGTGAACGGCGCGATGACGAAGTCACCGGGGGCGACGGTCGTCACGTCGCCGCCGACGGCGTCGACGACGCCGATCATCTCGTGCCCCATCGGCCGCCCGCGCCCAGCCGGCATGGAGCGGTAGGGATGCAGGTCGGAGCCGCACACGCACGCGCGCACGACGCGCACGACGGCGTCGGTCGGCTCGACGATCGTCGGGTCCGGCACCTCCTCCACGCGGACGTCTCCAGCGCCGTACATGATCGTTGCTCGCACGTCGTCTCCTCAGGTCTGCGGGCGGTCGGACGCACGCCCGACCTGGTCCATCATCGCGCGTCCGCGGCGGGCTGGCCGGGTGTCAGCCGGACCCGAGGTGCGCGACCTCGACGCCCGCGGTCCAGCCAGGGGCGGAGCCGCCTTCGGGCGGCGGCACGTCGGTCGGCAGGCCGACGACGGCGAGCAGCCACGACACGAACGAGTTCGAGCTCCACATGTCACCCGATGGTCCGGCGGCACGCCCCCACACGAGCAGCGGCACCTGCGGTGCCGTCGCGAGGACCTGCGCGACGACGTCGGGATCCCGGCTGAGCTCGTGGACCGTACCGGAACGCGCCGGCCGGTCGGGCCAGGTGCGCACCTCGTAGCGGAAGAACCGCGAGCGCCCGAGCCAGCGCGCGCCCACAGGCCCCTGCGCGACGGCGCCGCGGTCCCGCTCGCTCGTCCCCCAGGCGGGGACGAGCTCGACGTCGTACCGGCGCCCCGCCGCCGTGACCTGCAGGCTCGCGTGGAACAAGCGCTGCGGCGCGCGTCCCTGGACGCGGGCGCAGGCGACCTCCCACCACCAGGACGTCTGGCGCGCGACACGGCCGCCCTCGCCGACGGGCGCCCACCGCAGCACGACGACGTCCGTCTCGTCACCGGGTCGAGGAGCCACGGGATCACGGTAGACCGCGGACCCGCCTACCTCCCGAGCCCGAGCCCGGCCACCTGTCCGTCCGCGACAGCACGGGCGATCGACGGGCCGAGCGGGAGTCGCGGCAGGAGGGTCGCCTGGACCGCGTGGTAGAGGTCGGGCTTGCCCGGCCACACGGTGCCGGCGGGTGCGAGGGTCGGGTCGAGCTCGTGGTGCCACGAGCCACGCTCGTGGTCGACGACGTGCGTGGCGATGTGGTCCCACCACGTCGCGTAGAGCTCGGCGTAGCGGGCGTCGCCGGTGCGGCGGTGCAGCGCGTCCGCCGCTGCGGTCGCCTCGGCGGCGACCCAGTGCATGCGGTCGCGCACGACGGGCGTGCCGTCCCAGCCGGTCGTGTAGACGAAACCCTCGGCGTCGTCGGCGGCCCAGCCGTCGGCGACGGCACGCTCGAAGAGCGCGACGGCGGCGGGCAGCAGGTCGTCCGGCGCGTCGTCGCCGAGCGCGCCCTCGACGTGCAGGAGCAGCCGGGACCACTCGAGGCCGTGCCCGATCGTCGCGCCGTAGGGCTTGAACTGGTCGCCGGGGCGGTCGGCGTTGAGCTCGAGGTCAGCGGTCCACTCGGCGTCGAAGTGCTCGGGCAGCCGCCCGTCGTGCTCGGCGGCGAGCTCGACGACGAACGCGGCGATGCGTGCGGCACGCTCGCGCCACGCCGGGTCACCGGTCGCGTCAGCGACGGCGAGCATCGCCTCGACCGAGTGCATGTTCGCGTTGATGCCGCGGTAGCCGTCGAGCTCGGCGAACGTCACGTCCCACGTGTCGACGGCCCGGCCGGCGTCGTCGTCCCAGAACCGGTCGAGGTAGACAGCGCACGCCTCGTCGAGCAGCTCGCGCGCGCCTGGCAGCCCGGCGAGCAAGGCGCTCGACGCCGCGAGCAGCACGAACGCGTGGTCGTAGCAGGACTTGCCGGACGCGCTGTCGGGGACGCCCGCCGCGTCGACGGCGTGGAACCAACCGCCGTGCTCGTCGTCGTGCAGCACCCCCATCAGGCCCGTGAGCGCGCCTGCCGCGACGGGGGCGCAGCCGGGCACGCCGAGCATCGCACCGAGCGAGTACACGTGCACGGTGCGGCACGTGATCCACGCCTGGACTCCCTGGCTCGGGTCGGGGCGTCCGTCGTCGTCGAGGTAGGCGGCCCCGCCACCCGGTGCGACGAGGCCACCGCGGCCGAAGTCGAGGAGGTCACGGGTGTGCTGGTCGAGCCACGCGAGGTGGGTCGTGCGCGAGGTCCAGGGCAGCATCAGCGCTCTCCTGCAGTGGGAAGGGCGGGTCGCGGATCGCCCGGCACGCCGGGTCACGACCTTAGTGGCGAGTCTAGGTCCGAGGCATGTCCGGCCCACAGGCCCCGATGGGTCGGCTCCTTCCCGAGCAACGCTCTGACCAGCCTTTCCCTGCTATCCCTCTGACCGATACCGTGGTCGCCGACCCGCCAGCCACGCCCAGAGGAACCCCATGCGACACGACGCGACAGCCCGTCGCTCTGCGACCGCGATGCTCGCCGTCGTCATGCTTCTCCTCTCCGGGCTGAGCACGGCGCCCCCCGCGAGCGCGGCCCCCCTCACGGTGACCGTGATCGTCGAGACGAGCCGTGGGATCCCGGTGGAGCGTGCCAACGTCTCGATACGGACGA
This sequence comes from Flavimobilis sp. BM9, assembly GCF_058313055.1. Classification (NCBI taxonomy): domain Bacteria; kingdom Bacillati; phylum Actinomycetota; class Actinomycetes; order Micrococcales; family Jonesiaceae; genus Flavimobilis; species Flavimobilis sp. BM9. The sequence goes on along the minus strand of NZ_JBZEMO010000002.1, from coordinate 405,702 downwards.
CCTACTCCACGGGCTGGGACGTCCGGGAGGCCGAGACGAACCCTGCCGGCGAGGCGACGTTCACGGTTCCGGCCGCGGGCCTGTACACCGTCGATCTGTTCAACGGCCCGGCCTCCGTCGAGAAGCTAGTCCTCGTCGCTCCCGGGCTCAACCCGATCGTGCGGCTCACGGCATGGTCTCCAGCCTCGATCTCGTTCACGGCCATGAGCGCGGTCGCCGACACGCGCACGGTGGACTACGGCGTCGAGCAGCTCGTCGACGGCAAGTGGCGAACTGCCCACCACGGCAGGCAGGCCGAGCGCGTCTCGGGTGGGTGGCGCGTGACGGTCGACGCGCTCGCTCCGGGGACGTACCGGATCCACGTCGGCGGATGGTTCCACCCACAGACGATCACTGCCGGGACGACCGTGCGCGCAGGTGAGGACGTCGACCTCGGCAGGCACGCCGTCGTGTCGTACAGCGAGAGGAAGCTTCGCCCGACGATCTCACGCCCGACAGCCGGCTTCACGACTCGCGAGTGGGACTGGGACGGGTACGCGATGATGTGCGCCCAGGTCAGCGGCGCTCGGCTGGGGGCTCACGCTACGGCCCGGGCCGAGGTGCTCGATCGCTCGGGCAAGGTGCTCGGCCCCGCCATGTGGGTCTCAGATTCGAAGCTCTGCGCGATCGAAGTGACGGACATCGGCACCTACGGCCCCTACCGGTTCCGCCTCCAGGGCGACGAGTACCACCACACCGTGTCGTCGCCGCTCTCGAAGCGGGTCTCGGTCACGCGCCGCGCCTCGACCGTGAAGGTCCGCCTCGAACAGACGACCATCGAGCGGTACGACAACGCGACGGCGCTCATCACCGTCACGGGACCCCTGACCGGGGAACTGGAGATCCGTGTCGACGGGGAGTACGCCCCCACCGTGTGGCTCGGGTCTGTGCGCCACGTCGAACAGAAGCGCGGCCCGAAGACTTACCGGGTCAAGCTGCACGTCCTCGGGAAGCCCGGCCGCCACACGATCAGCGTCCGCCGAGTCGCCAGCGAGTATGACAAGGGCGCCGTGGCGAAGCCTGTGCACGTCAACGTCGTCACGACGAAGCTGTCGGGTCGCCCTACCGTCAAGGTCCGGCCGTTCGCCAAGGGCGCTCGACCGAAGGTGACGGTCTCGGTGCCGCACGCGACGACGGCGATCCCCGTCACCGGGACGGTGCGGTTCTACGTCAACGGTCGCTCGGTCGCGACGGCGAGGCTGAAGGCGTCCGACAACGGCCGGACCACCGTCACCCTACCGGTGAAGCCGACGGGGAGGATCAAGGTGCGCGCGGTCTACGAGGGTTCGAAGCGCCTCCCCGGGGCGGTCTCGAAGACCGTCACCGTGAAGCCGACGAAGTAGCCGCAAGCACCTGCTCGGGACTACGTTCTGCGACGGCTCCGGCACCCCGCGCCTCGCGGTCGAGCAGGCTGCGCTTGATCGGCAGGCCGTACCGGAAGCCGCCGAGGCTGCCGTCGGTGCGCACGATGCGGTGGCAGGGCACGAACAGTGCGGCGGCGTTCATCGCGCAGGCGCCTGCGGCGGCGCGCACGGCGAGTGGGCGTCCGGCGCGCGCGGCGTACTGCGTGTACGTGATCGCCTCACCCGGCGCGACGGCGCGCAGCGCGTCCCACGCGTGCATCCGGAACTCGCCGGACGCCTGGTGCACGGGCACGCGTGCAGGCGCGTCGAGGTCGCCCTCGTAGTAGGCGGTGACTGCCGCGACGACGTCGGCGACGCGGCCGGCCGTCGTCGGGACGGTCTCGACGACGGCCGGCCGCAGGGTCGGGTGGACGAGCGCGACGAGGTCAGCGATCTCGTCGGTCCAGCCTGAGGCGAGGACCGCGCCGTCGCGCACGAGCGCGGTGAACGGCCCGTCAGGGGTGGCGAGCGTGGCGGCGGTGGCAGCGGCGGTGCCGCTGGCGGGCGCGGTGGTGGCGGTCATGACTGGTCCTTCCGGGTTGCGGGGCTCGTGGTCGCGGCGTGCTGCGTGGCAGCGCGCCAGAGGTGCACGACGGCGTACGAGCGCCACGGCGCCCACTGTTCGCTGCGCTCGACGAGCGCACGGTGCGCGGCGGCGACGCTGACGTCGCCGTCGAGGATGCCGACGGCACGCGCCCCGGCGACGAGCGCGACGTCCCGCGGGAGCCACACGTCGGGGTCGCCGAGGACGCGCATGACGATGTACGACGCCGTCCAGTCCCCGATGCGCGGCCGAGCGAGCAGGTCGGCGCGCAGAGTCTCGGCGTCGGCGCCGACGTGGACTGCGAGCTCGCCGTCCGCGAGCGCGCGGGCGGTCGCGAGGACGGCGCGGACCGCGTCGGCGGGCAGGCGCAGCGGGCGGTCGGGGTCGAGGGGCTCACCCGGGACGGGCTCGGGGACGGCCGCGACGATCTGGGCGGCGGTCGGAAAGAGCGTCGTGAGGCCGTCGATGCTCGCCGCGTACGGCGTGCCGGCGGTGGCGGCGAGCCGGCCGAGGTGGGTGCGTGCAGCGGCGACGGAGATCTGCTGGCCGACGATCGCGCGGACCACGAGCTCGTGCGGGTCGACGGCGCCGGGCACGCGGATCCCGGGAGTGGCCGTGACGAGGGGTGCGAGGTCGGGGTCCGCGCCGAGCGCGGTGTCGACGGCGACCGGGTCGGCGTCGAGGTCGAGCATGCGGCGCACGCGTGCGACGGCGGGGGCGACGTCCGCGAGCGCGGTCAGCTCGAGCCGTGCGGCCAGGCGCCACCCGGTGCGTCCGCGCACGGCGCGGACCTCGATCGCCCCAGGGCCGTGCGGGAGGGTGAGGGTGCGTGCGTAGGTGAGGGCGTCGTCGTCGGCGACGTCCGCCGTCTCGACGCCCGTGACCGCACGCGCTGCGAGGAAGCGGAAGGTGCCGACGGCGTCGAACGGCTCGCGGACGGGCAGCTCGACGTCGAGGCGCACGTGGGGGTCCGCGCTCCCCGAGGCGTGGGGCGTGACCGGGCGGCGCGCGCGGGCGCGCAGCTCGGTCGGGCTGACGTCGAAGACCGCGCGGACCGTGTCGTTGAACTGGCGCACCGAGCCGAAGCCGGCGGCGAACGCGACCTGCGTGAGCGGGAGGTCTGTGCCGACGAGGAGTGCTCGCGCGGACTGCGCCCGCCGGGCGCGGGCGAGGGGCAGCGGCCCGGCGCCGAGCTCGCTCGTGAGCACTCGCTGCACGTGCCGCGGCGTGTAGCCGAGGCGGGCGGCGAGGCCGTCCACGCCTTCGCGGTCGACGACGCCGTCGGCCACGAGCCGCATCGCCCGCGCTGCGAGGTCGCGGCGCAGGTCCCACGCGGGGGTCCCCGGCGTGGCCTCGGGCAGGCAGCGCTTGCACGCGCGGAAGCCTGCCTCCTGGGCTGCGGCGGACGTGAGGTAGAAGCGGACGTTCTCGGGTCGCGGCGTCCGGGCGGGGCAGGAAGGTCGGCAGTAGATGCCGGTCGAGGTGACGGCGGTGAAGAACTGGCCGTCGAAGCGGGCGTCGCGGGCGTCGATCGCGCGGTATCGCTCGGCGAAGGTCCGGTCTGCGATGGTCGGGGCTGCGATGGTCGGGGCGGCGTCGGGGTGCGCGGGCGCGACCGTCGCGGGGTGCGCTGCGGTTTCGGTGCGGGCCGTCGTCGTCATGGGGACAGTCCACCACCTCCCGCCGCCCGTGTCTGGCGGGATTCGGACATGGCTGCGGGACCCCGGGTTGGCGCCCGCTCCTATCGACGCGCGCCCCGGTCGCCAAGTCCTCCCGGACGCCGCGGTCGTAACGTTTCGACCGTGGCGTCGACAGTCGCTAGGCTCGGACCGCACGTGGCCGCCATGTGCGGCTCCCCGCAACCCGCACGAAAGGCAGGACCCGCCATGTACGCGGCTCTCCTCTCGATCATCTACGTCGCCTTCGTGAGCCTCGGTCTCCCCGACTCGCTCGTCGGTGCCGGCTGGCCCGTCATGCACAAGGACCTCGGGGTGCCGCTCGCGTTCGCGGGCATCGTCACGATGGTCATCGCGAGCGGCACGATCCTCTCGAGCCTCGCGTCCGACCGTCTGACCCGCCGGTTCGGTGCGGGCCTGGTGACCGCGACGAGCGTGGGCATGACGGCTGCTGCGCTCATCGGGTTCTCGCTGTCCGACCAGTTCTGGATGATCTGCCTGTGGGCGATCCCCTACGGCCTGGGCGCCGGCGCGGTCGACGCGGCGCTCAACAACTACGTGGCCCTGCACTACGCGGCGCGTCACATGAACTGGCTCCACAGCTTCTGGGGCGTGGGCGCGTCGATCAGCCCGTTCATCATGAGCTACGCGCTCACGTCCGGGCAGGGATGGTCGGGTGCCTACCGCACGGTCGGCCTGATCCAGGTCGTCCTCACGGTCGCGCTCGTCGCGACGCTCCCGCTCTGGCGGAGGGTCAACTCGCTGCCCGCGCCCGACGCCGCGGACGCCACGCCCGAGCCCGCAGCCGACGACGCTGTGCCACTCTCCCTCGCCCGTGCGCTGCGCATCCCGGGGGTTGCGCCGGTGCTCGTCGCGTTCTTCGCGTACTGCGCGCTCGAGACGACGGCGATGGTGTGGGCGTCGACGTACCTCGTGACGGAGCGCGCCGTCGACCCCGCAACGGCTGCCGCGTTCGCGTCGCTGTTCCTGCTCGGCGTGACCGGCGGACGGTTCCTCGCAGGCTTCGTCGCGGACCGCATCGGGGACCGCCTCCTCATCCGCTGGGGCTTCACGACGGTCGGGCTCGGCACGGTCATGGTGCTGCTCCCTCTCGGGACCGACGTCGTCGCGCTGGCCGGGCTCGTCATCGCGGGCCTCGGTTGCGCGCCGATCTACCCGGCGATCATCCACTCGACGCCCGCGAACTTCGGCCGCGAGAACTCCCAGGCGATCATCGGCGTCCAGATGGCTGCCGCGTATGTCGGGTCGACCCTCGCGCCGCCCCTGTTCGGGCTGCTCTCGAGCAGCGTCGGCACGTGGACGTTCCCCGTCTTCCTCACGGCGCTCGCCGTGCTGGGTCTCGCCATGTCGCAGCGGCTCAACGCCGTCGTCGACCAGCACCGGCGGCCCGAGGCCACGCGCGCGACCGCCTGACGTCGCCGCACCTCACCTGATCCCGAGGCTCCGCGGGTCGCCCCGCGGGGTGGTCGCGCCACCCGGCCGGGGCCATAGTGGAGGTCGAGGCACGACGAGCCGGAGGAGAGCCATGAGCTTCAGTAACCCGCGCGGGACCCGTGGCGGCGCGATGCCGCGCGGACCTGTCATGCGCCTGGTCAACAAGCTTGCGGCGCGCCGCGTGCGCCGGACCGGCGGGCAGGCGATGGGCATGGACCTGCTCGTGCTGCACACGGTGGGCCGCAAGAGCGGCGAGGAGCGCACGACGCCGGTCGCCCGGTTCAGCGCGCCCGACGGCGGCTGGTACGTCGTCGCGTCCGCGAACGGCGCCGTGGAGAACCCTGCCTGGTACCTGAACATGGCCGCCCACCCGGACCGGGTGAGCGTCGAGCTGGAGGGTCAGCGCTTCCCGGTCGACGCCGATGAGCTGCACGGCGACGAACGCGCGGCTGCATGGGACCTGATCACGCGCGAGGTGCCGCGCTTCACGAAGTACGAGGAGAAGACGGACCGCGCCATCCCGGTGGTCCGGCTGCGGCGCCGCGGCTGATCGGCGGGCCGCGGCTGATCGGCGGGCAGCGGCTGGCTAGGCTCGAGGGGTCCACCTCCCGAGGAGCGCTCATGCCTACGAGATCAAGCCGTCACGACCGTTCGCGGCGTCTCCTCGACCTCGTGGCACGGCACGATGTAGCCCCTGCCGAGTCGCGCCTTCCCGCGTTGCGAGTGTCCCGGCTGCGCGACGGTCAGGTTCTCGAGTCTCAGACGGTCGGCGTCGAAGCGTCCGACGACGCGGCTGAGGCAGCGTTCGCGGCAGCGGCGACCGAGCGGGACACGCTGGTGGTCCTGGAGTACGACATGCCCACGGCGGAGCAGGTCGCTCACCTTGGCCAGGCGTGGGACCTGCATCCGCTGGTGGTGGAGGACCTGCTCAAGGCGGGTCAGCGACCCAAGCTCGAGCGCTACGGGGACGTGCTGTTCGTGGTGGCGCGCCTCGCGTCGTACGACGACCCCACCGAGGATGTGCAGGTCACCGAGTTCCACCTGCTGCTGCGCGCCAACATCGTCGTCATCCTGTGCCAGGCGCGCGACGGGGAGGCCGTGGGGTACGTCCACCGGCTGGCGCGCGATCCCGCCGTGCTCCGCCTGGGCGCAGAGTCGATCGTCCACTCCTTCCTGAACACCGCCGTCGGCGGGTATGTCCAGGTCGTCGCGGATCTCGAGGCGGACCGGGAGGCGATCGAACGGCAGGTCTTCGACGGCGATGACGCGGTCGCCGAGCGCATCTATCGACTCACGCGCGAGATCATCGACCTGCAGCACGCGGCCGTTCCCCTCATGGATGTTGTCGAAGCCTTGCAGGCGGGGTCCGGCCACCACGAGATCCACCCGGGTCTGCATGCGTACCTGCAGGACGTTCTCGACAACCTGACGCGTGTGACTGGTGCGATCGCCGAGCTTCGGGAGGCGCTCACGCAGATCCTCAACGTGAACGCGACTCTGGTCAACCAGCGTCAGAACGAGAACATGAAGAAGATCTCGGGGTGGGCCGCCATCCTGTTCGCGCCGACTCTCGTCGGCGCGATCTACGGCATGAACTTCGACCACATGCCTGAGCTGCACTGGGCCTTCGGGTACCCGATGGCGCTGGCGCTCATGGTCGCGCTCGGCGGGAGCCTGTGGCTGCTCTTCCGCCGCAACCGCTGGATGTAGGTCAGCCGCCCACCGGTGCGCTCACGCCTGCATGTCGACGAAGCGTGAGTAGTGGCCCTGGAACGCGACCGTGATCGTGTCGGTGGGGCCGTTACGGTGCTTGGCGACGATCACGTCGGCCTCGCCCGCGCGCGGGGACTCCTTCTCGTAGGCGTCCTCGCGGTGCAGCAGGATGACCATGTCGGCGTCCTGCTCGATCGAGCCAGACTCGCGAAGGTCGCTCATCGCGGGCTTCTTGTCGGTGCGCTGCTCAGGGCCACGGTTCAGCTGGGAGAGCGCGATGACCGGGACCTCGAGCTCCTTGGCGAGGAGCTTGAGCGCACGCGAGAACTCCGAGACCTCTTGCTGGCGGGACTCGACACGCTTGCCGGAGCTCATGAGCTGCAGGTAGTCGATGACGACGAGCTTGAGGTCGTGACGCTGCTTGAGCCGGCGGCACTTCGCGCGGATCTCCATGAGCGACATGTTCGGCGAGTCGTCGATGAACAGCGGCGCCTCGGAGATCTTGCCCATCGTGTTGGCGAGCTTCTGCCAGTCGTCGTCCCCGAGGGAGCCGTTGCGCAGCTTCTGCAGGTGGATGCGCGCCTCAGCAGCGAGCAGACGCATCGTGATCTCGTTGCGCCCCATCTCGAGGGAGAACACGCACGTTGTTGCGTTATTCTTAATTGCAGCAGAACGTGCAATATCTATGGCAAAAGTTGATTTCCCCATGGCGGGCCGAGCCGCGATGACGATCATCTGCCCCGGGTGCAGGCCGTTCGTGAGGCGGTCGAGGTCCGCGAAACCGGTGGGTACACCGACCATGCCCTCGCCGCGGTGCCCGGCAGCCTCGATCTCGTCGACGGTCCCGCCGAGGACCTCGCCGAGCACGACGTAGTCCTCGCTCGCGCGCGTCTCCGTGACGGAGTAGACCTCGGCCTGGGCGTTGTTGACGATCTCGTCGACGTCGCCGCCGTCGGCCGCGTAGCCGAGCTGGACGATGCGCGTGCCAGCCTCGACGAGGCGGCGCAGGATCGCACGCTCGCGCACGATGCGGGCGTAGTACCCCGCGTTCGCGGCCGTCGGGACGGACGAGATGAGCTCGTGGAGGTAGGGGGCACCACCGATGCGTCCGGCCTCGCCGCGCTTCGTGAGCTCGCCGAGGACGGTGATCGCGTCGGCGGGCTCGCCGCGGCCGTAGAGGTCGAGGATCGCGTCGTAGATCGTCTCGTGGGCGGGCCGGTAGAAGTCGTTGCTGCGCAGCTGCTCGATGACGTCGGCGATCGCGTCCTTCGAGATGAGCATGCCGCCGAGGACGGACTGCTCAGCCGCGACGTCCTGCGGCGGGGTCCGGTCGAAACCGCCCGAGGACGGACGTCCGAACTGCTCGAGCTCTTCGACCGACATGGGACTCCTCAATCATCGTGCTCGCCGCGCCGTGGGGGCTCTGCCCTGCCCGCCCACGGACTTTCTACCTCCCACCTCTGACATGCGCCGCGTGGTGGCGGGCCTCGAGAAGAGGGTGGGGTCCAGCGCAGCGTACGCTCCGGGGAGTGCGGGGTCGAATGCCCCGTCCACCGAGTTATCCACAGCACTGGACAGTGCTGTGGGAATCGCAGGACAGGCCGTGCACAGACTGTGGACAGGGCCGGGGATAACATGGTGGCGAGCGTTAACACCGGCGAGTTTTCCGCAGGATTCCAACGATCCGACCTGTGGACAGAAGATTGGTTTCCATGCGTCCACAGGGTGAGTCACCGAAGGATCAGTCCCTGGACCGGCAGATCGTCTCGCTCGCGCTCCCGGCTCTCGGCGCACTCGTCGCCGAGCCGCTCTTCGTCCTCGTGGACTCGGCCGTCGTCGGCCGCCTGGGCACCTCGGAGCTCGCCGGCCTGTCGGTCGCCTCGACCCTCCTGATGACCGTCGTCGGGCTGTGCATCTTCCTCGCGTACGCCACGACTGCCGCCGTCGCGCGCCGCACGGGCGCCGGCAGGCGCGCCGAGGCGCTCCAGGCCGGCATCGACGGCCTGTGGCTCGCCCTCGCGCTCGGTCTCGCCCTTGCGGCCGCCCTCGTCCTCGCCGCGCCGTGGGCGGTCGCCCGGCTCGGCGCCGACGGCGCTGTCGCGACGAACGCCGTCTCCTACCTGCGCTGGTCCGCTCCCGGCCTGCCGGGAATGCTGCTCGTCCTCGCCGCGACAGGCGTGCTGCGCGGCCTGCGGGACACGCGCACTCCCCTGTGGGTCGCTGCCGGCGGCGCACTCCTCAACGCGATCCTCTCGGTCACCCTCGTGCACGTGGTCGGTATGGGCATCGCCGGTTCCGGCTTCGGCACGACCATCGCCCAGCTCGCCATGGCCGTGGTCCTCGGCACCGTCGTCGTCCGCGGCGCACGTCGCGCCGACGCATCGCTGCGGCCGCACCGCGCGGGCATCTGGGCGCAGGCGCGCCAGGGCCTCCCCCTCTTCGTACGCACCCTCTCCCTGCGCCTCGCGATCCTCCTGACCGTCTTCGTCGCGACGGGCCTCGGCGCCCTGACTCTCGCGGGCCACCAGGTCGTCAGCGCGATGTGGGGCCTGACGGCGTTCGCCCTCGACGCCCTCGCGATCGCCGCCCAGGCGCTCGTCGGCACCGCCCTGGGCGCGGGCGACGTCGCCCGCACCCGCGACGTCCTGCGGCGCTGCCTGCGGTGGGGCGTCGTCGGTGGCGCGGCGCTCGGCGTCACCGTCGCGGCCGTCGGGCCGCTCGTCACGCCTCTCTTCACGTCCGACGCCGCGGTGCAGGACGCCGTCGTCGCCGGGTTGGTCGTCGCGGGCGTCCTCATGCCGCTCGGCGGCTGGGTGTTCGTGCTCGACGGCGTCCTCATCGGCGCCGGTGACGGCCGGTACCTCGCATGGGCCGGCATCCTGACGCTCGTCGTCTACACCCCGTGCGCCCTCGCCGTGCGCGCGTTCGCGCCGGGCGGGTCTGCGGGCCTCGTCTGGCTGTGGGTGGGGTTCGCGGGAGTGTTCATGCTCGCCCGCGCGCTGACCACCGGCCTTCGCGCCCGCACGACGGCGTGGATGGTCACGGGCGCCTGACGCCGGTCGCCTCCGTGCACACCCCAGGTGCGCGCCGACGCGATCCGTCAGAGAGGTGGGGAAAGCACGAGGCCCGGCTCCCCCACGGGGGAACCGGGCCTCATCAGGACGACACCGTCAGGCGGCGACGACCTTCAGCTTGATGTTCGCCGACACCTCAGGGTGCAGGCGGATCGAGACCGTGAAGTCGCCGGTCGACTTGATCGGCTGACCGATCTCGACCTTGCGACGGTCGATCTTCTGCGCGACGGACGCCTCGACGGCCGCGGCGATGTCCGCGGTCGTCACGGCGCCGAACAGACGACCGCCGTTGCCAGCCTTCGCCTTGACGACGACGGCCTTGGACTGCAGCGAGTCGCGGATCGCACGGGCGTCCTCGAGCGACGCGATCTCACGGGCCTTGCGGGCCTTGCGGATCGCGTTGACCTCGGACTCGGCACCCTTGGACCAGGCCGTGGCCAGGCCGCGGGGGACCAGGTAGTTGCGCGCGTAACCGTCCTTGACGGTGACGACGTCGCCAGGCTCACCGAGACCGGTGACCTCGTGGGTGAGGATCAGCTTTGCCATGTTCTTCTGCCTTTCTGTCTCAGCGCGCTCAGCGAGCCGAGGAGGAGTAGGGCAGCAGGGCCATCTCGCGCGCGTTCTTGACGGCACGGGCGATCTGACGCTGCTCCTGGACGGAGACGCCGGTGACGCGACGCGCACGGATCTTTCCGCGGTCGGAGATGAACTTGCGCAGCAGCGCGGTGTCCTTGTAGTCGACGACCTCGATCTTCGCGGTCTTCAGCGGGTTGGACTTCTTCTTGGGCTTGCGAACAACGGCCTTGGCCATCGTGTGCTCCTTGTCAGGTGCTCTGCCCCGCTCGCCTCCCGCGGGGGAGGACGGGGCTCGTCTTGTCTAGTTTCCGGTGCGGATCAGAACGGGGGCTCGTCGGCAAAGCCGCCGGAGCCGGCCGCCGGGCCGGACGAGGCCCAGGGGTCGTTCTGCTGGTATCCGCCACCGGAGGGGGCACCGCCGCCGCTGAAGCCGCCGCCACCGCCACCCGAGCGCTGGGCTCGGGTGACCTTGGCGGAGGCGTAGCGCAGGGAAGGACCGATCTCGTCCACCTGCAGCTCGACGACGGTGCGCTTCTCACCCTCGCGGGTCTCGTACGAACGCTGCACGAGGCGGCCCTGGACGATCACGCGGGTGCCCTTGGTGAGGGACTCGGCGACGTTCTCGGCGGCCTCTCGCCAGATCGAGCAGCGCATGAACAGCGTGTCGCCGTCCACGAACTCGTTCTTCTGGCGGTCGAAGGTGCGGGGGGTCGACGCGACCGTGAAGTTGGCCACCGCCGCTCCGGAGGGCGTGAAACGCAGCTCCGGGTCAGCCGTGAGGTTGCCGATCACGGTGATGATGGTCTCGCCAGCCATGCCTGCTCCTTCAAGTTTCGTATCTGTCCGTCAAGCGATCGCCCGACGGCGCGGGGTGAGGTGTCGACGTCAGGAAGCGTCGGCAGCAACCTCGGCCGGAGCCTCGTCGGCAGCGGCGACAGCCGCGACCTTGGACTCCTCGCGGCGCATGACCTTCGTGCGCAGGACGACCTCGTTGAGGCCGAGCTGGCGGTCAAGCTCCTTGGCGGTGGCCGGGGTAGCGGTGAAGTCGATCACCGCGTAGATGCCCTCGGACTTCTTGTTGATGTCGTAGGCAAGACGACGGCGGCCCCAGATGTCGACCTTGTCGACGGACCCACCCTCGGTCGTGACGACCTTCAGGTACTTGTCGAGCGACGGGGCGACGGTGCGCTCCTCGATCTCGGGGTCAAGGATGATCATCAGCTCGTACAGACGCATGCTCATACCCACCTCCTATGGACTCAGTGCGGCCACGGGACTTCCGTGACAGGAGGGTTGTGCGTCGCTGCGTTGGTCCCGGGTCTCGTCTCGATGGCGAGCGTCGCCAGGGCACAGCAAGATGCCAGCGTACCGGCTCGGGGGGCCGGGGACCAAGCCTGTGGACGGAGGTCACAACCGGCGCACGACGACGGCGGCGCACCTGCGTCCTGCAGGTGCGCCGCCGTCGTGGTCTCAGTCCTCGCGAGCGGTCTCCTGGGCCGGCGAGGCCGGGGGCGTCGCGGGCGGTTCGGGTTCGCTCGGGGGCGGGGTCGTCGGGTCGGGTGCCGGCGGGGGGCCGCTCGAGACGACCAGCACGATGCTCGACTTCGTCGGCACCTGGGTGCCTTCGCCCGGTTGGACCGCGATGACGGACCCCTTGGGCTTGTCGCTCTCCTGGTAGCTGACGACGGGCTCGAGCCCGGCGGCGCGCAGGGCGTCGCGCGCGGACTTCTCGTCGGTGCCGATGAGCCCGCCGGGCACGGTCGCGCTGTCCGGCTCCTGCGTGGGCTCCTCGGTCGGCTTCTCCGTCGGCTCCTCGGTCGGCTTCTCCGACTTGGTCTCGGTGGGCGTCGGCGGGGTCTTGACGACCGGCTTGGTCCGCTCCGGGAACTCGAGCACCGGCTCGCCCTCGAGCGCGGCAGTCATGTAGCTGGTCCACACGTCGAGCGGGGCGGAGCCACCGGTGATCTCGTCGTAGCCGCGGAACGGCGAGATCGGGTCTGCCTTGATGCCGTCCTTGCCGATCTGGTACATCGAGACCGCGGTGACGAGCTGCGGCGTGTAGCCGACGAACCACGCGGACTTGTTGGAGTTCGACGTCCCGGTCTTGCCTGCGACGGGTCGGTTGAGCGCCTTAGCCGTCTGGCCGGAGCCCTTCTCGACGACCTGCGTGAGCGCGTACGTCGTGTCCGCCATGATCTCCGCCTCGAAGGCCCGCTTCGGGACGCTGCCGCCCTCGTAGACAGCGTTGCCGTTCAGCTCGGCGATCGACTGGACCAGGTACGGCTCGGTGCGCATGCCCTCGTTGGCGAAGGTCGAGTAGGCGGCGGCCATGTCGAGCGCCCGCACGGACGAGACGCCGAGGACGTTGGCGGCGACGTCGAGGCTGTCGGTGTCCTCGGGGATGCCTGCGCGGACAGCGACGTCGCGGGTCGCTGCGGGCGTGACCTCGAGGTTGAGGTCGACGAACGCGGTGTTGACCGACTGCTCGGTCGCCTTGAGGAGCGAGACCCAGCCCCAGTTGCCGTTCGCGAAGTTGCGGACCGGGTCCTTGATGCCGTCGAACTTGCGGAGGTTCGAGCCGTTGAGGCGGTCGTCGAGCGTCTTGCCGGCCTCGAGGGCGGCGACGAGCGTGAAGGGCTTGAAGGTCGAGCCTGCCTGCGCCTTGTCCTGCGTGACGCGGTTGCGCTGGATCTTGACGTAGTCCTTGCCGCCGTACATCGCGCGGATCGCGCCCGTCGACGGATCGATCGAGACGACGGCGGTCTGCATGTTCTTCGAGGAACCCTCGAAGAGCGCCTTGTCCTTCATCGTCGCCTGGACGGCCTTCTGGTCGTCGACGTCGATCGTCGTGACGACCTTGAACCCGGCGGTGTCGAGTTCCTCCGTGGTGAAGGGGGTCTTCTTGACGATCTCCTTGCGGACCTCGTCGAGGATGTAGCCCTTAGGCCCCGACAGCGTGTTGCTCTGCTTGAACTCCTTGGTCTCGGGGAACTCGAGCGTCGTGCGCTCGGTCGGGTCGAGGGTCCCGAGGAGGACCATCCCGTCGAGGACGTAGTTCCAGCGCTCCTTCGCCTTGTCAGGGTCGAAGCGCGGGTCCCACTTGGTGGGGCTCGGGATGATGCCGGCGATGAGCGCGGCCTGCGAGAGCGTCAGGTCCTTCGCGTCGACGCCGAAGTAGGCGCGTGCGGCGGTCTGGATGCCGTTCGTGCCTCGGCCGAAGTAGATGGTGTTGATGTAGTTCGCGAGGATCTCGTCCTTGTCCTCCTCCTGCGCGAGCTTGACGGCGAGCAGCGCCTCCTTGAACTTGCCCACGTAGTCGGAGGTCGTCCCGGACGTGTAGTAGCGCTCGGCGTACTGCTGGGTGATCGTGGAGCCACCCTGGCGCGTGCCGTGCCGCAGGTTGGTCCAGAATGCGCGGGCCATGCCGGGCACGGAGATACCGGCGTTCTCGTAGAAGGAGCGGTCCTCGGCGGCGACGATCGCGTCGCGCACGACCTGCGGGATCTCCTCGGCCGGGATGAGCTCACGGTTCGCCTCGTCGACGAAGCGGCCCATGACGGTCTTGCCGTCGGAGTAGTAGACGGTCGTCGTCTGGCTGATCGCGATGCTCGCGGGCTCCGGGATGGTCGTCGTCGCGTAGGCGGTCACGACGACCCCGACGACGACGGCGACGGCGAAGAGGAAGCCGCCGAGGAGGAAGCGCCAGGACGGCAGCCAGCGGCGCACGGGCCCCTTGCCCGCACGCGGATAGTTGACGAACTTGCGCTTGCCCGGACGGGCCGTGGTGCGGCCCTTCGCGGTGCTGCGCTTCGTGGCTGAACCCACGACACACCCTTCTGCTGACTGAACGACGACTTGAACCCTATGCCGCTCATCGGCGTCATCCGAGGACCCAGCATGGTTCAGCCCAGTGTTTTCGCTCCCCGGACCCGAGGCCTGTGCGGAAACTTCACAGTTGCCCGGTGTGGTCGGCGTGCGTGGTGCTTGCATGTCTGGGTCTACGGACCTAGCCTGTCGATGTATCGATCCGATACATCGACATCAGACATGAGCGGGATGGGGGCAGGTCGTGCGCGCACGTTCCGAGGTCCTCGAGACCGCCATCCTCGGCATCCTCAACGAGGCACCGATGCACGGGTACGAGCTGCGCAAGCGGCTCAACGTCCTGCTCGGCTCCTTCCGGGCGCTGTCGTACGGGTCCCTGTACCCGTGCCTGAAGTCGATGCAGGCACGTGGTCTGATCGCAGGCACGGAGGGTTCGGGCGCACCGCCGCACGCACTCTCCGGCAAGCGGGCACGTATCGCGTACGAGCTCACGGCGGAGGGCAAGGAACGCCTCCAGACCGTCCTCTCGTCGTCCGGGCCCTCGGCCTGGGAGGACGAGAGCTTCGACGTGCGGTTCGCCTTCTTCGGGCAGACCGACGCCGAGACTCGCCTGCGCATCCTCGAGGGGCGGCGTACCCGCCTCGCCGAGAGGCTCGAGAACGTCCGGGAGGGTGCGGCTCGCACCCGCGAGAGGCTCGACGAGTACACGCTCGAGCTTCAGCGGCACGGTCTCGAGCAGGTCGAGCACGAGGTTCGCTGGCTCGACGAGCTCATCGACACCGAGCGTGGCCGTGGCCGCGCCCGTGCCGGTTCGACGGCCCCGGGGCGCGCACCGCGCACCGTCGCCGCCACCAACGAAACAACCGCCGAGGACGAGAAGCGTCCCGGCACTGACTACAAGGAGCGAGGATGACCTCCATCCGCGTCGGGATCGTCGGCGTCGGCAACTGTGCCGCGTCGCTGGTCCAGGGTGTGCACTACTACCGCAACACCCCCGCTGACTCGACCGTGCCCGGCCTCATGCACGTTCAGCTGGGTGACTACCACATCTCGGACATCGAGTTCGTGGCGGCGTTCGACGTCGACGCGAAGAAGGTTGGCTTCGACCTGTCCGAGGCGATCCTCGCGTCCGAGAACAACACCATCAAGATCGCTGACGTCCCGCCGCTCGGCGTGACCGTCCAGCGTGGTGTCACGAACGACGGCCTCGGCAAGTACTACTCCGAGACGATCGAGGAGTCGACGGCCGAGCCCGTCGACGTCGTCCAGGCGCTCAAGGACGCGAAGGTCGACGTCCTCATCTGCTACCTGCCCGTCGGCTCTGAGGTCGCGGCCAAGTACTACGCGCAGTGCGCGATCGACGCGAACGTCGCGTTCGTCAACGCTCTCCCCGTCTTCATCGCGTCCGACCCCGAGTGGGCGAAGAAGTTCGAGGACGCTGGCGTCCCGATCGTCGGCGACGACATCAAGTCGCAGGTCGGCGCGACGATCACGCACCGCGTGCTCGCCCGTCTCTTCGAGGACCGCGGCGTCATCCTGGACCGCACGTACCAGCTGAACGTCGGCGGCAACATGGACTTCAAGAACATGCTCGAGCGTGAGCGCCTGGAGTCCAAGAAGCTGTCGAAGACGCAGGCCGTGACGTCGAACCTCCACGACGGCCCCCTCGCGGGCAAGAAGGAGGACCGCAACGTCCACATCGGTCCGTCGGACTACGTCGCCTGGCTCGACGACCGCAAGTGGGCCTATGTCCGCCTCGAGGGTCGCGCGTTCGGTGAGGTTCCCCTGAACCTCGAGTACAAGCTCGAGGTCTGGGACTCGCCCAACTCGGCCGGCATCATCATCGACGCGCTCCGCGCGGCGAAGATCGCCAAGGACCGTGGCGTCGGTGGCCCGATCCTCTCGGCCGCGACCTACTTCATGAAGTCGCCGCCCGTGCAGATGGAGGACCAGGAGGGCCGCGCGGCTCTCGAGGCCTTCATCGCGGGCACCAACGAGCGCTGATCCCCGCCCATACCTGACGAGAAAGTGCGCTATCTGTTGCTCGAAGCGACAGATAGCGCACTTTCTTGTCTTCGTGGTGGCCAGAGGACCGGGAGAGGGGTGGCGTGGTGAGCGTCTCGGCTGAGCTCCGTGTCCTCCTGCGGCGCCCGGGGTTCCGGCGGCTGTTCACGGTGCGCCTGCTAAGCCAGTGCGCGGACGGCATGTTCCAGATCGGCCTGGCCACTCTCTTCTTCTTCTCCCCCGAACGGGCGAGCTCTGCCGGTCAGGTCGCGGTCGCGTTCGCTGTCCTCCTGGCGCCGTTCACGATCGTCGGCCCGTGGGCGGGCGTGTTCCTGGACCGGTGGCGGCGGCGCCAGGTGCTGCTCGTGGGCAACGTCCTGCGGGCAGCGGTCGCACTCGTCATCGTCGCGCTCATGGTCACGACCCCGCCCGATGACGACCTCGGCGTCGCGATCTACCTCCTCGCACTGGTCAACCTGTCGATCAACCGGTTCCTCCTCGCAGCACTGTCGGCGGGACTGCCGCACGTCGTCGACGGGCCGCTGCTGCTCACGGCCAACTCCCTGCTCCCCACGCTCGGTGCGCTCTCTGCCGGGGTGGGGGCCGGTGTCGGGCTGGGGCTGGGGCTCGTGGTCCCGACGGGCCGTACGCAGGACGCGGCCGCGGTGGTCGTGTCCGCAGCGCTCATGACCAGCGCGGCCTGGGCTGCGTCGCGCCTCGGCCGAGGGCAGCTCGGGCCCGACGACGCGGCGTCTGCTCCCCCGCTGCGTCGGGCCGTGGCCCGGCTCGCCTGGGCGCTGGCCGACGGCGCACGCTACCTCGTCGCACGCGGGACCCCCGGTCAGGCGCTCGCCGTCATGGCGGTGCACCGGTTCCTGTTCGGCACGACGCTCGTCGCAGCGATCCTGATCAGCCGGAACCTGCTCGCCGACCCGGCCGACGCCGAAGCAGGCCTTGCCGCGTTCGCGGCGGCCTCGGCCGCGACGGCCGCAGGGTTCGGCCTCGCTGTCGTGCTCACGCCCGTGCTGTCGCCCCGTTCCGGGACCCACTCGTGGATCACGGGCTGTCTCGTGCTCGGCGCCGCCGCGCAAGGTCTGCTCGTGCTCGAGGTGACCACCTGGACGATGCTCGTGGCGGGCGCAGCACTGGGACTGTCGTCGCAGGGCGCCAAGATCGCGGTCGACACGGTCGTGCAGCGGGACACCGCGGACGCGTTCCTGGGCCGGGCTTTCGCGCTCTACGACGTGCTGTACAACTCGGCGCTCCTCGGCGCCGCAGCCCTGGCTGCCGTCGCACTGCCTGACTCGGGCGCGTCCCGAGCGCTCTTCGTCGTCCTCACGGGCGGGTACGTAGGCGCCGCCGTCGTGTTCCACGCCTGGGGTGCACGCGCCCCGCGCGCGGCTGCGACTGCATCCCACCGGTAGACCGCGCGCAGCTCACTCCTGCGCGGCCCACCAGGCGAGGAGGTCCGCCTTCGCCGTCTCCTCGTCGACAGGGCCGCGCTCCATGCGCAGCTCGAGCAGGTGCTTGTACGCGCGCCCGACGACCGGGCCCGGCGAGATACCGAGGATCGCCATGATCTGCTGACCGTCGAGGTCCGGGCGGATCGACGCGATCTCCTCCCGCTCGGCCAGATCGGCGATGCGCGCCTCGAGCGAGTCGTACGTGTCCGAGAGGCGCTGCGCACGACGGCGGTTGCGGGTCGTGCAGTCCGCGCGCGTGAGCCGGTGCAGGCGCTCGAGCAGCGGTCCGGCGTCCGTCACGTAACGGCGCACCGCCGAGTCCGTCCAGCCACCGTCGCCGTACCCGTGGAACCGCAGGTGCAGCTCGACGAGGCGAGCGACGTCCTTGATCGTGTCCTTGTCGTAGCGCAGCTCCTTGAGGCGCTTGCGCGCGAGCTTCGCGCCCACGAGCTCGTGGTGGTGGAAGCTCACGCCCCCACCGGGCTCGAAGCGGCGCGTGGCGGGCTTCCCGCAGTCGTGGAGCACCGCCGCGAGACGCAGCACGAGGTCAGGTCCAGGGACCGGGCCGTCCGGACCCGTCTCGAGGTCGATCGCCTGCTCCAGCACGGTCAGGGTGTGCTGGTAGACGTCCTTGTGACGCCCGTGCTCGTCGACCGTCTCCTTCATGAGGAGCAGCTCGGGGAGCACGTACGTCGCGAGGCGCGTGTCGGTCAGCACCTCGAGGCCCGCCCGCGGGCTCGCCGACAGCAGGAGCTTGTCGAGCTCGGCGCGCACGCGCTCGGCGGAGACGATCGTCATCCGCTCCGCCATGTCGACGATCGCCTGACGCGTCGCCGGCTCGATGCCGAAGCCGAGCTGTGCCGCGAAGCGGGCGGCGCGCATCATGCGCAGGGGGTCGTCGTCGAACGACATCTCCGGCGCGATCGGCGTGCGCAGCACACCGGCGGCGAGGTCCACGAGGCCGTCGTGCGGATCCACGAACTCGAGCTGCGGCAGGCGCAGCGCCATCGCGTTGACCGTGAAGTCGCGGCGGGACAGGTCGCCCTCGAGCGTGTCGCCGAACGTCACGACGGGCTTGCGCGACGTCGGGTCGTACTCGTCGGCACGGTACGTCGTCACCTCGACGACGATCTCCGCCCCGCTCCCCCGGCCCGCACGTGCGAACCGCTTGGCGCCGATCGTGCCGAACTCCTTGCCGATGTCCCAGTGCGCGTCGCCCCACGCGCTCAAGAGCGCGATCGTCTCGTCAGGACGCGCCGACGTCGTGAAGTCGAGGTCCGCGCTCGCACGGCCGAGGAAGGCGTCGCGGACCGGTCCGCCCACGAGCGCGAGCTCGTGACCCGCGGAGGAGAACACGTCGCCGAGCTCGAGCACCTCGGGCGCGAGCCCGGTGATGATGTCGAGAGCGCGCATGCGCAGCTCGGTCAGCGCGGCGTCGTCGGGCTGACCCGCGGCAGGGGTCGGGTTTTCAGGGCTCACGGCGTCCAAGCCTGCCAGACCGCCGGGCCGCCTGGGCGGTTCGGGCCGCCTGGGAGCGGTGCGCTTCGTTACAGTGGTGTGATGAAACCCGCAGCCGCTCCGCAGGGACGCCACCGCGTCCCCGCGCCGCCGGGCGGGCACGCACTGCGCATCGACCCTGACGAACGTGCACGTCAGAGCGTCCCTACGACGCAGTCACAGCTCCCTGTCGTCGAGGAGACCTCGGCTGGCGGCCTCGTCGTGTCGATGATCGACGGCGTCGCGCACGCCGCCGTCATCGCCCGACGCAACCGCGCTGGCCGTCTTGAGTGGTGCCTCCCCAAGGGGCACCTCGAGGGCGACGAGACCCCCGAAGAGGCGGCCGTCCGCGAGATCGCGGAGGAGACCGGCATCACGGGTGCGGTCCGCACGCGGCTCGGCGTCATCGACTACTGGTTCTCAGGCGACGGCCGTCGCGTCCACAAGGCCGTGCACCATTTTCTGCTCGAGGCGGTGTCCGGCGACCTCACCGTCGAGGACGACCCCGACGGCGAGGCGGAAGACGTCGCCTGGATCGCGCTCGAGGACCTCGGCGCGAGGCTCTCGTACCCCAACGAGCGTCGGCTCGCGTCCGACGTCCTCGCGACGTTCGGCCCGCACGGCCCCTTCGTCCCGTCCGCGGACCCGCGACCGCGGTGAACGCTCGCGACGCCATGGTCGGTCGCGGTCCGGTCCTCAGGGGCCGGGCCGCGCTCGCGCGCAGCCTCGCAGCGGTCGGCGCGGTCGCCCTCTCGCTCGCGACGTCGCTCACGGCCCTCCCGCTCGCCTCGGCGACGACCGACCCGGAGCCGTCGACGGTGTCGCCGGTCGTCGTCGAACCGAGCGCCGTCACGATCGAGGACATCACCCCCCTGACGGTCACGCCCGCGGACACGGTCACCGTCCGCGTGACCGTGCGCAACACGGGCACCGAGCCGATAGCGGAACCGACCGCGTCGCTCTCCGTCGTGCGCTACCGCCTGCAGTCCCGCACCCAGCTGCGGGAGTGGTTCGCGGACGAGCTCGCGCTGCCCGCGGCGACGAGCCTGACGACGACCTACCTCGAGGAGCCTCTCGCGCCCGGCGAGTCGCGCAGCGTCACCCTCTCCGTCCCGGCGGAGGAGCTCCGGCTCCTGCCCTACCCCGAGGCGTCGGGGCCTCGCGGGATCGTCGCCGAGCTCGGTGACCGCAGCACGGGCACGATCGCGTCGGCCCGCAGCTTCCTCCTGTGGTTCCCGGAGGGGGCGGTCCAGGCGGCCCGGCTGAGCATCCTCGTCCCTGTCACCGGGCCGGCCGCGACGCCGACGGACCCCGAGGCGTGGACAGCGAGCATGAGCGCAGCGGTAGCGCCGTCGTCGGGCCGTCTCGCTCGCGTGCTCGACGCGACGGCCGAAGCTCGCGAGGTCTCGTGGGTCGTCGACCCCGCACTCGTGGACGCGGCCGCCGCCGACGTCGGCGGGGCCGGCGTCTGGGCGTCCACGCTCCTCACGGGCGCCTCGGGACGCGAGGTCTTCGCGCTCGACCCGTTCGATCCCGACGTCGCCGCGCTCGCCGCCGCCGACGTCCTCCCGTTCCAGCGTGGCGCGTCCGCGACGAGCGACGCGAAGGTCCGCGGGTGGCGTGACGACCTGGCCCTCCCCGTCCCGGGCTCCGCCAACCAGCAGACGCTCGCAGGCGCCGCAGCAGCGGGGGACAGCCTCGTCGTCGTCGACGGCGGGCTCGAGCCCGTCGGCCCCACGACGGCGAGCGGCGTCGTCTCCGTGCCCACCGGGTCCGGGACCGTCCGCGCTCTCGTCCCCGACGACGAGCTCAACCGGCTCTTCGCCACCGCCACCCCGACGAACCGGCATCTCCTCCTCGCCGAGCTCGCCGTGATCGCGCAGGAGCAGCCGGGACGCTCTGCGCACGTGCTCATCACCGCCGGCCGCGACTGGGACCCAGACGTCGCAGGGACCTCAGCCCTCCTCTCCTCCCTCGCTGCAGCGCCGTTCGTCACCATGCAGCCCGTCGCCACGCTCGCGGGCGCGCAGGCGGACGAGGTGGTGCGCCAGGACCTGCCCGACGGCGTCGCGCGCGCAAGCCTGTCCCCGCGCCTCCTGCGCACCGCCGCCGACCAGCTCGACGCCGTGACGGCACTCGCCGGTGTCGTGCCCGACCCGGACGCGCTCACCGCGACGTACACGCGTGACCTGGCGGCCGCGACGTCTGTCGCCGCGGCACAGACCAGCGGCCTCGCGCGGCGCCTCCTCGAGGACGCGATCGCGCAGGGGGACGCCCTCCTCGGCGGCATCTCCGTCCTGCCCGGCAGCACCGTCAACCTCATCAACGACTCGGGCGCGATCCCGATCACCGTCCGCAACGATCTCCCGCAGGCTGCGACCGTCACGGTCGCGCTCGTGTCCCGCGAGAGCCGCCTCAGCGTCGAGGACGTGCGCGAGACGACCATCGAGCCGGGCGCGACGGCCGACGTCCAGGTCCCCGTCCGCGCGATCGGGTCGGGCGACGTGCGCGTCGCCGTGCAGATCCGCTCCGCCGACGGCACGGTCGTCGCGGCCCCGTCAGAGATGAACGTGCGTGTGCGCGCCGGCTGGGAGACCGTCGGCACGGCGATCATCGGCGGGCTCCTCGTCCTCCTGCTCGTCGGCGGTATCGTGCGCACGGTCCGTCGCGGACGCTCCGCGCACCGCATGGAGCCGATCCGACCCGCGGACCCGGACGACGAGAAGCAGGACGAGGCGGAGGACCGATGAGCGACGACGCGGCGTCCAGCGGCAAGAGCCTCGGACGCAGCTCGGCGGTCATGGCGGCCGGAACCGCCGTCTCGCGACTCCTCGGGTTCGTGCGGAACTGGCTCCTCGTCGGCGCGGTCGGGGCGACCGGCATGGCAGCCAACACCTTCGATCTCGCCAACAAGCTTCCGAACATGGCGTTCGCGATCATCGCGGGCGGAGCGCTCAACGTCGTCCTCGTGCCGCTCATCGTCAAGGCCTACCGGCACTCCGACGCGGAGGACCGTGTCAACCGGCTCCTGACCTTGTCGGGTGTCCTCCTGCTCGGGATCACGCTGGTGCTCACTGCTGGCTCGTCGGTCATCGTGGCGCTCGCCTCAGGGTCGGCGTGGAGCCCGGCGCAGCGAGCGCTCGGCGTGACGTTCACGCTCTGGTGCATGCCCCAGCTGTTCTTCTACGGGGTGTACACGCTCCTCGGGCAGGTGCTCAACGCCCGTGAGAAGTTCGGCCCGTACATGTGGGCGCCCGTCCTCAACAACGTCGTGTCGATCGTCGGCTTCGGCGCGTTCATCGCACTGTGGGGCTGGCACACGCCGACGAGCACGTTGTCAGACCCGTCGTCGTGGACGGTCCCCCAGATCGGGTTGCTCGCCGGGACGGCGACGATCGGTGTCGCCGCGCAGGCGCTCGTGCTGCTGTGGCCGCTTGCCCGGATGGGCTTCCGGTTCCGCCTCGCGTGGGGGCCGCGCGGCCTCGGCCTGCGGACGTCGGGGAAGGTCGCGCTGTGGACGCTCGCGGGCCTGTGCCTCGACCAGCTCGGCGTGTTCCTCACGACGCGTGTCGCGGCGTCGGCCGACGACGCTGCCCGGACGGTCGCCGACGTCGCCGGCAACAGCGCCTACTCGCAGGCGCTCATGATCTACCTCTTGCCGCACTCTCTCGTGACGGTCTCGATCCTCACCGCGATGTTCACGTCCATCAGCGCGTCGGCGCAGGCTGGCCGGCGTGACCTGGTGCGCCGCGATCTCTCGCACGGCGTCCGCACGGTCGGCACGTTCACCGTGATCGCGTCGGCCCTGCTCATCGTGCTCGCGGAACCGCTCGTGCGCGCTCTCGTGCCGTCGATGACGCCCGGTGCGGTGAGCGCGGTCGGGCGCGTCCTCGTCGCGATGGCGCTGGGACTCGTGCCGTTCGGCGCGATGGTCCTGATGAAGTGGGTGTTCTACGCCTACGAGCAGGGTCGTACGGTCTTCATGCTCCAGGTGCCGGTCGTGCTGGTGCTCGTGGGTGGCTCGTTCGCCTCGATGTGGCTCCTGCCCGGGCAGTGGTGGGTCGTCGGCATCGGCGTGTCGATGTCGCTGTCGAACGTCGCGGGCGTGCTCGCCCGCTCGCGCTCGCTGCGACGTCTGCTCGGGGGGGTCGACGGCGCACGCATCGTGCGCATGCACGTGCGAGCGGTCGTCGCCGCGGCGGTCGCCGCCGTCGTCGGCATCCTGGTGCGCGACGCCGTCGGCGGAGGTGCCGCGAGCGGGTGGCTCCAGGCGGTGCTCACCTGCTGCGTCGTGGGTGTGGCCATGGGGGTCGTGTACTACGTGGGCCTGCGGCTCATGCGGGTCTCGGAGGTCGACGCGCTCGCCAAGATCGTGCGCCGGGTCCTGCGGCGGCGCTGAGCGCCCCGACGCGGCGGGCCTGCCCCTGCGGTTGCCGACCTGAGCATGGGGACGTGCACAGGTCCTCCCCAACGTGACCCGTCGTCGTCCCCGGACGAACCGTGCATCCCGCATAGCATGGAGCAGGCGTTCTGCGCCGTCGTGCTTCGTCGACCGTGCCGACCGGAGGGAGCCTGGTGACCGACCTGACCCGCGGGGATGTCCTCGCTGAGCGTTACGTGCTCCAGGACCCCGTGCCGTCCGACATCGCCGAGCTCGCGTGCTGGACCGCAGAAGACCAGATCCTGGGCAGGCTCGTGCACGTGTCGCTCGTGTCGGGCCCGCGTCGCACCGCAGCCCTCGACGAGGCTCGCCGCGCCTCCCTCGTCGCTGACCCGCGCCTCACCCGCGTCCTCGACGTGGGGGACGTGGGCGAGCTCGGCTACGTCGTCACAGAGACGCACGTCGGGCAGCCTCTCACCGCCATCCTCGCCGCAGGGCCCCTCACACCCGAGCAGGGCCGCTCGATCATCGGTGAGCTCGCGTCTGCTCTCGCGGTCGCCGAGCATCGCGGCGTCCACCACGGGCATCTCCGCCCCGAGGCTGTCCGCGTCAAGGACAACCGGGTCCACCTCACGGGGCTCGGGCTCGACGGGGCTCTCGTGCCGCACGTGGGCGAGCTGACCCGTCCGCGCGCCGACGCGGTCGGGCTCGCCCGTCTGCTCGCGTACATGCTCACCGGCCGGTGGACGACGCCGCCACCCGTCCCCGAGGCAGAGCTCGCCGACCTCGACTCGCTCGACGGTGCCGACCCCCACCTCGTCCTCCTGGTCCGTGACACGCTCACGACCCGCACGGGCGGCATCCGCGACCCCGAGCAGGCTGCACGCGACCTCGCCCCCTGGGACGCGATCGACGTCCCCGAACCTCAGCTGTTCGCCCCGACCGGCCTCACGTACGCCGCCGAAGGCGACCCGACCGACACGAAGGTCTCGACCGACATGACGCCTGACACCCCCCCGAAGCCCCCGGTGCGGCAGTCCGTGCGCGCAGTACCTGGCTCGACCGGCGGCCGGCCTCCGGGCACTCCGCCGCCCGCCGCACCGCCTGCACCTCCGCGGATCCCCGTGCGGCGCACGAGCGTCCGTGGTGCCGCGGCCGCGGGCGCTGCCGCGGCTGGACCGGCCGGTGGAGCCGCGGCTGCCGGTGCTGCCAGCGCGGCCGGTGCTGCCGGGGCGATGCCGGGCGCCGTAGCGGCGTCCGCGCAGTCGGACGCTCCCGCGGCTGGCGGTGCTGCGGCGCCCGTCCCCTCCTTCACGCCGACCGGCGCGGCAGCGGGAGCCGCTCCTGTGCGGGTCTCGTCTCGCCCGGGGCAGGGCGGGGGTGCACAGCCCGTCAGCGCTGCGGCGCCAACCCGCACGGCGGCTCCCCGCACGTCCGCGCCGTCTGCGCACGACACCA
The DNA here is from genome assembly GCF_058313055.1 of Flavimobilis sp. BM9. NCBI lineage: Bacteria > Bacillati > Actinomycetota > Actinomycetes > Micrococcales > Jonesiaceae > Flavimobilis > Flavimobilis sp. BM9. Next base: position 380,594 of record NZ_JBZEMO010000002.1, on the reverse strand, counting down.
CGCCCGTCTCGTTCGAGGACGTCCGGCGGAACCCGCAGGAGCTCAAGCGCTTCCGGTTCAACCCGACAGCACTGAGCCTGTCCGTCGTCTTCGTGCTCGTGGTCATCGGGCTGACGTCTGCTGTCACCCAGCTGCGCGGGGGCTTCCCCAACCCGTTCGGCCAGTCCGACGGCGAACGCCCGCTGCCGACCGCCGCGGTCCCCTCCCCCGGCGCAGCGGGTGGTCCCACCGACACGCCCAGCACGGTCGCCCCTATCATCGACTCCGCCCGCCAGCTCGACCCGGACGGGGACGACAACGAGCACCCGGAGGCCGTCGACCGCGCGATCGACCTCGACCCGACCACGTTCTGGTTCACGCGGACCTACAAGTCCAACGTCTTCGCCGGGATGAACAAGCGTGGCGTCGGCTACGCCGTCAAGCTCGAGCAGGCCTCCGTCGTGTCCTCGGTCTACCTGAGCACCAACAACACGGGCGGCAAGGTCGAGATCCGTGCAGTCGATCCTGACACCCCCGACAAGGGTGCGCCGCTCTACAGCGGCCCTCTCCAGGAGGAGCTCGAGATCACCCTGAGCGCGCCGGTCGAGACCGAGTGGATCGTGCTCTGGTTCACCGAGCTGCCAGCAACCGCCTCGGGCGAGAACCGCGTCGAGCTGCGCGAGATCTCGCTGACCTGACCCTTCCCGGACCGGGAACAGACCCGCGCGCGGGGGCGTTCACCGTGCAGCACCATCACACCGACACCACCTGGAGAACTGCGTGAGCCTCGAGTCGACCGGAGACGTCCTGGACGTCGTCATCATCGGATCCGGCCCTGCCGGCTACACGGCTGCCGTGTACGCCGCCCGTGCTGGCCTGGCCCCGCTCGTGCTCGCCGGTTCCGTGACTGCGGGCGGCGCGCTCATGAACACCACCGAGGTCGAGAACTTCCCAGGGTTCCCCGGTGGGGTCATGGGCCCTGAGCTCATGTCCAACATGCAGGAGCAGGCGGAGAAGTTCGGCGCCAAGGTCGAGTGGGACGACGCGACGTCGGTCGACCTGACCGGTCCGGTCAAGGTCATCGAGACGGGCAACGGCGACACGTACCGCGCTCGCGCGGTGATCCTCGCGACAGGTTCGGCCTACCGGCGGCTCGGCCTTCCGGACGAGGACCGCCTCTCGGGCAGGGGTGTGTCTTGGTGTGCGACGTGCGACGGGTTTTTCTTCAAGGACCAGCACATCGCGGTCGTCGGTGGCGGCGACTCGGCGGTCGAGGAGGCGACGTTCCTCACGCGCTTCGGCTCGAAGGTGACGATGGTCCACCGCCGCGAGGAGCTGCGCGCTTCGAAGATCATGGCTGACCGGGCGCTGAACGATCCGAAGATCTCGTTCGCCTGGAACTCTGAGGTGGTCGGCATCGTGGGCGAGAACCGCGTGGAGTCCGTCGTCCTCCGGGACACCGTGACGGGCGAGGAGTCGACTCTGGACGCGACAGCGCTCTTCGTCGCGATCGGTCACGAGCCGCGCACCGAGCTGCTCGTCGGCCAGGTCGACCTGGACGACGCCGGCTACATCAAGGTGGAGGGTCGTAGCACCCGCACCAACCTGCCTGGTGTCTTCGCGTGCGGCGACGCCGTGGACCACACGTACCGTCAGGCGATCACCGCCGCGGGCACGGGTTGTTCTGCCGCTCTCGACGCGCAGCACTACCTCGCTGCTCTCGACGACGCCGCCCTCACCATCGCTCAGGAGGTCTGATGCCTACCGCTCCCGTCACCGACGCGACGTTCGACGCCGAGGTCCTGAGCTCCGACGTGCCCGTGCTGGTGGACTTCTGGGCGGAGTGGTGCGGTCCGTGCAGGCAGGTCGGTCCCATCCTCGAAGAGCTCTCGGACGTCTATGAGGGACGTATCCGGGTCGTGAAGCTCGACACGGACTCCAACCCGCAGATCACGGCCCGCTACGGCATCGTGTCGATCCCGACGATGAACTTCTACCAGGGCGGCGAGCTCGTGAAGTCCGTCGTCGGCGGGCGCCCGAAGCCCGCTCTCGTACAGGAGATCGAGTCGATCCTCGCCTGATCCCCCGAGACGAAGGAGGCCCGGACACCGCATGGTGTCCGGGCCTCCTTGCTGTCTGGGGTCATCTCTTGCGCAGCAGACCGGGGTCGTCGGGGGCCAGCACGTCGAGAATGCGGTTGAGGTCCTCGACGGAGGCGAACTCGATCGTCATCTTGCCCTTGGACCGGCCGAGGTCGACCTTGACGCGAGTCTCGAACCTGTCGGAGAGGCGCGACGCGAGCTCGTCGATCGCGGCCGATCGCGTTCCCGGGCGGGGCTTGCGGGGCTTACGCTCCTCGCCGTCGAGGCCACCCAGTGCGACGACCTCCTCGGTCGCGCGAACCGAGAGACCCTCGGCGACGATGCGCTGAGCGAGGCGCTCGATCGCGGCAGCGTCCTGAAGCCCCAGGAGAGCGCGCGCGTGTCCTGCGGACAGCACGCCGGCCGCCACACGTCGCTGCACAAGAGCCGGGAGCTTGAGCAGACGCAGGGTGTTGGATATCTGCGGGCGCGATCGCGAGATGCGGGTCGCAAGCTCCTCGTGGGTACAGCCGAAGTCGTCGAGGAGCTGCTGGTAGGCAGCAGCCTCTTCGAGGGGGTTGAGCGCGGCGCGGTGGAGATTCTCGAGGAGGGCGTCACGAAGGAGGTCGGTGTCCTCGGTCTCACGGACGATCGCCGGGATCGTTGTGAGGCCGGCTTCACGAGAGGCACGCCATCGCCGCTCGCCCATGATGAGCTCGTACTCGTTCGTACCGGACGGGTCAGGACGAACGACGATGGGCTGGAGGACGCCGATCTCGGTGATCGATCCGACGAGCTCGTTGAGCTCTTCTTCCGCGAACACCGTGCGCGGCTGGCGGGAGTTCGGGCGGATGGAGTCGAGAGGGATCTCGGCGAAGGTCGCGCCGGGGACGGGAACGAGCTCCTCCCCGGTCCCACGCTGGCGCGTACGTCCACGATCCGGCCGTGACGGTGTGCCGCTCCCCCGCGTGTCGTCCGCGGCGCCCTGAGGCCCGCCAAGGGCCTCGGGAGCAGCCGCGTGTGAAACTGGGTCTTCCGAGGTGTCGACAGCCGACCGTGGGCTGAGCACGTCGCTCGCCACCCCAGTTCCTGCACCGCCCGCGAAGAAGACGTCGACAGGGCGCTCGGCGTCCGACGTCGTGGGGATCAGGGCACCCAGGCCTCGTCCGAGACCTCGCCGCTTCTCGCTCATGCGTTCTCCTGGTGGTGGTGCTCGGCAGCGCGGTCAGCAGCCGCGACGCGCTCGGTGATCTCTCGGGCTGCCTCGAGGTAGGCGAGGGCGCCTGTCGAGTTGGGGTCGTAGGTCATCACGGTCTGCCCGTAGCTCGGGGCCTCGGAGACACGGACCGACCGTGGGATGCTGGTCCGCAACGTCTGGGCCGGGAAGTGCTCGCGAACCTCGGCGGCAACCTGCTGGGCGAGGTTCGTCCGTCCGTCGTACATCGTCAGCAGGATCGTCGAGACGTGCAGCCCTCGGTTCAGGTGCGACTGGATCATCTCGATCGTCTTGAGGAGCTGGCTCAGTCCTTCGAGCGCGTAGTACTCGCACTGGATCGGGATGAGCACCTCGCGCCCCGTCACGAAAGCGTTGACCGTGAGCAGCCCGAGGCTCGGGGGGCAGTCGACCAGCACATAGTCGAGGCGCGGCTCCCCTGTCGCGTCGCGGTGAGCGAGATAGTCATCGAGGGCGCGGTGGAGCCGGGTTTCACGTGAAACAAGAGAGACGAGCTCGATCTCTGCGCCTGAGAGGTCGAGAGTTGCGGGGACACACCACAGCGTCGGTATCTCCGGGCTGACCTGCACGACCTGCGCCATCGGCATCTCGTCGACGAGCACCTCGTAGACGGAGGGAGTGCCTGAACGGTGATCGATTCCCAGTGCGGTGGACGCGTTGCCCTGCGGATCGTTGTCGATGACCAGGACGTTGAGCCCTGACTGTGCGAGGCTCGCGGCCAGGTTGACGGTCGTCGTCGTCTTGCCGACGCCACCCTTCTGGTTCGCGATGGTGATGATCTTCGTGGATGCAGGCTTGGCGAACTTGCGGCCGCGCAGCTCGATCCGCCGGCGTGAGTCAAGTGCGAGCTGAGCAGCGAGGGGCGTGTCCTCTGAGAAGTCCGGGACGACGTCGAGCAGGGCTGCGCGTCGGACGTCGTCGTGCGTGGTTTCACGTGAAACCGCTTCGATCTCGCCGTCCCCAGGAGCTGGTGCACCGAGCGTCACGGATGTGTCCTCTCTTCGCAGCGTCGTGCTGCCCTAGTCGTACGTCGTCTTGCGGACGGGCCGCTCGCGCGTGGAGCTCGCTTCACCGGGTACGGGTAGCGCGCACGACTGTCGTCGTGGCTACCCCCGGCAGCGTACCGGCCGCCAGCACCTCGGCGTCAGTAGCGCCATAGCGCCTGAGCACCTTGGTCGCGGCGGCGATCTCCTCGGTTGCCGACCGCCCCTTGAGAGCCACCAGGACGCCGTCACGGCGCAGCAGCGGGAAAGCCCAACGACCGAGCCTGTCGAGCGCGGCAACAGCACGGGCCGTGACTGCGTCCGCCTCGAAAGCCCCGTGGAACTCCTCGGCCCGACCACGCCGGACCTCGGCATTGGCGAGCCCGAGCTTCGCGATCACCTCGGCCAGCCAGATGCACCGCCGCTCCATCGGCTCGACCAAGACGACCTGAGCCTCTGGCAGCATCGACGCGACCACGATGCCCGGCAGACCCGCGCCTGAGCCGAGGTCCACGATCATTCCCGACAGCGGGAGGAAGGGCACCACCGCAGCGGAGTTGAGAAGGTGACGGGTCCACAGCCGATCGAGCTCACGAGGCCCGATGAGGCCTCTCTCCTCACCGTGTGCGGCGAGCATCTCGTGGAAGGCCTCGACGGGCTCATAGGCACTGCCGAAGTACTCGCGCACCATGGCGAGGTCGAGGTCTGCGTCCACGACGTCCGTCGCCGGAGCCGTCGCGTCGGACTCCTCCGTTTCACGTGAAACGGAAACGCCCTCCGGGCCTCGATCTTCGGTCACAGTGCATTCCTCCATCGCTAGCCCAACAACCGTCCAAGGCTATCGCGAATCCGCCACCGCCCTCTGCGCTCACACCTGCTGGGCCCGGGGGCGGCGCTCGCGATCCCTGTGGGTGCACCGCGCTCTCGACCGGGACGCAGTGGGAGGTCGGCACACGCAAACCGCCCAGCAGAATCCGAGACCAGCCAGACGGCAATCCTTGACCCCACGCTCCGCCGAGCACTCTCCCCTAGGCCGATCGCTCCCACCGACAACTAGAGCGACTCGGAGACAGCGACTGTGGCATCAAGGACACACGTCGTGGACGACCCAGCCACACCGGACCGAGTAGCGAGGCCGAGCCACCCACGGGCTCAGATCCCCGGGGCACAGACCACAGACATGTGCGGGCAACCGGCGCCGGCTGCGGCTGCGGGACTCCCGCCCGGTGGGTCAGAGTCGGACAAGGTCGCTGCCCAACTCAGTTTCACGTGAAACCACGTCGGCGGCCGCGGGGCGCCAGTGATGACATCGGCCACCTACAAGCTGCACTCGGCCACACCAACGGCCGATCGCACTCGGAGAGTGGGGCTCACATCCACAGCTGCGGGCGCCGGCCTCTGGCCACGAAGCGGCCTTCCCCGCCGAACCGCCGTCGGTTCCCGTCCAGCGGTTCCAGTCCCGCAGACCGACACCACCTGCCGCACCCGCCACCTCGACTGGCGACGTCGAACCCGCAGGCTCATCGCCTTCAGGGGCGCCGCCCTGCACGGAGTGCGAGCAGAGGGCGACGCGAGTGTTTCACGTGAAACCTCTCTGCACGCGTCGACCGCCCGCAAGGAACGCTCCGGAACGCCAAGAGCCGCCGACACCCTTGGTGTGCGGCGGCTCCTGTCCGTGTGTGCGGTGACTCAGCCCGCAGGCTGGATCTCGATATAGCGCTCCGGGTCCACCCCGTACGAAACGCTCGTGAGACCGGCAGCGGTCACGACGTCGTGCACGACCTTGCGCTCGAACGCGTTGAGCGGGTCGAGCGCGAGGGCCTCCCCCGTCGAGCGGACCGTCTCGATCGCCTTCTCCGCGACGACCGTCAGCTCAGCACGGCGCTTCGCGCGGTACCCGCCGATGTCGAGCATCAGACGCGACCTCTCTCCGGTGCGGGCCTGCACCGCGAGCCGGGTCAGCTCCTGCAGTGCGTCCAGCACCTCACCGTCCTTTCCGGCGAGGTGCGAGAGCGAACCGTCGTTCTCTGTGACGATGTCCACGGTCGCGCGACCGTGATCGATGTCCATGTCGATCTCGCCGTCGAGGTCGGCGATGTCGAGAAGCTCTTCGAGGTAGTCCGCGGCGATCTCGCCCTCGTCCTCGAGCCGCTGGGTCGCCGAGCGAGGCTCCTCGTTACGCGTCGTGGTCACGTCATGCTCCTGTGGGTGTGTGGGCCGAGGCCGAGGTCACGATCACTTCTTCTTCTTGCGCTTCTTAGACACGGGCTGCTGCCGCTGTCCAGCAGGCTTCTCGTCCACGGCAGTGGTCGTGCTGGTCGCGTCGGCTGCCGCAGGCAGCGTGCCCTTCGCCTTCTTGCGTGCCTCGAGGCGCTTGGCGGCCTCGGAACCCGGCGTCGGCATCTTGCGGATCGTGTAGAACTGCTGGCCCATCGACCACAGGTTCGAGACCGTCCAGTAGACGAGCACACCGATCGGGAAGTTCACGCCCGAGATCGCGAAGATCACCGGCAGGAAGTACATCATGTTCTTCTGCATCGCCGCGGTCGGGCCCTCGAGGGCCGACGGCGGCATGTTCTTCATCGTCAGCTGGCGCTGGGTGAAGAACTGCGTGATGCACATGACCACGATGAGGATCGCCGTAACGATCTTGACCTCGTTGACGTCCGTGTTGAGGAACGTCTCAGAGAGAGGCGCGCCGAAGAAGCGCGACGACTCGATCTGCGCCGCGACCTGCTGATCGATCGGGCCGATACCACCGGTCTTGCCGCGGGCGATCGCCGGCAGCCCGTTGAGGACACGGAAGAGCGCGAAGAAGATCGGAGTCTGCAGAAGGATCGGCATGCAGGACGAGAACGGCGTCGTCTTGTGCTGCTTGTAGAGCTCCTGCATCTCGCGGGCCATCGCCTCGCGCGACGCGGGGTCCTTACGGTTCGCGTACTTGTCCTGGAGCTTCTTCATGTCCGGGGCGAGCAGCTGCATCCCTCGGGAGGCGTGGATCTGCTTGAAGAACAGGGGGATCAGTGCCGTGCGGATGACGAGGGTGAGCCCGACGATCGACAGGACCCAGGTCACGCCGCCCGTGGCGGACATCCCCAGAGTCTCCAGGAGCCAGTGGCACCCGTACATGATCCAGGCGACAACCCATTGGATCGGCAGTAGCAGGTCGTACAGGGAATCCATCGAGACGGCTCCAGAGCGTGCGGTGAAGGGGCGAGGTGCTGGGAAGGTCGAGAGTCAGTGAGCGTGCTGGTGATGCCGCTTGCCCCGTGAACCCGACACGGGAGGAACGTCGTCGACACCGCCGTAGTTCCAAGGGTTGCACCTGAGCACCCGCCAGATCGCGAGCCCTCCGCCCCGGAAGACGCCGTGGCGCCGCACCGCCGTGATCGCGTAGGACGAGCACGACGGGTAGAACCGGCAGGTCGGCCCCGTCATCGGCGACAGGACGATCTGGTACAGCCGCAGCAGCCCGATCAACGCCGCTGAGGGGAGCCCGATGAGGACCGCCCGCAGCGAGCGCCGCTCGCGCTGGATGTTGGCTGCCCCGACCGACGTCATCGTGGGGCCCGCCCGGTCCGAGCACGCGTGACGCACGCGGCAAGATCCTTCGTCAGCTGTGCGTAGCTGCAGTCCGCTGCGGCGGGGAGCGCCCGCACAACGACGGTCGTGCCCTGGGGCAGCGAGTCCACGAGGTGGCTGGAAGCATGCCTCAGCCGTCGCTTGACGCGGTTACGCACCACGGCGTTCCCGACAGCCTTGGAGACGACAAAACCGACCATGGCGGATTCGTCGCTCTCCTGGGAGAGCAGATGAACCACCATGGTCGATCGTCCGGCGCGCGCGCCCTTCCTTACCGTCCGCCCGAAGTCGGCCGAACGGCGAAGGCGCTGCGCCGCAGGCAGCACCTCAGGCGGAGAGCTCGGCGCGGCCCTTGCGGCGGCGGGCGGCGAGGATCGCGCGACCCGCGCGCGTGCTCATGCGAAGCCGGAAGCCGTGGGTCTTGGCACGACGCCGGTTGTTCGGCTGGAAAGTCCGCTTGCTCACGAGTAACTCCAAGGAGGTTGGGGAGTACTACCTCCCACAGGCAGGAGACAGTCACGAGGTTGTGCCTAGGCACTGATTCAGCGCGCCGCCCGTGCCCTCATCGAGGGCATGGCGAAGGTGCCGAATGGCTTGACAACGCTACGTCGCGACCAGGCCTCTGGTCAAACCAGCACTACCACGCCGCGGCGGGAGTCCGACGCATCGCGACACGAACTCTCCCTCGTGCCGGCCTCCACCGTGCACCCACATCCTGTGAAGGGCCGGTCCCCACGTTGTGGAAATCAGCACACCACGACAAGCCTGCCGGGTGCTGTCGGCGGAGCCCGCAGAACCGGAGGGAACATCGGGAGCCTCGAGATCGTGCGGCTCGAGCGGCCCCGCAACGTGACAGGGCGAGGCACCTGATCTGAACGCACAGGCTGTGGACAACTATGTGGATCGTCGCCCGCCGTGACAGACTCACCACGCACCTACCGTCTACGAAGGATCCGGGATGTCCAGCCCTGACGACTCCGTCACAGCCGTATGGAGCTCCGCCCTCGCAGAGCTCGAGGCAAGCCCGGACATGACTCCGCGCCAGCTCGCGTTCATCAAGCTCGCCCACCCGCTCGCGCTGGTCGAGGGCAACATGATCCTCGCCGTGGCCAACGAGTGGACGCGCGACTACCTCGAGAGCCGGGTGCGCCTCGAGCTCACCCAGGCCCTCGTCAACGCGACGGAGCGCGACGACGCACGCTTCGCCATCACGGTCGACACGACTCTCGACGACGGTACCGAGGCCGCGCACCTGCGCCAGGCCAAGCCATCGACCGGCCAGGTTCCCGTGGTCACGCCCGCCGGGGCTCCGCCACAGGCGGCGCCGACCCAGCTCATCTCTGAGAGCGACGTCTTCAACCCCAACCGCAGGCCGTCGTCGAACCCTTCCTCGTTCGAGCCTACGAGTCTCAACGCGCACTACATCTTCGAGACCTTCGTCATCGGCGCGTCCAACCGTTTCGCCCACGCAGCTGCCGTCGCGGTCGCCGAGGCGCCGGCCAAGGCCTACAACCCTCTGTTCATCTACGGCGACTCGGGACTCGGGAAGACGCACCTGCTCCACGCGATCGGTCACTACGCGCAGAGCCTGTATCCGGGAGTGCGCGTCCGCTACGTCAACTCCGAGGAGTTCACGAACGACTTCATCAACTCGATCGGTGAGGGCAAGGCGGGCGCCTTCCAGCGCCGGTACCGCGAGGTCGACGTTCTCCTCATCGACGACATCCAGTTCCTGCAGGGCAAGGAACAGACGATGGAGGAGTTCTTCCACACCTTCAACACGCTGCACAACGCCAACAAGCAGGTCGTGATCACGTCCGACCTGCCGCCCAAACAGCTCAACGGCTTCGAAGACCGCCTGCGCTCGCGCTTCGAGTGGGGCCTCATCACCGACGTGCAGCCGCCCGACCTCGAGACGAGGATTGCGATCCTCCGCAAGAAGGCCTCGGGTGAGCGGCTCGCTGCTCCTGACGACGTGCTCGAGTACATCGCTTCGAAGATCACGACGAACATCCGTGAGCTCGAGGGTGCACTGATCCGCGTGACGGCGTTCGCGAACCTCAATCGTCAGCAGGTCGACCTCGGCCTCGCGGAGATCGTGCTGAAGGACCTCATCACCGACAACGACACGTCGCAGATCACTGCGGCGAGCGTGATCGCGCAGACGGCGACGTACTTCGGTCTGACGATCGAGGACCTGTGCGGCAGCTCGCGTTCCCGTGTGCTCGTCACCGCGCGCCAGATCGCGATGTACCTCTGCCGCGAGCTCACGGACCTCTCCCTCCCGAAGATCGGTCAGCAGTTCGGTGGCCGCGACCACACGACCGTCATGCACGCCAACCGGAAGATCGGTGCACAGATGGCGGAGCGGCGCTCGATCTACAACCAGGTGACCGAGCTCACGAGCCGCATCAAGCACGAGCACCGCAGCTGACTACCCCGTGACGGGTCGGCTCGTGCCGTGGACACGCCGTGACCTCGACGTGACCTTCAAGAATGCATGGGACGACTGTCCACACCTGTGGGCAAGGCTGTGGATAGACGTGGACGACACCCCCAAAACTGTGGACGGCGCGGTGGACTCTCGTGGACGCCGCGGGGGGCCGATCGTGCCGTCCACACCCGACCGCCGCAGTCCACAGGTTCTTGCATCTCTCGGCACACACGCAAAAACCGTGCGTGACCTGCTGAGACAGCCCTGATCCACGGAATCCACAGCACCGATGACGACGACGAACCCTTCACCTCAGAGAAATCCACACACCTTCATCCAGTGACTCTGGCGGCCAACACCCTCGTCCCCAGATCGGCTCCGACCTGTTCCTTGACTCCACAGGCAGGCCCTGGACGACGACACGACGGCTACCGCGCAGACCCATCGGTGTGCCAAGAGACACCGAGGTGACTCTCAAGCCTCGGCTCGCGTAGTGTGGGGCAGATCCGTGACCGCTCGTGCGTCCCCGCACGCTGGCTCCGGACTGTTCTCACGAGCTCGACGTCCTGGAGGGTGGCCGATGAAGTTCCGCGTCGAACGCGATGTCCTCGCCGAGGCGGTCACCTGGACCGCTCGCACGCTGCCGGCACGGCCGCCGGCCCCCGTCCTCTCCGGTATCCGGATCGAGGCGGACGAGGTGGGCATGCTCAAGCTCTCGACGTTCGACTACGAGGTCTCCGCCCGCTCGGAGATCCCGGCTGAGGTGTCACAGACTGGCGAGGTGCTCGTCTCGGGCCGGCTCCTCGCGGAGATCTCTCGCGCGCTGCCCAACAAGCCTGTGGACGTCACGCTCGACGGCAGCAAGGTCACCGTGACGTGCGGTGCGAGCCGGTTCACCCTGCTCACCATGCCGGTCGAGGACTACCCGGCGCTGCCCGCGATGCCTGCGACGGTCGGTACCGTCTCCGGCGACGAGCTCACCTCCGCCGTCGCGCAGGTCTCCGTCGCCGCGAGCAAGGACGACACGCTCCCGCTCCTCACGGGAGTTCGCCTCGAGATCGAGGGCGAGCAGATCACCCTCCTCGCCACGGACCGTTACCGTCTCGCACTGCGCGAGCTCACGTGGAAGCCCTCCCGCCCGGACATGTCGGACGTCGCGCTCGTGCGCGCCCGCACCCTGTCTGACGTCGCGAAGTCGCTCGGCTCGTCCGGCGAGGTCACCGTGGCGCTCTCGACGGGCGCCGGCGTCGACCTCATCGGATTCGAGGCTGGCGGGCGGCACACGACGTCTCTCCTGGTCGACGGCGACTACCCGCCCGTGCGGCGTCTCTTCCCTGACGAGACGCCGATCCACGCCGTCGTCCCGACGCAGCCGCTCATCGAGGCGACCAAGCGTGTCGCCCTCGTCGCTGAGCGCAACACCCCGATCCGTCTGACGTTCGGCGACGGCTCCGTCGTGCTCAACGCCGGCCAGGGGGACGACGCACAGGCGTCGGAAGCGCTCGAGGCGCTGATCGTCGGTGAGGACATCTCGGTCGCGTTCAACCCGACGTTCCTCCTCGACGGCCTGGGCGCGCTCGGCACGGACTTCGTCCGGATGAGCTTCACGCACCCGAACAAGCCGGTCGAGTTCACCGGGCAGGAGTCGCTCGATGGCGAGGACCTGACCCACTACCGCTACCTGCTGGTCCCGATCCGCTTCGCCAGCTGACGAGGGTTTGCGCGTCGCATGTACGTCTCGCACCTCTCGCTGCACGACTTCCGGTCGTACGCCGAGGTGGACCTCGAACTCGAACCTGGGGTCAACGCGCTCGTCGGGCCGAACGGCCAGGGCAAGACGAATCTCGTCGAGGCGATCGGCTATGTCGCGACTCTCGGTTCCCACCGCGTCGCGACGGACTCCGCGCTGATACGCGCTGGTCAGGACCGCGCGCTCGTGCGGTCGCGCGTGGTGCGTGGGGACCGGGCGAGCACGATCGAGATCGAGATCAACCAGGGGCGAGCGAACCGTGCGCGCATCAATCGCGCGGTCACGACCAAGGTGCGCGACGTCGTCGGGATACTGCGGACGGTGCTGTTCGCCCCCGAGGACCTCGTCCTTGTCAAGGGAGACCCCGACGCGCGGCGGCGCTTCCTCGACGACCTCACGGTCCTCGTGACGCCGCGGATGTCGAGCGTGCTGAGCGACTACGACCGGGTGCTGCGTCAGCGTTCGGCGCTCCTCAAGTCGGCAGGATTCGCACGTCGTACGCGCGGTGCCGCGCCGGACCTGTCGACGCTCGACGTGTGGGACGCGCGGCTTGCTGAGCTCGGCGCGGAGATCATCGCTGTCCGGCAGCGGCTGGTGCACGCGATCGCACCGCACGTCCAGGAGGCGTACGAGCAGGTGAGCGCGGGCCAGGGGGAGGCGGTGGCGACGTACCGCTCGTCGCTCGCGGTCACGCTCGACGTCGACCCTGAGGTCGCGTCGACCGGTCTGCCGAGCCGTGCTGAGCTGGAGACCCAGATGCTCGAGGCGCTCGGGCGCGTGCGCGCGAAGGAGCTCGAGAGGGGTGTGTGCCTCGTCGGTCCGCACCGTGACGATGTCAGTCTCGTCCTCGGTGGGCTGCCTGCGAAGGGGTATGCGAGCCACGGTGAGTCGTGGTCGTTCGCGCTCGCGCTGAGGCTCGCGGCGTACCGGTTCCTGGCGTCCGGCAGCGCCGGTGGTCTTGGCGCGGTGGACGACGACGACCTGTGGGTCGCCGACTCGCGCGAGGATGGTGAGCCCGTGCTCATCCTCGACGACGTGTTCGCGGAGCTCGACGTGCGGCGCCGCGAGCGTCTCGCGGAGCTCGTGGGGGGTGCGCGGCAGGTGATCATCACGGCTGCGGTGCCTGAGGACGTCCCTTCGAGCCTGCGCGGCACACGGCACGACGTCCTGGAGGGACGTGTGAGCCGTGTCGTCTGACGACGTCGTCCCCGAACGTCCGGAACCGGCTGCTGCTGCGGCGGAGGCTGTGGCGAAGGCCCGGGCTGCGGCGCGACGCGCGAGCGCCCGCGCGGAAGCGGAGCGCGCCCAGCACGAGGCGAGCGCTCCGCGCGACGATGCTGAGATCGCGCACGCTCAGACGGCCACGTGGGACGGGTCGGCTGTCGTCGTGCGCGACGACGACGCGCTCGAGCCGCCGGGAACGGTTCGCGACGTCGTGGAGCTGCCCTCGCCGGCGCAGGTCGCGCGCGAGGCCCTCAACCGTGCGAAGGCGGCGGCGCGGGAGCGCGGCCTGCGGCCGGGGATGCCACGGAAGCGGGCAGACTTCACCGTCCGCTCCGGGCCTGGGCGCGACGGCCGTGACCCCCAGCTCTTCGGCTCGACCATGTCTTCGCTGCTGCGGGAGCGTGGCTGGGAGGAGGAGGTGTCGGTCGGCGGTGCGATCGGCAGGTGGCGCGAGGTCGTGGGCGACGAGATCGCTGACCACAGCACGCCGGAGCACTTCGAGGACCATGTGCTGCACGTGCGGGCGAGCTCGACGGCGTGGGCGACCCAGCTCAAGCTGCTGACCCCGCAACTGCTGACGCGGCTCGCTGCGGAGCTGGGTGAGGGGGTCGTCTCCGAGGTGCGTGTCCAGGGCCCCGTGGGTCGGTCGTTCAGCCGTGGTCAGCGTTCGGTCAAGGGGCGCGGGCCGCGGGACACGTGGGGCTGACAGGGATGGGGCACGAGCCGCGGTGAGGTGCTGTGGGAAAGGCTGTGGAAAAGTCGTGTCAGGCCGACGATTCTGCCGTTTCCAGGTAGACTAGGGAAGTTGGCTGGTAAGACGTCGACGAGGGGCACGGGACGGCACGCGAGGTGCAGCGTCCCAGGTCCCTCCGTTCGCGTCAGGACGCCGACGCCGCATCGTGAGAGGCGCAGCCCAGGACTTCCCTCAGGCTTCCCTCCCGCGTCTTGCCGCTCGCGCGGCGAGTGGTCGATCTCTGCAGTCCGACATGTCGGACGTGACGTTGACCTGCGGGAACATGGAGCACAACGTCGAGGAGCACTTCTTCAGTGACTGAGCAGCCGACCAACGCCGGACCTACAGGACCGGTCGACCCGGACAACTCCTACGACGCAAGCGCGATCACGGTCCTCGAGGGCCTCGAGGCCGTCCGGAAGCGCCCCGGCATGTACATCGGTTCGACCGGTGAGCGTGGTCTGCACCACCTGGTGTACGAGGTTGTGGACAACTCTGTGGACGAGGCGCTCGCGGGGCACTGCGACCACATCGAGGTGACCCTCCTCGACGATGGTGGCGTGCGTGTCGTCGACAACGGTCGAGGCATCCCCGTGGCGATCCACCCGACCGAAGGTCGACCCACCGTCGAGGTCGTGATGACGATCCTCCACGCCGGTGGAAAGTTCGGCGGATCCGGTTATGCCGTGTCCGGCGGTCTGCACGGCGTCGGCATCTCGGTGGTCAACGCTCTCTCGGAGCGCGTCGAGACCGAGGTGAAGCGTGACGGTTTCACGTGGAACCAGAGCTTCGCCGACGGCGGCAAGCCGGTCGGGGAGCTCCGCAAGGGCGCGGCGACCGACGAGACCGGAACGACCCAGACGTTCTGGCCGGACGGCTCGATCTTCGAGACGACGCACTTCGACTTCGAGACCCTTCGGGCGCGGTTCCAGCAGATGGCATTCCTCAACAAGGGACTCGCGATCACGCTGACGGACGAGCGCCAGCACGTCGACTCCGAGGACGACCTCGAGAGCGCGGCGGAAGAGTCCGAGAACCTCCAGCGCCGCGTCACGTACAAGTACGACAACGGCCTGATCGACTACGTGCGTCACCTCAACTCCGCGAAGAAGCGCGAGCTGATCCACCCCGAGATCATCGACGTCGAGGCGGAGGACGCGGAGAAGCGCATCTCCGTCGAGATCGCGATGCAGTGGACCGACGCGTACTCGGAGTCCGTGCACACGTACGCGAACACCATCTCGACGACCGAGGGCGGCACGCACGAGGAGGGTTTCCGTGCAGCCATGACGTCCCTGATCAACCGGTACGCGCGTGCCAAGGGCATCCTCAAGGAGAAGGAGGAGAACCTCACGGGTGACGACATCCGCGAGGGACTCACCGCCGTCATCTCCGTCAAGCTCGGCGAGCCCCAGTTCGAGGGCCAGACGAAGACGAAGCTCGGCAACACCGAGGCCCGCACGTTCGTCCAGTCCGTCGTCAACGAGAGGCTCGGCGACTGGCTCGACTCGCACCCGAACGAGGCCAAGGACGTCATCCGCAAGGCGATCCAGGCGGCACAGGCGCGGCTCGCAGCTCGCAAGGCGCGCGAGGCCACCCGCCGCAAGGGGTTGCTCGACTCGTTCTCGATGCCCGGCAAGCTCAAGGACTGCCAGTCCAACAAGGCTGAAGAGTGCGAGATCTTCATCGTCGAGGGTGACTCGGCAGGAGGCTCCGCCGTCCGCGGACGCAACCCGTACAACCAGGCGATCCTCCCCTTGCGCGGGAAGATCCTGAACGTCGAGCGTGCCCGCCTCGACCGGGCGCTCGGCAACGCCGAGATCCAGGCGCTCATCACCGCGTTCGGCACGGGCATCGGTGAGGACTTCGACCCGGAGAAGATCCGCTACCACAAGATCGTCCTCATGGCAGACGCCGACGTCGACGGCAAGCACATCTGCACCCTGCTGCTCACGCTGCTCTTCCGCTACATGCGACCGCTCATCGAGGCCGGATACGTCTACCTCGCTCAGCCACCGCTGTACCGGATCAAGTGGTCGAACGCGCCGCACGACTACGTCTACTCGGACCGTGAGCGTGATGCTTTCCTCGAGGCCGGCCAGGCCGCCGGGAAGCGCGTTCCCAAGGAGAACGGCATCCAGCGCTACAAGGGTCTCGGTGAGATGGACTACACCGAGCTGTGGGACACGACGATGGACCCAGAGCACCGCACGCTGCTCCAGGTGTCCCTCGACGACGCCGCAGCCGCCGACGAGATCTTCTCGGTGCTCATGGGTGAGGACGTCGAGCAGCGACGTTCATTCATCCAGCGCAACGCCAAGGACGTGAGGTTCCTGGACATCTGAGCCGACCGGGCGACCGCCCGGCCAGCACCAGCAGGAACCACGACAAGAACCGGCGTCCGCGCCGAGCGAAGGAACCAGGACCGTGAGCGACGAGACTCCCGACACCACCACGCCGAAGGCGCTCGAGGCGAGCGCCGTCAACGGCGTCAACCACGGGCGCATCGACGAGATCGACCTCAACCAGGAGATGCAGAGGTCGTTCCTCGACTACGCGATGAGCGTCATCGTGTCGCGTGCCCTCCCCGACGTGCGCGACGGCCTCAAGCCCGTGCACCGGCGCGTGCTCTATGCGATGTTCGACGGCGGATATCGCCCGGACCGGGCGTTCTCCAAGTGCACCCGCGTCGTCGGCGACGTCATGGGCAAGTTCCACCCGCACGGCGACACCGCCATCTACGACGCCATGGTGCGCCTCGTCCAGGACTGGTCGCTCCGGTATCCGCTCGTCTCCGGTCAGGGCAACTTCGGCTCGCCCGGAAACGACCCGGCCGCAGCGCCGCGGTACACCGAGTGCCGCATGGCGCCCCTCGCGATGGAGATGGTCCGCGAGATCGACAAGGACACCGTCGACTTCCAGGACAACTACGACGGCCGTACCCAGGAGCCGACGGTCCTGCCGTCGCGCTTCCCGAACCTCCTCGTCAACGGGTCCGCCGGCATCGCCGTGGGCATGGCGACGAACATCCCGCCGCACAACCTCCGCGAGGTGGCCGAGGGTGTCCGTTGGCACCTCGCCCACCCCGACGTGCCCCGCGAGGAGCTGCTCGAGGCGCTCCTGGGCATCATCAAGGGTCCGGACTTCCCGACCGGCGCGACCATCCTCGGTCGCAAGGGCATCGAAGACGCCTACCGCACGGGCCGCGGCTCGATCACGATGCGTGCGGTCGTCAACGTCGAGGAGATCCAGGGCCGCATTTGCCTGGTCGTCACCGAGCTGCCCTACCAGGTCAACCCGGACAACCTCGCCGCCAAGATCGGTGACCTCGTCAAGGACGGCAAGATCCAGGGGATCGCCGACCTGCGCGACGAGACGTCGGGCCGCACCGGCCAGCGTCTTGTCATCGTGCTCAAGCGCGACGCCGTCGCCAAGGTCGTGCTCAACAACCTCTACAAGCACACGCAGCTCCAAGACACCTTCGGCGCGAACATGATCGCGCTCGTCGACTCCGTCCCGCGCACGCTCTCGATCGACGCGTTCATCCGCCACTGGACCACGCACCAGATCGAGGTCATCGTCCGCCGAACGCGCTACATGCTGCGCGAGGCCCAGGAGCGGGCGCACATCGTCGTCGGCTACCTCAAGGCTCTCGACGTCCTCGACGAGGTCATCGCGCTCATCCGCGCGTCCGCGACCGTCGAGGACGCACGCACCGGCCTGATGGAGTTCCTCGACGTCGACGAGCTCCAGGCCCGCGCGATCCTCGCCCTCCAGCTGCGCGCGCTGGCTGCCATGGAGCGCCAGCGTCTCGCGGACGAGTATGCCGAGCTCGAGCGCAAGATCGCGGACTTCAACGAGATCCTCGTGACGCCGCAGCGTCAGCGCGACATCGTCGGCGAAGAGCTCGAGGAGCTCGTCGCAAGCTATGGCGACGAGCGTCGGACACACATCCTCCCGTTCGACGGCGACGTGTCCATGGAGGACCTCATCGCCGAGGAGGAGATGGTCGTCACGATCACGCGCGGCGGCTACGTCAAGCGCACGCGGACGGACAACTACCGGGCGCAGAAGCGTGGCGGCAAGGGCGTCCGCGGTGCGCAGCTGCGCGAGGACGACATCGTCGACCACTTCTTCGTGACGTCGACCCACAACTGGTTGCTGTTCTTCACCAACTTCGGGCGGGTGTACCGGGCGAAGGCTTACGAGCTGCCTGAGGGCGGCCGCGACGCCAAGGGCCAGCACGTCGCGAACCTCCTCGCGTTCCAGCCGGACGAGAAGATCGCCCAGGTGCTCGCGCTGCGCCACTATGACGACGCCGAGTACCTCGTCCTCGCGACGCGACGCGGCCTCATCAAGAAGACGCGCCTGTCCGAGTACGACACGAACCGTTCCGCAGGCCTCATCGCGATCAACCTCCGCGAGGACGAGGAGGGCCGCTCGGACGAGCTCGTGTCCGCGCGCATCGTCGAGTCGACCGACGACATCATCCTGGTCTCGCGCAAGGGCCAGTCGATCCGGTTCACGGCGAACGACGAGCAGGTCCGTCCCATGGGCCGTTCTACGTCGGGCGTCACCGGCATGAAGTTCCGCGACGACGACGACCTTCTCGCTATGGACGTCGTCCGCGACGACGCCTATCTCTTCACGGTCACGGAGGGCGGCATCGCCAAGCGCACGCAGCTCACGACCGACAACTACCGCGTCCAGGGACGTGGCGGGCTCGGCATCCGTGTCGCCAACCTGCCGGAGCGCAACGGCGACCTCGTCGGTGCGCTCGTCGTCGACGAGGGTGACGAGGTGCTCGTCATCATGGAGCGCGGCAAGATCGTGCGCTCAGCGGTCGCCGGGGTGCACCCGACCGGACGCACGTCGCAGGGCGTGATCTTCGCCAAGCCTGACAAGAACGACCGCATCATCGGGGTCGCTCGCAACGAGGAGGCCAGCGAGGACCAGGACGCCCTCGCCGGTGCCGAGGACGTCGAGGCCGGTGAAGACTCTGTGGACACCTCCTCCGCGAGCCCGACGGAGCGTGACGACGTGAGCGACGACGGACAGACTGTTCCTACCGCCGCGCCCGACGACGAGGCCGGCAACGAGGAGGACGCGCAGTGACCGAGAAGGACAAGAAGGGCGCGGCCGCGCCCCCGGCCATCGCACCGCGCAAGCCAGTCCCCCGTCCTGCGACGGACAAGGCCAAGGCGACCAACCCGGTCCCGGCCCCGCCCGCCGAGGAGGCAGCCGCCACGAGCAGCCCCGTCGAGACGGCCGCCGTGCCGTCGGGTCCATCGGCACAGGCCGCGAGCTCCGCCCCCGAGACGGCGTCCGCCGGGCCGGCGAAGACGACGTCGTCAGGTCCGGACGTGTCCTCCCCTGCGCCCGACGCGAGCCAGCCGGCCTGGCGGCCTGCGGCGTCGCCCGCCGAGGACGACCTGGATGTGGAGCCCAGCGCCCCCGTGGCCGGACCGCGCAAGGTGCGGCTCACCCTGTCGCGCGTCGACCCGTGGTCCGTCATGAAGCTGTCGTTCCTGCTGTCTGTCGCCGCGGGAGTCATGCTCATCGTCGCGGCCTGGGTGTTCTGGTACGCGGTCAACAGCATGGGTGTCTTCACGCAGATCGACGAGATGGTCCGCGACATCGTCGGCTCGGAGTCGACGCTCGACATCCTGCAGTACGTCGAGCGTGACAAGGTCCTCTCGCTCGCGACACTCATCGCGGTCGTCGACGTCGTCCTGCTCACTGCGCTCGGCACGATCGGCGCGTTCCTCTACAACGTCACGGCCGCGCTCGTCGGCGGCCTGCACGTCACGCTGACCGACGAGTGAGCTGCTGAGCTCACCTCGGCGATCGACGACGCTCCTCGGTTTTGGATGATCGGCGCCGCTGAGGTAGTCTCATCAGCGCTGCTGGTCGCGGCCCCCTGATCCAGGTGGGACGCGCAGCGCGGTACGGGCCCATAGCTCAGGCGGTTAGAGCGCTTCCCTGATAAGGAAGAGGTCGGAGGTTCAAGTCCTCCTGGGCCCACGACACACCTCACCGATGGAGGATGCGATGAAGAAGGTCTTGATCCTGGCGCTCGTCGCAACCGCCGGCTATGCCGCCTGGCGCAAGTACTCCGAGGAGACCGCACGCCGCGACGTGTGGTCCGAGGTCACGGATACCTTCGAGTAAGACCCGCGGGCTGACGCCCGCCACGGGGCCATGGCGCAATTGGTAGCGCACCTGCTTTGCAAGCAGGGGGTTGGGGGTTCGAGTCCCCCTGGCTCCACCAGCACTTCCCCGCACTGGCCGGCCGATCACCGCTGACCGACGATCGGGACGGTATCCCGACCACGTTGGAGCCTTCCTGTGACCACGCCGCGCCTCGTCGCTTTCGACCTGGACGACACCCTCGCGCCGTCGAAGTCCCCCCTCGACCCGCGCATGAGCGACCTCGTCACGAAGCTCCTCGAGAAGGTCGAGGTGTGCATCATCTCCGGCGGTCAGATCGCTCAGTTCCGCAGCCAGGTGATCGAGCGTCTCGACGGCGCGGAGGACGCAGCGCTCCGGCGCCTCCACCTGATGCCCACCTGTGGCACGCAGTACTTCCGTCACCTGGACGGGCAGTGGCAGCAGGTGTACGCCGAGACGCTGAGCGACGACGAGAAGTCGCGTGCGCTCGCCGCCGTCGAGCAGGAGGCTCGCCGGCTCGGGCTGTGGGAGACCGACACGTGGGGGCCGATCCTCGAGGACCGCGGCTCGCAGATCACGTTCTCTGCTCTCGGTCAGGCTGCCCCCGTCGCGGCGAAGTCTGCCTGGGACCCGATCGGCGAGAAGAAGTCCATGCTGCGCTCGGCCGTCGCCGAGCTGCTCCCGGACCTCGAGGTCCGGTCGGGCGGCTCGACGTCCGTCGACATCACGCGCAAGGGCATCGACAAGGCGTACGGGATGGACAAGCTCGCGGATGCGACCGGGATCCCGCTCGACGACATGCTGTTCGTGGGGGACCGTCTGGACGAGGCGGGCAACGACTACCCGGTCCTGGCGATGGGCGTCACCTGCCACGCGGTCGAGGGCTGGGAAGACACGGCGGACTACCTCGAGGCACTCATCCCCACCCTGTGATGTGGTGCCGTGCTCGCACTCGAGCGCCTCGCTAGGGTGGACAGATGCCGACTCCTGTCTCCGCGCCCATGATCCTCAACGACTCACGGAGCGTGCCGCACCTGCTCGTGTCGAGCGCGGCGACGTACGCGATCGCTCTCGTCGATCCGCGGAGTCTGGATCGTGCGGGTCTGCGCGCCTATCGCGCGGCGAACAGTGCGTTCACCGCGTGGATGGCCTGGGCGGTCCTCAGCACAGAGACGCCTGACCTGTCGCGGCGCGCTCGGGCTGGCGCGGCGGTCGGCGGTGCGGCGCTCGGCCTGGCGAGCGCACGGTGGAGCGAACGGCTCGACGGCCGCATGCACGAGAGGCTCTCACGGTGGGGCGTGCGACGGCCACGCGTCGTGCTCGCGGCTGGCAGCACGGCGCTCGGCGTGCTGGGATGGTGGCGCGGGCGGCAGGACGCGGCTGAGGGCCTGGATTCCGAGAGCTGACCAGACCCCCGTGTCACTACCGGGCGGCAACCAGCTCCGCGAGATGTGCGGCGCTAGTCAGCCCGGTCGAGGCGCCCGAGGCACCCACCTTCCACCCCGCGAACGTCGTCGCGACGACGAGCGCGTCACGAGGTGACGCGCCGCCGAGGACGGCATGCACGTACCCGCTCAGGAGGGCGTCACCCGCGCCGACGGTGTTGACCACGCCACGGGGCGCGACGGCTGCGACGTCGTGGATCTCGACGTCGTTCCCGTGGCGGTGACGCACGGTCGCGCCGTCCGGCCCCCGGCCGAGTATCACGGTCGCCGCGGGGTACAGCTCCTGGATCGCGCGGAGGTAGTCGTGCGGGTCACGGCCGTCGAGACCTTCGTCGCTCACGACGAGTGTGTCGGCGCCCGTGAGGAACTCGCGGTCGTACGCGTCGTGCAGGTCGTGGAGGACGTGCACGTCGATCGCCATCGGGATGCCTTCCCCGCGCACGCGCCGCAGGATGTAGCGGCACATGTTCATGTTGCCGACGACGGCGACGTCACAGCCGTCCATCGCCTCCGCGAGGGTGTCGGCCGGGTAGACCGTCGTCGGCTCCTGGAGGTCCTTGAGGTCGGTATGCACCTGGCGGCGCCCGTCAGGGTCGACGAGGATCACCGACTGGCACGTCGCACCCGGGACGGTGAGGACGAACCTGTCGTCGACGCCGGCCTCTCGGACGTCACGGCGGGCGAGCTCGCCGAGCGGGTCGTCCCCGACGAGGCTGACGAAGCGGACGTCGTGCCCGAGACCCGCGAGGGCCTTCCCGACGTTCCAGGCCGCGCCCGAGACGTTCGTCGTCACGCCGTGGAACGGGTAGGTGACGGGGTGGTAGCCGAGCGGGAAGCCGTCGATCCGCAGGTTCGTCTCGACGTTGATCATGCCCGCCACGAGCACCCGTGCCATGTCCCGCTCCTCTTCTGCGGCCCGCCCGGGCCTCAGACGAGACTAGCGCGCAACCTTGCAGCAAAATTGCTCGCGGTCTGTCAGACGGAGGCGCTACGTTTCTCCGGACCGCACGGCACCCCGGTGCAGGGCCGTGATCAGCAGCTACGAGAGGTTCACCATGATCGTCGTCGAGGATCTCGTCCGGGAGTTCGAGATCACCGTCCGTGAGCCAGGCCTCAAGGCTGCACTGCGCTCGATCGTGAAGCGCGAGCACCGCACCGTGACCGCCGTCGAGAACGTCTCCTTCACGGCTGGCGGCGGACAGGTGCTCGGCTTCCTCGGACCGAACGGCTCCGGAAAGACGACGACGCTCAAGTGCCTCGCGGGTCTCCTCACCCCCACGTCGGGTCGGGTCGAGGTCCTCGGGCACACGCCCTCCCGACGGGACCCGGAGTTCTTGCGGCAGCTCGGCTTCGTCATGGGGCAGCGCTGGCAGCTGCACATCGACCTGCCCGTCATGGAGTCCTTCGAGCTGCACCGTGTGACGTACGGGCTCGGGCGCCGCGAGTACGAGGACAGCCGGGACGAGCTCATCGAGATGCTCGGGCTCGGACCGTTCGTCATGCAGCAGGCGCGCAAGCTCAGCCTGGGGCAGCGCATGCGCTGCGAGTTCGCAGCGTCGCTCATGCACCGGCCCCAGGTCGTCCTCCTCGACGAGCCGACCCTGGGCCTCGACTTCGAGGCGCAGGTGCAGATCCGGGAGTTCGTCGCCGAGTACGTCGCGCGCACCGGAGCGTGCGTGCTGCTCACCTCGCACTACCTCGCGGACATCGAGGCCCTGTGCCAGGAGGTCATGACGATCTCGGGCGGTCACCTCACCTATCGCGGGCCGCTGCGCGACGTCCAGGCGATGGCGAGCGACACGAAGCGGGTCCGCGCACAGCTCGTCCGGCCGATGCCCGAGTCAGAGCTCTCCGAGCTCGACCTGGACGGCGACGTCGACGTCGTCGACCACTCGGCGACCGAGCTCGTGCTCGAGGTGCCGCGCGGGCGGACAGGGCACGTGGTCGGACGCCTTGAGCAGTCTGATGCCGTGTCTGACCTGACCATGGTCGACCCGCCGCTCGAGGAGACGCTGCACCAGCTCTACCAGCGCACCGGGGCGGAGGCATGACCGCGCCGGTCGCGGTCACCGTGCCGCAGGCACGAGAGCTGCAGAGGACACCGGTACGTGGCGCGCGCTACGTCGCGCGCGTGACGGGAGCCGTGCTGCGAAGCGAGCTCCAGGCCAGGGCCGCCTACCGGGCACAGCTCGCGATCGGGGCGCTCGGCTGGGTTGTCCCGCTCGCCTTCATGGCACTGTGGCGCGGTGCGTCCGACGACGGCGCCGTCAGCGGTGTCACGCAGGCCCAGTTCACGACGTACTTCGCGATCGTCCTCGTCACGACGAGCCTCTCCCTCGGCGGAGGGATCATCTTCGGCCTCTCCGACCGGCTGCACGACGGCCGGTTGTCGGCGATGCTCCTGCGGCCGTACCACCCGGTCATCGTCCCGGCCGCGGAGGAGCTCGCGAGCAATGTGTACCGCCTGCCGATGCTCGTCGTGGTCGTCCCGACGATCATCATCGCCGCCGGCGGTCAGACGACGGGGACTCCCAGCGACGTCGCGCTCGCCGTCGTCGTTACCGTCCTCGGCGTCGCGGCGTCGTCCTACCTGAGCGCGATGGTCGCGACGATCGCCTTCTGGATGACGAAGGCGCACGGCGTCCAAGGCCTGCTCTTCGGGGCAGAGTGGGTCCTCGGCGGGATGATCTCGCCGATCGCGCTGCTTCCCGGGGCGCTGCCGTCGATCCTCGCGCACCAGCCGCTCTGGTACGCGTGCGGTGCGCCCGCGGAGATCGTCGCAGGCATGGGAGACCACTCGTGGTGGCTCGTCGCCGAGTGCGCGGCATGGATCCTCGTCCTGCACCTGATCTTCCGGCAGGTGTGGAGACGCGCGCTGCGCAAGCACGAGGCGGTCGGTACATGAGCGCGCAGACCGACGCCGTCACGCGCGAGCAGGAGCGGACCCAGGTCGGCAGCCTGCGCCACACCCTCGCCGTCGTGTGGTGCGGATGGCGAGCGGCGCTGTCCGGTGCCGCCGAGTACCGCGGCGACCTCGTCGTCGGCACCCTCGTGTCGCTCGTCTGGCTCGGGGTCTCCGCCGTGCCGTCGATCGTCGTCACGCTGCACACCGACGGTGCTGGGGGCTGGACGCTCCCGCGCCTGATGTACCTCCTGGCCATCTGGTACCTCATGGACGCGGTGATGTGGATCATCATCATGCCGAACATCGGTCAGTGGGGCAGACAGGTACAGACCGGGGCGCTCGACGCCGTGCTGCTAAGACCCGTGCGGTCGCTCGTCATGTGCTCGTTCGGCACGCTCGGCGTCCAGGACCTGCCGAAGATCCTGCTGGCCGCAGCACTCGGGGCCGGTGCCGTGGTGCGCGGAGGGGGCCCGGCGTCGGTCGGCGCGCTCGTCGCGAGCCTCGTGTGCCTCCTCTGCGGCCTCGTGCTCATGTGGGCGTTCGGCGTCCTCACGAGCTACAAGGTGCTCACTCAGGTGCAGTTCGATGCGAGCTTCCTGCTGCACGCGGGTCACAACCTCGCGCGCGTCCCCACCCCGCTGTACGGCCGCGCCATCCAGGTTCTCCTGACGTGGGTCGTCCCGGTCTCGTTCGTCGCGACCGTCCCTGCGCAGATGATGTTCTCGATGGCGTCGGCGTGGATGGTCGTCGCGGCCGTGCTCGTCACGGCCGCAGTCGTCCTGCTCGTCGTCGTGCTCTGGAACAGGGAGGTGCGGCGGTACTCCGGTGCTATGAGCTGACTGGCAACGCAACGCAGACGACGACGGCGCCGCACCCGGACGGGTGCGGCGCCGTCGTGGCGTCAGGTGGCGAGAGTCAGGCCTCGCCGTCCGCCTTCTCGACCGTGTCGGTGCCCGCTGCGGGCTTGGGAACGTCATCGGTCGCGGCCGGCTTCGGCTTCGCCGGAGCCTTGGGCTTCGGTGCTGCGGAGCGCACCTTCTCGGCCGCCTTCTTCGCCGACGCCTTGACCTCGTCGACCTTCTCAGCGAGATCCTCGCGAGCCTCGGCCGCCTTCTCCGCGAGCTCCTCGGCAGTCTCCTTCGTCTTGGCCACCGTCACGCCGGCCGCCTCGCCCACGACCTCAGCCGCGTGGCCGACGGCGTCCTTCGTCTCCTCGACGAAGTCGTCGAACGTGCTGCCCTCGACCTTCTCCCAGGGCTCGGCCCACGGGTCGACCTCAGGCTGGGACTTCTTCCAGACGACGTACGCGCCTCCCGCAGCGGCCGCCGTCCCTGCGACCCACCAGAACGCCTTGCCCTTGCCGCCCTTGTTCTGCGCCTTCTCGGCGCTCTTCGCTGCCTTCTCCGCGACGACGGCGAGCTTGTCGGCGCTCTTGGCCACGCGCTCGCCCGCAGCAGAGGCGACCTTGCTGGTGCTGCTCCCCGCCTTGTCCGCGACGTCGTCGGCCACGCGCGCGAGCACGTCCGCGGCGCTCTCCGCCGCGTGACCCGACTTCTCCGCTGCGGTCGCCGCCGCCGCGTTGAACGCTGCCACCAGGCGCGGCAGATAGTCCTCGACCAGCTTGTCGTGTGCCGTGTCGATCACCGGTGCCGCCTTGAGAGCCGCCTTCTCGACCTGGGGCGCGGCCGCCTGCACACCGTCGTCCCAGGCCTTCTCGATGCGCGGCTGCAGCCACTCGCGGAACGCCTCGAGCCGGGGCTGGCTCCAGTCGAGCGCCGCCGCAGCGGCATCCTTCGCCTGGTTCGCGAGGTGCGCAGCGACCTGCGAGGCCTGCGCACCCGCCTCGCTGACAGCCGCAGCAGCGGCTGCCGCCTGGTCCTTGACCTTCTCGGAGTCGATCGTCTCGAGGGCTTCCCGGGCCGAGCTGCGAATGCCGTGCGACATGTGTCCTCCTGAGCGGTGACGTGCCTGTGCGTGGTTGTCCTCACTACTCTGCCACCAGAGCGACCCTCCCGCACCGGTCCCACGGCGTCTTTGGGGCGTCCTCGTGGGAGAATGGCGCTCATGTTCGCAACCCTGCACACCACTTCTGGTGACATCCGCATCGAGCTGTTCCCGAACCACGCACCCAAGACGGTCGAGAACTTCACGGGTCTCGCGACCGGGTCCAAGTCCTGGACGGACCCCAAGACCGGCGAGGCCTCGAACGCGCCGTTCTACGACGGTCTGGTGTTCCACCGCGTCATCGACGGCTTCATGATCCAGGGCGGCTGCCCGCTCGGCACGGGCACCGGTGACCCGGGCTACAAGTTCAACGACGAGATCCACCCGGAGCTGCAGTTCTCCGAGCCCTACCTGCTGGCCATGGCCAACGCAGGGACGCGCCGCAACCCGATCACGGGTGAGGCCGAGGGCACCAACGGTTCGCAGTTCTTCATCTCCGTCGCGCCGACCCCGTGGCTCAACGGCAAGCACACGATCTTCGGCAAGGTCGCCGACGACGCCTCGCGCGCCGTCGTCGACGCGATCGCCAGCACGCGCGTGCGCCCGGGCGACCGCCCCGTCGAGGACATCGTGATCAGCTCGGTGACCATCGAGAACTGATCGTTGACAGCAGCGACCCCGAGGGCCGCCGCAACCCCAGGAGCGAGAGCATGACGAGTGCACACGACGGGGCTGCGGCGGCCCCTGTCTGTCCCCGCCACCCGGACCGGGTGTCCTTCGTGAGCTGCCAGCGGTGCGAGCGACCTGCCTGCCCCGAGTGCCAGCGGCCCGCCGCGGTCGGGGTGCAGTGCGTCGACTGCGTGAGGCAGCAGCAGAAGGCCGCGCGCCCGGAGCGGTCCGCGCTCGGTGCGCGGGTACGGACCCACCGTCCGGTCGCGACCGTCACGATCATCGCGCTGTGCGTGCTCAGCTTCGTGCTGCAGAACGCGCTGCCCTTCGACGCGTGGACCGGGCGGTGGGTGTTCACGCCGTGGATCGCCGACGTGCAGCCCTACCGCTTCCTGACGACGGCGTTCCTGCACTCGGACTCGATCTTCCACATCGCGTTCAACATGTACGCGCTCTGGATGGTGGGACCGGTCCTCGAACGCCTGCTCGGGATCGGGCGCTTTGTGTCGCTGTACGTGCTGACCGCGATCGCCGGGTCCGTCGGCTACCTGCTCCTCGCGTCGCCGACGAGCGCCTCGTGGGTGACGATCGTCCCCGGTGCGTCCGGCGCGATCTTCGGTCTGTTCGGGGCCTTCATGGTGGTGCTCCGGCGCTTCGACTCGAGCAGCACGCAGCTCTATGCGGTGATCGGGATCAACTTCGCGCTCGGGTTCTTCCTCCCGGGCATCGCGTGGCAGGCGCACCTGGGCGGGTTCGTCGTCGGCGTCATCATGGGCGCCGGCTACGCATATGCGCCTCGGGAGCGACGGACGCCGTGGGCGTTCGCGATCCCCGTGCTCACGGCCGCTGTGCTCGCGGCAGCCACGATCGTCAAGTACGCCGCCGTCTAGCTGGCTGTGGACAACTTCGGTTTTCCACAGTTCTCCACAGGCTTGCTCACAGGTGTGGAATTACATCGGTGTACTTATCCACACCCTTGTCCACCGCTGGGGACAGGCCACTGGGGAAGGGCCTGATCTGTGCACGGGCCTGGGGACGCCAGCCGCGCTGCGCTGACCAGACCCGGAACGACGGACGGCGTCACCCTCGAGAGGATGACGCCGTCCGACAAGGCGCGGCTACTTCCAGCGAGTCGTCAGACCGAAGCCCGCGATCATCAGGGCGAAGCCCACCACGAGGTTGTAGTTGCCGATCGGCAGCGGGTACTGCATCTGCGCCAGGTAGGCCACGACCACGTACACCAGACCGGCGATCATGAGGCCCAGCATCGTCGGGACGAGCCAGCGCGGGTTGCCCGTCGTCGCAACCTTCACCGGCTTGCTGCCCGACTTCGCCTTCTTCGCCTGCTCCTTCTTCACGGAAGGTGGCAGGACGACCTTCTCGCCCGCGTTGTCGTTCTCGGACGACTTGGATTCGGTCACGGAGACGGCTCCTGTCCTGCTGCTGTGTCGGGTCAGGCGGACCATGACGATCCGCAGTTCACCCCATAGCCTAGTGGTCCTGCCGTAACATGCCCCGCAGGTCGAAGCCGTGGAAGGGAGTGCCGCCATGCGTGACGCCGTCGCGGGCGGCCAGCGACCGGTGCGAGCCACCGTCGCGGTCACCCTCGTGCTCGCGCTCGCAGGCCTCCTGTTCACCGCCAACGCGCGGCTCTCCCGCAGCGGCGGAGAGCGCCACGCGACCAACCTCGCCGAGCTCGTCGAGGTCGAGAACGACCGCGTCCGCCAGCTCGGGGAGCAGGTCGACCAGATCACCGCCGAGATCGACAGCATCCTCGCCAACCCCACCGTCGTCGACACACCCGAGGACGAGAACATCGCCCAGAGCGACGCGATCATGGCAGGGACGGTCGCCGTCACGGGCCCGGGCCTGAGCGTCACGCTCGACGACGCGCCCCCATCCACGCCCTTGAGCGCCACGGTGCGCCCGGACTCCCTCGTCGTCCACCAGCAGGACCTCGAGGCGGTCATCAACGCCCTCTGGGCCGGCGGTGCCCAGGCGATGACGCTCCAAGGGCAGCGCGTCACCGTGTCGACGGCGTTCCGCTGCGTCGGAAACGTCCTCTCGCTCGGAGGCCGGGTCTACTCTCCGCCCTACCGCGTCGAGGCGATCGGGGAGCCCACCGCTCTCGAGGCCGCGCTCGGCGCGTCGCGCGAGATCCAGATCTACCGCCAGTGGGTCGACCGGGTCGGTCTCGGGTGGAGCGTCGACGTGGCTGACAGCCTCGAGATCCCTGCCGGAAGCCTGCCCGCCGAGCTCGCTCAGGCGCAGGTCCCCGCGGGCGTCGACGTGCTGCCGTGACGGACGCTGCACAGGACGGGCAGCCAGCCCCGAAGCGACGCGGTGCGAGCGACGTCATGTTCGGCGTCGTCGGCGTCGTGGGTGAGCTGCTCATCACCCTCGGCGTCGTCCTCGGTCTCTTCGTCGTCTGGCAGCTGTGGTGGACCGACGTCCAGGCTGCCCGAGCGCAGGAGCAGATCGTCGCCGGGCTCGACTGGCCCCGACCCTCGAGCGCCGAGGCACCCGTCGCAGGGCTGCGGACAGACCCACCCCCCACGCTCGACGAGCCCACGCAGGACGGCGACACGATCGCGCTCCTGAGCGTCCCGCGCTGGGACGGGCAGGACGACGCCGTGACCGTCCGGCAGGGTGTCGACCGTCCCACTATCCTCGACACCGGCTCGGGTGGGCACTACCCCGGGACCGCCATGCCCGGCGGGGTCGGCAACTTCGCCGTCGCAGGGCACCGCACCACGTACGGCAAGCCGTTCAACAGGATCGCGGAGCTCGAACCCGGAGACGCTCTCGTCGTGCGCACTGCGGACCTGTGGTTCGTCTACCGCGTGACCGAGCACCGCATCGTCCTGCCCGAGCAGGTCGACGTCGTCGCGCCCGTGCCCGGCAAGCCCGGCGCCACGCCCGAGCGCGCGACCATCACGCTCACCGCCTGCCACCCCATGTTCTCGGCGCGCGAGCGCTACATCGTGCACGGCGAGCTCGAGGGGTGGATGCCTGTCGCGGACGGCGTCCCCGCCGCCCTCACGGAAGGAGCATGATGTACGGAGCGTTGTGGCGGGCACTCCCCGGGCCAGCATGGGCGAAGATCCTCGTCCTGACGATCCTCGCGGTCGTGCTCGTCGCGATCGCCTTCGAATGGCTGTTCCCGCTCGTGGCGGAGCACATACCCTTCAACGAGCAGACCGTCGAGCAGGGCTCCGCAGTCCTGCCCGCGCTGCCCCAGTCCTGAGCCCGACCCCGTTACGAAGCACGAGGCCACCCATGACGCGCATCCTTGTCGTCGACAACTACGACTCTTTCGTCTACACGATCGTCGGCTACCTCGGCCAGCTCGGCGCCGAGACGGTCGTGGTCCGCAACGACGACGTGCCTGCGCCCGAGGAGTGGCAGGGGATCGATGGTGTGCTCGTGTCCCCTGGCCCCGGGACGCCTGCCGAGGCCGGTCAGAGCCTCGACGTGATCCGCCACTGCGCCGACGCCCGCGTCCCGATGCTGGGCGTCTGCCTCGGGCACCAGGCTCTCGGTGAGGCGTTCGGGGCGACGGTCACGCACGCGCCCGAGCTGATGCACGGCAAGACGAGCGAGATCGAGCACGACGGCACCGGCGTGCTCGCGGGCCTTCCCGTGCCGTTCACCGCGACGCGCTACCACTCGCTCGCCGTGGTGGACGCGACGGTCCCGGCGGAGCTCGAGGTCACCGCGACGACGAGCTCGGGGATCATCATGGGCCTCCAGCACCGCGAGCTGCCGCTGCACGGCGTGCAGTTCCACCCGGAGTCCGTGCTGACGCAGGGTGGGCACCGCCTCTTTGCCAACTGGCTCGAGCTGGCAGGCCTCGAGGGAGCGGTCGAGCGTTCGGACGGGATGGCGCCGCTCGTGCGCATGTGACGCTGACATACGTCGGGAGCCCCGGACCACCACATGGTGGTGGTCCGGGGCTCCCGTGCGTCACAGCGAGACGCTCAGGTCACTGCTGAGGATCGCCCTCGCCGGTCGGCTCGCCAGCGGGCGGCGGCGAGTCGGTGTTCGTCGGCGCGGGGCCGGGACCCTTGGACACGAACAGGGTGATGACCGTGCCCTCGTCGACGGTCGTACCGCCACGCGGCGACACGCCCATGACGAGGCCCGCGACGAACTCGCTCGAGCTCTCCGCCTCGATCGTGACGTCCGGGAAGCCGGCGGCGCGCAGCGCCGAACGTGCCTCGGCCTCGGTCATACCGACGAGGTTCGACGGGATCGTGAGCTGTGCCGGGGGGATCTCCTCGGCGATCGTCAGCGTGATCGTCTGCCCGTGCTGCACCGGTCCGGCCGACGGCGACTGGTCGATGACCGTACCGGGGTCGGCGGTGTCGGGCTGCGTGCGGGTGTCGACGGAGATCTTCGTGCCGGCGACCTCCTTGATCTTCGCCTTCGCCTCGTCGACGGTCATGCCGACCAGCTTGGGGATCTCGACGGTGCCGTCCGACAGGTAGATCTTGACGACCGTGTCCTTGGGCAGAGTCTCCCCGGCTGCGGGGTCAGTGCGCGTGACGCGGTCCTTGTCGATCTGACCGCCGGACTCCGACTCCGTCGACGTGGCGATCTGGAAGCCCGCCGCGGTGAGCTTCGCCCTCGCGGAGTCCTGGTCGAGCCCTGACACGTCCGGGATCTGGGCCGCGTCAGGACCGCTCGAGAACCAGACGGAGACGGTCGATCCGGGAGCGACCTGTGCGCCCGCGTCCGGGTCGGACCGGGTGAAGATGCCCTCCTCGACGGACGACGCCTCGGTGCCCTTCTTGATCTTGAGGTCGACCGCCGTGAGCGCGGCTGTCGCCTCCTCGGCGTTCATGCCGGTCAGGGTCGGCACCGCGACCGTCTTCACGTCGTCGTCCTGCGGGAGGAAGAGGATCGCGAGGATCGCGACGACAGCCACGACGGCGACCGTGATGAGCGTCCACAGGAGCGTCTTGCGCTTGCGCGAGTCCTTGTCCGCGACGGCGCCGTTGCCGGGCCTGGGCTCGGCCGGGGCAGTGAGGCCGGTCGGCTCCCAGCCGGACGTGGTCGCGGCCACGGGGACGGCCGCACCGACGGGCGCGAACGCTTGCGTGGCGGCGTCCGTGCCGCCCATGACCTGCGTCGTCGGCTCGCCCAGCGACGGGAGCGCCGACGCGGCCGCAGCGGCCATGACGGTGCCGAGCGGGCCAGCCTGGACCCGGCCGCCGTGCTGCGCCGACTCGAGGTCGGAGCGGAACTCTGCCGCGGTCGAGTAGCGGGCCTCGCGCTCCTTGGCGAGCGCCTTGAGCGCGATGCGGTCGAGCACCTCGGGGACGTCGCCGGCGATCGCGGAGGGACGCTGCGGCGCCTCACGGACGTGCTGGTAGGCCACGGCGACGGGCGAGTCACCCGTGAACGGCGGACGCCCGGTGAGGAGCTCGAAGAGCAGGCAGCCGGTCGAGTACAGGTCCGAGCGTGCGTCGACGGACTCGCCGCGCGCCTGCTCGGGGGAGAGGTACTGCGCGGTCCCGATCACGGCCTGCGTCTGCGTCATGGTCGCAGCGGAGTCGGCGACCGCGCGGGCGATGCCGAAGTCCATGACCTTGACCGCGCCCGTGGGCGTCAGCATGACGTTCGCGGGCTTGATGTCGCGGTGGACGATCCCGGCCTGGTGCGAGTACTCGAGCGCGGACAGCACGCCTGAGACGATCTCGACGGCCTCGTCGATCGGGACCGCGTGACCGTCGCGCAGGATGTCGCGCACGGTGTGGCCCTCGACGTACTCCATGACGATGAACGGGACGTGCGAGACGGCGCCCGAAGGCTCGGTGTACGTCTCCTCGCCCGTGTCGTAGACCGCGACGATCGCCGGGTGGTTCAGCGCGGCCGCGGACTGGGCCTCACGGCGGAAGCGAGCCTGGAAGCTGGGGTCCCGCGCGAGGTCCGACCGCAAGATCTTGATCGCGACCGTGCGGCCGAGCCGGGCATCGTGGCCGATGTGAACCTCGGCCATGCCACCACGGCCGATGAGCTCACCGACCTCGTAGCGGCCGGCGAGGATTCGGGGTGCGTCGTGCGCCACTACTCGTCCTTAGGAGTTGTCGGGATGAGGAGCTCGTCGTCTGACGACGGCCCCGCGTAGGCAATCTTGTCATCTTCGAGCGTCGCGGTGCTCACGAGTACCGTTCCGAGCCCGATGCTGGCCGCCGCCGCGTCGGCGTCGCCACCGCCCGTCGCCGCCTTGACGATCAGAGCGATCACGATGATCACCCCGACTGCGACGAGCCCCAGGAGGGGCCACGACAGGTTTCCGAGCCGCAGCCCGGTGCTCGTCGAGAACCTCCGCACCTCGTGCGCGCTGCGCCCGGTGGGCGGCGGAGGGACGGGCGACTGCGGTCGGTGGACCGACACCGGGGGGAGCGACGGCGGAGGCGGCACCGGCGGCAGGGTCGGGTCGAACGACGCAGGAGCGTCCGCCGACGGCGTCCGCGGTCGCCACGCCTCCGCGGCACGCAACGGTGCTGCGGTGTCGTGAGCAGACCGTGCTGACTGGACGCCCGGGGACGACGAGACCGAGGGCGCTGCGGGAGACGGCACCGCCCGTGCTGGTGCCGGCGGCGGCGGGACGGCTCGGCTCGGCCGAGCCGGGAGCGTCGCGTCGCGGCTCACGGCGGCCGACGGTCCAGGCACGCGGGGCGCCGGACCGCCCGTCGCCGCCGGTGCTGCAGCCGAAGGTGCGGACGGCGCTGCGGCCGAGGGAGCCGACGGCGCTGGCGCTGCTGCCGATCGCGCGGACGGGGCTGACGGCCCCGTCTCGGACACCCCGCGGCCGTGCAGCTCGCGGCGCGTCATCGGACGCTGTGGCGGGAAGGACGGCGGAAGGTCTGCGCGTGCGCGCCGGGCAGAGCGTGACGCGAGCACGGGAGCCGGCTCCTCGGCCGAGAGCGCCGTGCGCGTGGAGTAGGTCGTGTGGACCGTCGCCGCGATGCGGGACGGCTCGGGTGTCGCCGGGCTCGTCGTGCGCTGGCTGTGGCGGCTGCGGCTCGCCGACAGGTGGCCGTACGGGTCCTCGTCGATGCTCTCGGCGAGCTCGTCTAGCAGCCGTGCGAGCGTCGCTGCCGAACGTGGACGCTTGACCGGGTCCTTCTCGAGCATCTGCATGACGAGAGCGGCGAGGTCGACGTGCACCGTCGCCGGGAGGGGCGGGACCGCTTCGTTGACGTGCGCGACCGCGATGTCGACCGCCGTCGCGCCCGTGAACGGACGGTGCCCGACGATCGCCTCGTAGGCGACGATGCCGAGCGCGTAGATGTCCGAGGCGCCGGTCGCGGGCTTGCCGATCGCCTGCTCGGGTGACAGGTACTGGGCGGTGCCCATGACCATGCCCGCTGCGGTCATCGGCACCTGGTTGGCCCCGAGCGAGACCCCGAAGTCCGTGATCTTCACGGTCGAGCCGTGCTCGAGCAGGATGTTGCCCGGCTTGACGTCGCGGTGGACGACGCCGCCGACGTGCGCGGCGTGCAGGCCCCGCGCCGTCTGGGACAGGATCGGCAGGAGCCTGCGCAGCGGGAGGATCGGCTCCCGTTCGAGGAGGTCGCTCATCGGCTCGCCGACGATGAGCTCGAGGATCAGGTAGCCAGAGCCGCCCTGCTCGCCGTAGTCGAACAGCTGGGCGATGTTCGTGTGGGAGAGACCGGCGGCGTTGCGCGCCTCCGTGCGCAGGCGCTCGAGGAAGTCCTCGTTGCCCGCGTACTCCTCCTTGAGGACCTTCGCGGCGACGTCGCGGGCGAGCGCGAGGTCGTGGGCGACCCACACCTCGCCCATGCCGCCGACGGCGATGAGGCGCACGAGACGGTAGCGACTGCCGAGGACGAGTCCTGCGACGGGCTTCACTTGATCACCGCCTGCATGATCGCGCGGCCGATCGGCGCTGCGACGGCACCGCCGGTGCCCTCGCTGCCGAGGTCACCGCCGTTCTCGACGATGACGGCGACGGCGATCTGCGGGTCGTCCGCAGGCGCGAAGCCGACGAACCAGGCGTGCGGCGCTGCCTCCGAGGTGGTCTGCGCGGTGCCGGTCTTGCCGGCGACCTTGACGCCGGAGATCTTCGCGCCGGTGCCCGAGCCGCGCTCGACGACGCCCTGCATCATCTGGTTGAGGGTGGCCGCGGTGCCCGTGCTGACCGCGCGGTCGAGCGCCTTGGGCTCGGTCTCGGAGACGACGTCCAGGTCGGCGTCCCGCACACGCTCGACGCTGTACGGCTGCATGGGCACGCCGTCGTTCGCGATCGTCGCGGCGAGCATCGCCATCTGCATCGGCGTCGAGCGGACGTCCTTCTGCCCGATCGAGCTGAGGGCGACACCGGGGGAGTCGATGTCCGTGGGGAAGACGGACGCCGCGACGCGGTGCGGGACGGCCTGCTGCTCGTTGAAGCCGAACTTCTCGGCGGTCTCACGGATCGCGTCCTGGCCGATGTCCATGCCGAGCTGTGCGAAGGCGGTGTTGCAGGAGATCCGCAGGGCGTCGGCGAGCGTCATCTCGCCCGACGGCGAGCACGCGACGCCACCGAAGTTGCCGAGCGTCGTGCTCGTCTGGGGGAGTGGCAGGTCCTTCGGTGCGGCGATCATCGTCTCGGCGTCGACGGTGCCAGCCTCGAGGGCGGCCGCCGCGACGACCAGCTTGAACGTCGACCCGGGGGGATACGTCATGGACGTCGCCCGGTTGACGAGCGGGTTGTCCGGGTCGGCGAGCAGCGCCTGGTACGCCTCGTTGACGCCCCTCGACGAGTGTGCAGCGAGGTCGTTGGGGTCGAAGCTCGGCTTCGAGACCATCGCGAGGATCGCGCCCGTGCGCGGGTCGATCGCGACGGCGGCGCCCTTCTGCTTGCCGAGCGCGTCCCACGCGGCCTTCTGGGCCGCAGCGGACAGGGTGAGCTCGACCGACGAGCCCTTCGGCTGGCGGCCCGTGATGAGGTCCTGGACCCGCCGGATGAACAGGGAGTCCGCGGTGCCGTTGAGGACGTCGCTCTCGTACTTCTCGATCCCGGAGGTGCCGAACACGATGGAGAAGTAGCCCGTCATGGGGGCGTACAGGGGGCCCTCGCTGTAGGAGCGCTGGTTGCCGAACGCGTCGTCGGACGGCTTGGAGGAGGCGATCGCGGAACCGTCGACGACGATCGGGCCGCGAGGCAGCCCGAACTCGCGGTAGATCGTGCGGATGTTGCGGCTGTCCGCGTTGAGCGCGGGCGCCTGCAGCACCTGGATGTTGGTCGCGGCGATCATGACGGCCATGAGCAGCACGAACGCGACGACGGACAGACGGCGGATGGCGGCGTTCATCGGTCCTCCTCCGTCCGCTCGACGTCCTCGGCGGTGCGCGCCACCGGCACCACCTCGGTGACGTCGGTCGCAGGGTGCTCTGCTGCCGGGGGTGCGGGCACAGGGAGGGGGATGGCGTCGTCGGGCTCGTCGTCCTCCAGGTCGTCCTCGTGCATGGAGACGGGGCTCGCGCCGCGGACGGGCAGCGGCGTCGGGCGGCGAGCGTTGTCCGAGATGCGCAGGAGGAGCGCGACGATCAGCCAGTTCGCAAGGAGCGAGGATCCGCCGTACGCGAGGAACGGCA
Organism: Flavimobilis sp. BM9; assembly: GCF_058313055.1. Taxonomy (NCBI): domain Bacteria; kingdom Bacillati; phylum Actinomycetota; class Actinomycetes; order Micrococcales; family Jonesiaceae; genus Flavimobilis; species Flavimobilis sp. BM9. The sequence continues at coordinate 343,848 of NZ_JBZEMO010000002.1, read as the reverse complement.
TCGTCAGGCCGGTCAGGGGGATGACGCGGGTGACCCCACCGACGACGACGAAGACCTGCCACACGAGCACGAACGCGAGACCGGACGCGAGGAGCTTGCCGAAGCCGTCGCGCACGCCCACCGCGATGCGGAAGCCGCGCTGGACGACCACGCCGTACATCACGAGGATCGCGAGCAGGCCCGTCAGTCCGAGCTCTTCGCCGAGCGACGTCGTGATGAAGTCCGACTCGGAGAAGACGACGAGAGTCGGGTGGCCGTGGCCGAGACCCGTGCCGAGGAGGCCGCCGGACGCGAGCCCGAACAGGCCCTTGACGAGCTGCTCAGAGCCCGGGAGGGCGGAGTAGACCTCGGGGTCCATCGCGTCGAGCCAGATCGTGAACCGGGCTGCGACGTGCGCGAACGACTTCGCGGCGAGGACGGCGCCCCCCGCGAACATCATCAGGCCGATGATGATCCACGAGACGCGTTCGGTCGCGACGTAGAGCACCGCGACGAACAGGCCGAAGAACAGGAGCGACGTGCCCAGGTCGCGCTCGAGGACGAGGACCGCGATCGACACGGCCCACACGACGAGGATCGGCCCGAAGTCGCGCAGCCGCGGCAGCTGGAGCCCGGCGACGCGCGGGCCGGCGAGAGCCAGCGTGTCCCGGTTCGTCACGAGGTAGCCGGCGAAGAAGATCGCGAGCGCGATCTTCGCGAGCTCGGCCGGCTGGAACGAGGAACCGCCGATGTTGATCCAGATGCGGGCACCGTAGACCGAGGTGCCGAGGCCCGGGACGAGCGGCAGGAGGATGAGCACGAGCGCGGCGATCATCGCCGTGTAGGTGAAGCGCCGCAACAGGCGGTGGTCACGCAGCAGGATCAGGAGCGCCGCAGCGGCGACGACACCGAGCGCGGTCAGGCCCAGCTGCTTCGTCGCGAGCGACGAGTCGCCCTTCGCGAGGTCGATCCGGTAGATCATCGCGAGACCGATGCCGTTGAGCGCGACGACGACCGGCAGCAGGACCGGGTCGGCGTAGGGCGCGACGAACCGCACGATGAGGTGCAGCACCGCAGCGAGCAGGACGAGAGCCCCGCAGTGCAGGTAGAAGTCCGCGGGCAGCTCGTCCGTCACGGCGAGGCTCACCTGCGCGTAGGCCCCCATGCCGACGGCGATCGCGAAGACCAGCAGAAGCAGCTCGCGACCTCGACCCGGAGCGGTCTGGCTCGGTTCGACGGTCGCCATCACGTCAGCCTCACCGTCACGGGGCCACCGTCGTGGTCTCGGGGGCGGGCGGCGTCGTCGCAGGCGGGAGCGTGGGTGTCGTCGTCGGCTGGTCCGTGGGGGCCGGGCTCAGCGACGCGTCCGCGGCTGCTGCGGCGAGCGAGAGGGCGCGGCTGCGCGCCTCGGTGAGCGAGCTCTCGGGGATCGTCTGCTCCAGACGCTCGACCATGAACGCGTCGAGGGACGTGACCGCGATGTTCGTGCGCTCGACCTCGGACGACAGCTTGATCGGGCCGGCGGTCTGCGGGATGCCGCGGAAGATCGCGACGACGCCGTCAGCCACGCCGACGTAGTACTGGGTCTGCGTCCAGCGGTACCCGCCCCACGCGCCTCCGCCGAGGAGGACGAGCACGACGAGGAGACCGAGGACCCGACCGGCACGGCGCTTCTTCCGACGGGCGGGCAACGCAGAGAGGTTCGCCTCTTCGCCGGGGGCGTCCTCGTCCTCGGTCGTCTCGGGCTCGTCGTCCTCCGCGGTCTCCTCGGCGCTCGCGACGAGCGCGGCGGCACGGGCGGCCGGCCCGTCGGCGGCGGCCGACGGGATGTTGCGCTCGATCGCGGCGGCCCCCGCGACCTGCACCGACGACGTCGGCTCGATGCCCTCGGGGAGCTCGTCCGGGTCGAGCACGTCCGCCACGATGCACGTGATGTTGTCAGGGCCGCCCGCGCGCAGCGCGAGCTGTACGAGCCGCTCCGTGCACAGGTCCGGGTCCTCGACGTCGACGAGCGTCTGCTGCATCGTCTGCTTCGAGACGTACCCGCTCAGGCCGTCCGAGCAGAGGAGCCAGCGGTCGCCCGGGCGCCCTTCGCGGACCGAGACGTCAGGGCGCAGGTCCAGGCCGAAGTCGCACAGCACGCGCATGACGACGGAGCGCTGCGGGTGGACCTCGGCCTCTTCAGCCGTGATCTTGCCCGTGTCCACGAGGTGCTGCACGAACGTGTGGTCGGTCGTGACCTGCGTCAGCTCGCCGTCGCGCAGCAGGTAGGCGCGCGAGTCGCCCATGTGGGCCATCGCGAGCTTCGTACCCGTGCGCAGGATCGCCGTGACGGTCGTGCCCATGCCGGAGAGGTCGGGCTCCTCGGCGGTTCGCGCGACGAGCGCCTCGCGGGCGACGACGAGCGCACGCTCGAGCTCCTCGACGGCGTCGTCCGAGCCGAACGAGTCGTCGTTGAGCGGCGCCAGGGTAGCGACCGCGATCGACGACGCGACGTCGCCGCCCGCGTGGCCGCCCATGCCGTCCGCGACGACGAGGAGGTTGGGGCCGGCGAAGCCGGAGTCCTGGTTGTTGGACCGGACGAGCCCCACGTCGGAACGGAGGGCGTAACGAAGGGCGATCGACACGGGCCGGTTACCTCTGCAGTTCCAGGACGCTCTGGCCGATCCGCACGGGGGTGTCGATCGGAAGGATGGTGGGTTCGTTCAGACGGTGCCCGTCGACGAACGTGCCGTTCGTCGACCCCAGGTCCTCGACGACCCAGTGATCCCCCTGGGGGAAGATCCGGGCGTGACGCGACGACGAGTAGTCGTCGTCGAGCACGAGCGTGCACGCAGGCGCGCGGCCGATGAGGACGGCAGACGTCGACAGGGGGATCGTCGTGCCCGACAGGCGGCCCTCGGTGACCACGAGCCTGGTCGCCTGCGGGGCGACGGGCTGGCTCGGCCGGACCGGGTTGCGTCGCGGGGCCGGGCGGTCGGTCGGTCGTGCGGTGATCCGCGTGCCGTAGATGTCCTTGCGCAGGACGCCGATCGCGGCGAAGACGAAGAGCCAGAGCACCGCCAGGTAACCCAGCCGCAGCAGGGTGATCGTCAGCTCGCTCATGGTTCTCGTGTCACCGGCCCGTGGCGTCGTCGTCGGTCGTGCCTGTCCAGAACATGATGCGGGTACGACCGATCGTCAACGAGTTGCCGTCCAGGAGTGTCGCGGCCGGCACCTGGTGACCCTCGACGAACAGGCCGTTCGTCGAGCCGAGGTCGGACGCGATGACGCCGTCGGGCGTGATGCGGATCTCGAGGTGCTTGCGGCTGACGCCCGGGTCGTCCACGACGATGTCGGCCTCCGAGCCGCGGCCGATCACCGTGACCGGGCCAGTGAGGAGGTAGCGCTGGCCGTCTATGTCCACGAGGGGATGGCGGGCGCTCGGGCTCGCCGAGGCCGGGGCGACCGATCCGCGAGTCGTGCGCGAGCGAAGCTCGAAGCGTCCCGGCTGCAGGTCGTCGTAGCGCTCGAAGGTGACCGTGACCGGGCCGGCGAAGGCGTAGTGCTGCGACGCGGCGTAGTCGGTGACGTTGGCGGCGAGCTCGTCCGCCATCGTCTCGGCGCCCCACGAGTCGACCTGCTCGAAGTCCTGCGGGGACAGCTGGATCGTGAACTCGTTCGGCACGATGGTGCGCTCGCGGTCGACGACCGCCGCACGGTCGTCCACCTCGCGCCGCAGGGCGCTGGCGAGGTCGACCGGCTTGAGCTCGCTGCGGAAGACCTTGGCGAACGCCGTGCTCACCGCGCGCTCCACGCCCTTCTCGAATCTGTCGAGGACGCCCATGCCCACCTCCTTCGTGCTGTCGTCGGATCGAGGTCCGTGCAGGGTGCTGCGCCGTCCTTCCGGCTGATCCGGAGGGTCGACGGGCGCAACGATCCCTTGTGATCGTATCGGTCAACCTCCTCGTCAGTGGTGCGCACGTGTGTGAACACGGTGGGGATAGCGCGATTGGTGGAGCAGATCAGGCGCGTGTTAGTCTTCGATGCGCTCTTCGGAGCGTATGCGTGAGTGGCGGAATGGCAGACGCGCTGGCTTCAGGTGCCAGTGCCCGCAAGGGCGTGGGGGTTCAAGTCCCCCCTCACGCACGCAGACTAGGCCTCGAACCTCTGGTTCGAGGCCTTCGTCTTTTCCCAGAACCCTGACGGAGCCCCTGCAGCCTGACGGGAGTCCCGACGACGACGTCGGGCCTGCGGCTGCGACGCCCGTACACGATGTCGGGATCGTCCGACATAGGTCCTGTTTTCCCCGGCCGACCGGGGGGCAACCGGGGGCCGGAAGTCCCAACGGAGTGTGATCCGCGACACCTACCGTGGAGGCAACTTCAAGGGAGAGACCAGTGGACGACGCGCACCCTCAGACGACCGCTCCGGCTGACGTACCACGCCAGCCCCGGACCCTTCCTGGCGCCGAGGCATCGGCCCTCGCGCTCGGGCGCGTCACCGACCAGCGGATCCGCAAGGCACCCAAGGTTCCCTCGTGGGCCCTCAAGGTGACGATGGCCATCACCGGCACGATCTTCGTGGCGTTCGTGTTCGTGCACATGGTCGGCAACCTCAAGGCGTTCATCGGCCCCGAGGACTACAACCACTACGCGCTGTTCTTCCACACGGCCCTCTACCCGCTCCTGCCGGTCGACGCGATGCTCTGGATCCTGCGCATCGTCCTCTCCGTCAGCCTCGTCCTCCACGTCGGAGCAGCGGTCACCATCGCCCGGCGCGCCAGAGCCTCCCGAGGCAGCTTCCGTCGTAAGAAGCTCAACCTCCGCTCGTTCGGCGCCCGCAACATGCTCGTCAGCGGGTTCGTGATCCTCGGCTTCCTCGTGTTCCACCTGCTCGACCTGACGGCCGGCAAGGTCGTCGCGACCGACGACTACCGCCACGTCACCCCGGAGACGTCCTACGCCTACGAGAACCTCGTCGCGAGCATGCAGCGGCCCTGGTCCGCAGCGATCTACGCGATCACCCTCCTGATCCTCACGGTCCACCTCGCGCACGGGATCTGGACGGTCGTCTCCGACCTCGGTGGGACGGGACAGCGGCTGCGCAAGATCGGGGTCGTCGTCGCAGGCCTCGTCGCCCTCGTCGTCCTGGTCGGCAACATCCTCCTGCCCATCGCCATCACGACCGGAGTCCTGTCATGACGTTCGAGGCCCCCGACAGCTCCGTCCCCGGCGTCGAGCCCGGATCGATCCTCGACGGCCGCGTCCCCGAGGGCGACCCCCGCACAGCGTGGGAGCGACGCCGCCTCTCCTACAAGCTCGTCAACCCGAACAACCGTCGCAAGTTCCGCGTCATCGTCGTCGGCACCGGTCTCGCCGGCGCTGGCGCGGCCGCTGCCCTCGGCGAGCTCGGCTACGACGTCCACGCGTTCACGTACCACGACGCCCCGCGCCGCGCGCACTCCGTCGCCGCGCAGGGCGGCATCAACGCGGCCCGCGCCCGCAAGGTCGACAACGACTCAGTCGACCGGTTCGTCATCGACACCGTCAAGGGCGGTGACTTCCGCGGACGCGAGGCCGACGCCTTCCGCCTCGGCGAGGAGTCCGTCCGCGTCATCGACCACATGAACGCGATCGGCGCACCGTTCGCCCGCGAGTACGGCGGCCAGCTCGCCACCCGCTCGTTCGGCGGCGTCCAGGTCTCCCGCACGTACTACACGCGTGGGCAGACAGGTCAGCAGCTCCAGATCGCCTCCGCGCAGGCCCTCCTGCGCCAGGTCGACGCCGGCACCGTCACGCTGCGCACCCGCCACGAGATGCTCGACCTCATCATCGAGGACGGCCGCGTGCAGGGCGTCATCATGCGCAACCTGCTCACCGGTGAGATCAGCGCGCACACCGCCCACGCCGTCATCCTCGCGACCGGCGGCTACGGCAACGTCTTCTACTTCTCCACCCTCGCGAAGAACTCCAACGCCTCAGCCGCCTGGCGAGCAGTCCAGCGCGGCGCGCTCCTCGCGAGCCCGAGCTTCATCCAGTTCCACCCGACCGCGCTCCCGGTGTCGAGCAAGTGGCAGTCCAAGACCATCCTCATGAGCGAGTCGCTGCGCAACGACGGCCGCATCTGGGTCCCCGTCGACCCCGACGACAAGCGTGCACCCGGCGACATCCCCGAGGATGAGCGTGACTACTACCTCGAGCGCAAGTACCCGGCGTTCGGCAACCTCACGCCGCGCGACGTCGCCTCGCGCAACGCGCACGAGCAGATCCGCGCAGGCCGCGGCGTCGGCCCGCTCAAGAACTCCGTCTACCTCGACTTCCGCGACGCCATCAAGCGCGTCGGCAAGAAGCAGATCGCGGAGCGCTACGGCAACCTCTTCGAGATGTACACCCACGCCACCGGCGAGGACCCGTACACCGAGCCCATGCGCATCGCCCCCGGCGCCCACTTCACGATGGGCGGCCTCTGGTCCGACTACGACCAGATGACCTCCCTGCCCGGCCTGTTCGTCGGCGGCGAGGCGGGCTGGGGCTACCACGGCGCCAACCGGCTCGGTGCGAACTCGCTGCTCTCGGCCTGCGTCGACGGCTGGTTCACCCTGCCGTACTCCGTGCCGAACTACCTCGCGCCGCTGCTCGGCAGCCAGCGCCTCCCCGACGACGCACCCGCCGTCACCGAGGCTCTCGAGCGCACCCGCGACCGCGTCGACCGCCTCATGTCCGTCCAGGGCGAGCACGGTCCCACGTACTTCCACCGGCTCCTCGGCGACATCCTCTACGAAGGCTGCGGCGTCGAGCGGACCCGCGAGACCCTCACGACGGCGATCGACAAGATCCGTGCGCTGCGGACACGGTTCTGGACCGAGCTGCGGGTCCTCGGCGACGAGGACCGGCTCAACCAGGAGCTCGAGAAGGCGGGCCGCGTCGCGGACTACCTCGAGCTGGCCGAGCTCATGTGCGTCGACGCCCTCGACCGCGAGGAGTCCTGCGGTGCGCACTTCCGCGCCGAGCACCAGCAGGACGGCGAGGCCGTGCGCGACGACGACCGCTGGGCGTTCGTCTCCGCGTGGGGCGTCCCCGGCGACGGTCGGCACGTCCGGCACGCCGAGCCCCTGGCGTTCGACGCCGTCCCGCTGACGAGGAGGAACTACAAGTGAGACTCGTGCTCGAGGTCTGGCGACAGGCCAACCCCGCAGACCAAGGCCGCTTCGAGACCCACGAGGTCGACGACGCCACCCCCGAGATGTCCGTCGTCGAGCTTCTCGACCGCCTCAACGAACGCCTCGTCGAAGAAGGACGTGAACCCTTCGCGTTCGAGTCCGACTGTCGCGAAGGCATCTGCGGCGCGTGCGGCGTCACCGTCGACGAACGGCCCCACGGCCCGCAGCCCAACACGCCGTCGTGCCACCAGCGCCTCAGCTCGTGGACCGACGGGCAGACCGTGCGCATCGAGCCGCTGCGCTCGCGCGTGTACCCGGTCGTCCGCGACCTCGTCGTCGACCGCTCCGCGCTCGACCGCGTCGTCAAGGCCGGCGGCCACATCGCCGTCCAGGCAGGCACCGCGCCCGACGCCGACACGACCCCCGTCGACCACGCGCTCGCCGAGATGGCCCTCGACTTCGCGGCCTGCATCGGCTGCGGCGCGTGCGTCGCCGCGTGCCCCAACGGGGCCGCGCACCTGTTCGTCGGCTCCAAGCTCGCTCACCTCGCCGCCCTGCCGGGCGGGAAGAAGGAGCGCGGACGGCGCGCCCGTGCCATGGTCGACGAGATGGAGCAGGACTTCGGCCCGTGCTCCTCCTACGGCGAGTGCGCCGACGTCTGCCCTGCAGGCATCCCGCTCGCGGCGATCGCCGTCGTCAACCGCGAGCGGATGAGGGTGGTGCTGCGCGGCAGGAACGACTGAGCAACCCACCCGGGCGGAGAATGTGCTCCGCCCGGAACACGGCAAGGGCGCCGTCCGCGCCCGACAGAATGATCTATGGCGGCAACGACGCCGCCGGACCGGCAATGACGCCGGTCGCGCCTACGTGAGCAACGACGCCCACGTATGACGGACGGAGAAGAGATGACCCAGCAATATCGCACAGAGGTCGACCTGCTCGGCCCCAAGGACGTGCCTGCCGACGCCTACTACGGCGTCCATACCCAGCGTGCCATCGAGAACTTCCCCATCAGCCCCGCGAAGATCAGCGACGTTCCCGAGTTCGTGCGGGCGATGGTCATGGTCAAGAAGGCCTCCGCACTCGCGAACAAGGACATGTTCACCCTCCCCGCGGACGTCGCCGACTCGATCGTCGAGGCGTGCGACCTCATCCTCGAGGACGGTCGCTGCATGGACCAGTTTCCCGTGGACGTCTTCCAGGGTGGTGCCGGCACGAGCGTCAACATGAACACCAACGAGGTCGTCGCCAACCTCGCGCTCGAGCTGCGCGGCCTGCCGAAGGGCAGCTACGACGTCATCAACCCGAACGACCACGTCAACCAGTGCCAGTCCACGAACGACGCGTACCCGACCGGGTTCCGCCTCGCCGTCCACACCGTCGTGGAGGGGCTGCGCGAGGAGCTCGGGCTGTTGGCCGAGGCGTTCGAGAAGAAGAGCGTCGAGTTCGCTGACGTCCTCAAGATGGGCCGCACCCAGCTGCAGGACGCCGTCCCCATGACGGTCGGTCAGGAGTTCGGCGCGTTCGGCCTCCTCATGCGCGAGGAGATGCGCTACCTTGCTCGGCAGATCGAGCTGCTGCTCGAGGTGAACCTCGGCGCGACCGCGATCGGGACGGGCATCAACACGCCGCTCGGCTACCCCGAGAAGGCGTCCGCGCGCCTCGCCGAGGTGACCGGGCTGCCGTTCGTCACAGCGGAGAACCTCATCGAGGCGACCTCCGACACCGGCGCCTATGTCGCGGTCCACGCCGGGCTCAAGCGCGTCGCCGTCAAGCTCGGGATGATCTGCAACGACCTGCGCCTCCTGTCCTCCGGACCGCGTGCCGGCCTCAACGAGATCAACCTCCCCGAGCTGCAGGCCGGATCGTCGATCATGCCCGCCAAGGTCAACCCGGTGCTGCCGGAGGTCGTGAACCAGGTCTGCTTCAAGGTCATGGGCAACGACGTGACCCTCACCATGGCCGCCGACGGCGGGCAGCTCCAGCTCAACGTCATGGAGCCCGTCATCGCGCAGTGCGTGTTCGAGTCCGTGAGCCTGCTCCGCAACGCCGCCCGTGCGCTGCGTGAGAAGTGCATCGACGGCATCACCGTCAACGCCGACGTGTGCCTGCGCTACGTCATGAACTCCATCGGGATCGTGACCTACCTCAACCCGATCATCGGTCACCACAACGGCGACCTGGTCGGCAAGGAGTGCGCCCGATCCGGACGGTCCGTGCGAGAGGTGGTCCTCGAGATGGGGCTCCTCGACGAGGAGACGCTCGACGAGATCCTCTCGCCGGCCAACCTCATCCGGCCGCACTACAGCGGCCACCTCTACAAGTCAGACGACGACGTGACAAGGCAGGTTGACGCACGATGATGATTGCAGTCCAGTTCTTGGTCGTCCTCGCGGCGATCTTCCTCGGAGCCCGCCTCGGAGGCATCGCGATCGGCTTCGCCGGTGGTCTCGGTGTGCTCGTCCTCGCCATGCTCGGGGTCACGCCAGGGGCCATGCCTCTCGACGTCGTCTCGATCATCATGTCCGTGATCGCGGCGATCGCCGCGATGCAGGTCGCCGGAGGTATGGACTACCTCGTCGACCTCGCGGACCGGGCGTTGCGGAAGAACCCGAAGCACCTCAACTTCCTCGCCCCGGTCATCACCTACCTGATGACGATCATGGCGGGCACCGGCCACACGGCCTTCTCCACGATGCCGGTCATCACCGAGGTCGCCAAGGAGAACAACATCCGCCCAGCGCGCCCGCTGTCCATCGCGGTCGTCGCGTCGCAGATCGCCATCACGGCCTCACCGATCTCCGCGGCCGTGGTCTTCTTCTCCGGGATGCTCGAGGAGGGCAGCACCGGCGTCGACTACATCGGCCTGCTTGCCGTCGCGATCCCCTCGACGTTCCTCGCCTGCATGGCGACCGCCGCGATCATGATGGCGATCGACAAGGTGCGGGGCACGACGAAGCTCGACACGCTCCCCGAGTACCAAAAGCGCCTCGCCGAGGGCACCGTCGCCGCACCGACGGGGCGCAAGGAGCGCGACATCAGGCCGGGCGCGAAGCTCTCGGTGCTGATCTTCTGCCTCGGCCTCGTCGTGGTCATGACGTACGCGACGATCATCTCGGACAAGGTCGGCCTCATCGAGGAGCCGGTCATGGGCCGTGATGCCGCGATCATCTCGATCATGCTGTCGATCGCGACGATCATCGTCGTCTGCTGCAAGGTCAACACCTCGGAGATCCTGGGGGCGTCGACGTTCAAGTCCGGTATGAGCGCGTCCATCTGCGTGCTCGGTGTCGCCTGGCTCGGCACGACGTTCGTCAAGGCGCACGAGGAGGCGATCATGACGGCGTCCTCCGACATCCTCAAGGAGAACACCTGGCTGCTCGCGGTCGTCCTGCTGTTCGCTGCGGCGCTGCTCTACTCGCAGGCGGCGACGTCAAAGGCGCTCATGCCGACGGCGCTCGCGATCGGCGTCTCGCCGCTCGGCATGGTCGCAGCGTTCCCGGCGGTGTCCGCACTGTTCATCCTCCCGACGTACCCGACGCTGCTCGCAGCCGTCGAGATGGATGACACGGGATCGACGAAGATCGGGAAGGCGGTCTTCAACCACCCGTTCCTGGTCCCGGGCCTGATCAACATCGCGATCGCGGTGGCGCTCGGCTACCTGTTCGGGTCGTTCATCCTCTGACCCGCTGGCAGGACGGCCCTCGCACGCGACCCGTGCGGGGGCCGTCTCTGTGCGTGCTGGCGGCGGCGACGTGACATGGTTCGACGGCGATCGGGCGGCGCCAGCGGGGCGTCTGCCCAGGCCGATACGATCTGTACCGGCCTGGGCGGGTTCGCCGCCTGGCCGCACCAGGTCCGGGACCCCGGCCCGCACGACGACCGAGGAGCTGCCTCCCGTGCCCACCGACGGCCCCCGCCGACCGATCCCGTGGCGCATGCTGGCAGGAGCCAGCCTGCGCACGCTCGTGGCGATCGTCGGCGCGCACCTCGTGTTCGTCGGCCTCTTCGCGGCGACCTACGCGATCCCGGACGCCCCGATCGTCCGCCACGTCTCAGCCGACCTTGCCGCAGGGCGCCTGGCTGACGTCTACCCCGACAACCCGCTCGGTGGGCGCCTCGACGGGTACACGCAGTGCCTGAGCACGACGAGCGGCGTCCTCCCGACGTCGTCGACCACGAGCCTGGTCGACAGGATGACGATGGTGCCCCGTGGGCCGGGCGAGTGCGAGAAGCTCGGCGCCTACTTCGGGAGCCTCGCCACGGACGGCCCCTTCGCTGATCCCGACCGGGGCGAGGCGTTCGGCTACATCCGGTACTGGTCGGGCTACTCGATCGTCTCGCGCCCCCTCCTTGCGCTCGGCGGCATCGTCGCCGCTCAGACGGGCAGCGCGATACTGCTCGTCGGCGCGCTCGCAGGTCTCGCACACGGGGTGCTGCGCCGTGCTGGCGGCCTCGCAGCAGCAGCGCTCGTCGGCACGTACGTGCTCACGTCGAACGTCACGACGACGCCGCTCGCCTACACGATGGCCGTCTCGGAGTCCGTCGCGCTCGCGGGCGCCGCCCTGGTCCTGCTCGTCCCGCGGCGCTGGGTGGTTCCCGCAGCTGCCGCGGCGGCGTCGGCGTTCGTGTTCGTGGACCTCCTCACGGTGCCCAGCACGTCGTGGGCGCTCACGGTGTTCGCCGTGGGTCTGCGCGCGTGGTCCGCGTGGGCGGCAGGGCAACGGACCGCCAGCCCCGCCCGCACCGTGCTGACCGCCGCCGCGGGTGGCGCTGTCGCGTGGTGCGCCGGATACGGGGTCTCCTGGGCATCGCGCTGGGCGTACGCGACGGCATACGTCGGCGTGGACGGGGTGGTCGACGACGTGCTTCGCACGGCGCGCTTCCGGATCGACGGCGACACGACCTTCACCGGGGCGGCCATCGAGCTCAGCGACGTGCCGCTCGGCTCGCTCGGCAAGAATCTCGGCTACTGGGCGATGACCGTGGGCCTGTGGGCCGCCGTCGTCATCGTCGTGGCTCTCGTGGTCACCGTGGTGCTCCGGCGCGCGGACCTGCGCGCGGGCGTCGCGGCACGGGGCGGTTGGACTACTGTCGCCGCACTCGCCGCTCCTGCCCTGCTCGTCGTCGTCTGGTACGAGTTCCTGCGCAACCACAGCCAGATCCACGCGTTCTTCACCCACCGGAGCCTGGGAGCCGCGACGGCGATCCTCGTCGCCGCCCTCGTCATCGGGTGGCGAGGGGCTCCTCGGCCGACGTCGGCACGGGCGGCAGGCGCAGATAGGCGAGACGCATCGACTCCCGACGGAGCCGCAGCACGCCCGTGAGCAGCAGCCCCACAGCCCCGGAGAGGACGCTGAGGATCGCGAGGCTCGACGCAAGGATCGCCGTCGGGAACCGCTCGACGAGACCCGTCTGCGTGAACTCGTAGACGACCGGGATGCCGAGCGCGAGGGACGCCACGAGAAGGAGGGCCGCGACCCCGCCGTAGATCGCGAACGGGCGCTCGTGGACGAGCATGCGCGCGAGCGCCCAGACGATCCTCAACCCGTCGCGTACCGTGCGCAGCTTCGAGGCGGAGCCCTCGGGCCGTTCCTTGAACCCGACCTCGACCTCACGCTGCGGGACGCGCAGCGCCATCGAGTGGATCGTCAGCTCCGTCTCGATCTCGAACTCGCGCGAGAGCGCGGGGAACGACTTGACGAACCGACGTGAGAAGACGCGGTACCCGGAGAACATGTCGGTGACCTTGGCGCCGAAGAGCAGCCCGACGACCTTGTTGAACGCGGCGTTGCCGCGGGCGTGGCCTGGACGGTGGGCCGAGGCCGCCGGGTCGTCAGCACGGCAGCCGAGGACCTGGTCGTACGGTCCCTCGAGGAGCGTGCGGATCAGCTCCGGGGCGGCGCTCGCGTCGTAGGTGTCGTCGCCGTCGATCATGAGGTAGACGTCGGCGTCGATGTCGGCGAACGCGCGCCGCACGACGTTGCCCTTGCCCTTGGTGTCCTCGCACCGCACGATCGCACCGTGCGCGGCTGCGACCTCGGCGGTGCGGTCCGTCGAGCGGTTGTCGTAGACATAGACGTCGATGCCCGGTACCGCCGCGTGCAGGTCGTCGACGACCTTGCCGATCGCGACCTCCTCGTCGTGGCAAGGGACGATCGCCGCGATGGTCAGCCTGTCGGTCACGGTGCCTCCGGACTCCGTCGAGTGTCGCCTGAAGCGTACCGGTCCGGGGTGTGTCGTGGCTGGTGGCGCCGCTACAGCACGACGAGGATCTGGACCAGGAGGATCTTCACGACGATGCCGAGGGCGAAGGTGGCGGCGTACCCGGCGTCGATGCGGTCGTCCATGATGCGGGAGTTGGCGTCGGCGAGGATGACGGGCTGGCCGAGGAGCCCGGCGAACGCTCCGGACGTGCGTTGCGCGCTGATGCCGAGCCGGTGCGCACCGGCGTACAGGACCAGGGCGGCGACCGCGACGACGGCGGCTGCGGACGCGCCGACCGCGAGCCCCTCGAGCGAGAACGCCCGCGCCGCGAAGTCCTGGCCGGAGGAGAGGCCGACGGCGGCCAGGAACAGCACGAGGCCGAGCTGCCGGATCGTGAGGTTGGCGGCGTGGGGCATGCCCCAGACGACGGGACCGGTGCGCTCGAGCCCGCCGAGGATCATCCCGACGAGGAGCGGGCCGGCAGCGGACCCGAGGGAGAAGACGACGCCGCCGGGGAGCGGGATCGACACGAGCCCCGCGAGCAGGCCGACGGCCATGCCGATGCCCATCGTGAGGGCGTCGATCTCGGAGACGCGACGCTCGGAGTCGCCGAGGAGCTTGCGCACCTCCTTGAGGCGGTCGCGCGGCACGACGGGCAGGACGCGGTCGCCGAGCTCGAGGACGAGGTCGTCCTTCGCGAGGAGGTCGGCGTCGCCGCGGCGGACCCGCGTGATGACGCCGCCGTACCGGCCGGGCAGGTCGAGGTCGCCGACGGTGCGGCCGGCGATGCGGCGGTTGGAGACGACGACGCGGCGGTAGTCGACGGACCGGCGGTCGTCCGCGAGGTGCATCTCGACCTCGCGGCCGAGGTGCTCGACGGCGAGCGCGACGGCGTCGGCGGGGCCGACGACGACGACCTGGTCGCCGGGGCGCAGCTCGTCGTCGGGTGCGACGACGCGGGTGCGGCCGCCGCGCGCGAGGTACGACATGCGGACCTCCTGCGCGTCGAAGCCGGGGATCTCTCCGAGCCAGGTCTGGCGCTCGACCTCGACGGTCGTCGCGTACAGGCCGGCGCCCGAGGCTGAGGCGGGGTCACGGCGGGCGTCCCACATGCGACGCACCGTCGAGGCGACGACGAGGATCGCGACGGTCACGCCGACCGGGTAGCCGAGCGAGTAGCCGACCGCGGGGTTGTTGTTGCCGGCGGCCTCGGTCGCGGCGGCGAGAGCGGGGGTCGCGGTGAGCGCTCCGGTGAACATCCCGGCGGCGACCTCGCTGCCGAAGCCGAAGGCCTTGCCGGCGATGCTCGCGACACCGGCGGAGGCGACGATCGCGACGACGGTGACGACCATGAGAGGCCACTGGCGGCGCAGGTCGCGGAAGAACGTGGAGCCGGCGGCGAGGCCGACGCAGTAGACGAACAGCGCGAGGCCGAGGGTGGACAGGAGCCCGAGGCCTTCGCCGAGGCGGGGGTCCGCTGCGCCCACGGCGAGGCCGACGAAGAGCGCGCCGGCGGCGCCGAACCGTAGAGGCCCGAACGGCACGGTGCCGAGGGCGGTGCCGAGCGCGACGACCAGGAAGACGGTCAGGACGGGGGACTGTGCGAGGAGGTCCAGCACGGCGGACACGGTCAGCTCCGGGAAGGTGTGGGGGATCTGGTGTCAACGCTAGAGGGTCACGAGGGCGAATCATAGGATGTTTTGCCGGGTTGTGAGCGACGAGACATGACCGCTGCGTCACGACGCCGTGCAGAGATTCTGACGTTCCATGAGATGGTGTCGTTATGATGTCGGTGACGACCCCACGCGCGACGAAGCGACGTCGTCGGAAGCCTCCGCGCGGCTGGATCCCAGACCAGCACGGAGCCTGGGCGATGCTCGTCGTGCCGCTCCTCGTCGGCGTCGCAGCCTCCGGTGGCGCCTGGGTGCACGTCCCCCTCGCGCTCCTGTGGTTCGTCGGATACTTCGCCTTCTTCACGACCGGCCAGTGGCTCCGTTCGCGTCGCAAGGCCCGCTACTTCCCGCCCGTGCGCGCCTACGTCCTCGCGAGCGCACCGCTAGGCGCCGTCGTCGCGCTCGCCGAGCCGCGGCTCCTGCGCTGGGTTCCCGTCTTCCTGCCGCTGCTCCTCGTCTCGCTGTGGTGCTCCCACCGCCGGAAGGACCGCTCCCTGCTCAACGACGCCGTCTCCGTCACGGCCGCGTGCCTCATGCTGCCCGTCGCGTACGACGCCGGACACGGCCCGGCGGACGGTTGGCCCGCCGTGTGTATCGCGACCGTCCTCGTCCTCGCGTACTTCGTCGGCACCGCGTTCTACGTCAAGACGATCATCAGGGAACGCGGCAACCGCACGTACCTCACGCTGTCGCGCGCCTACCACGCAGCGATGGTCCCCCTGCCGCTCGCGGCTGCCGCGATCACGGGACGGATGGTCCCGGGCGCAACAGGCTCCCAGGTCGCTACGCTCGACCTAGGGCTGCTGGTCGCTCTCAACGTGATCCTGCTGCTCCGCGCGCTGGCCGTGCCTCGGACCGGTGCGACGCCCAAGCAGGTCGGGGTCGGCGAGATCCTCGTCTCGGCGACGTTGACCGTCCTTCTGCTCGTAAAGGTCGTCTGAGATGTCCGAGCTCGCACCTGCCACCCAGTCCGCACCGGCCGACGCCCCCCGCGAGCCTCGCGTCGTCGTCGTCGGCGGAGGCTATGCCGGCGCCACCGTCGCACGCGAGCTCGACGCGGTCGCCGATGTCACCGTCGTCGAGCCGAAGGACCACTTCGTCCACGCGGTCGCGACGCTGCGCGCCACCGTCGACGAGGCGTGGGAGGACAAGGTCTTCCACTCCTACGACAAGCTGCTCGAGCGTGGCCGCGTCATCCACGACACCGCGCGCCTCGTCACGCCGACGCAGGTGCGCCTCTCGCCCGTCTCCACGCTCGACGCCGACTACCTCGTCCTCGCGACCGGCACCACGTACCCGTTCCCCGCCAAGTACATCGAGCAGCAGGCCTGGGTCGCGCGCTCGCGTCTCGCGCGGCTGCGGGAGGCGCTCGCGGTGACGCGCGACGTCCTTCTCGTCGGCGGCGGGCCCGTGGGTGTCGAGCTCGCCGGCGAGCTGCTGCACGCGTTCCCGCACCTCAACATCACGATGGTCGAGCGAGAGTTCGACATCCTCCCGAGCCCCGACTACCTGCCCGAGTTCCGGACCGCGCTCCACGAGCAGCTCGAGGCCGCGGGCGTGCACTTCATCCTCGGGCGCCAGCTCGCCTACTGGCCGTCCGGCGACGTCGGAACGCTGCACGACTTCACCGTCCACACGACCGACGGGCAGCGCATCGACGCGCAGATGTGGTTCCGGTGCTTCGGCAACCAGCAGGAGTCCGACTACCTCGACGCCGCGTTCGCGAACGTGCGCCGTGGCGACGGCCGCCTCGCCGTCCAGCCCACGATGCAGGTCGAGGGGTTCGAGACCGTGTTCGCGGTCGGTGACGTCACGGACGTCCCCGAGTCCAAGCGCGCGCAGGCAGCCATCGCTCACGCGCGCGTGGCGGCGGCCAACATCCGCTCGCTCATCGCCGGTGAGAACCCGACCGTGACCTATACGGCAGCGCGCGAGCAGATCGTGGTTCCCCTCGGGCCGACGGGTGGGGCGTCGCAGCTGCAGCGGCCTGACGGGAAGCGCGTCGTCCTCGGCAGCGAGGAGACTGCGCGGATCAAGGGCGCCGACCTCATGACGGGCCCGATCGAGGAGATCCTGGGCCTCGCCTGACTCGCGGTGCCCGAAGTAGGGCTTCCTGCGCGAGGTAGGGCTTCGCGCGCGAGGTAGGGCCTTGCGCGGGCCTGTCTCCCGTGGAGACCCCTACCTCGTGAGGGTGGGCCTCCCACGGAAAGGGCGGGGTGCGAGTCAGAGGCGCCGGGGTACGAAAAAGCCGCGACCATGTGGTCGCGGCTCTCGTGGGCGGCGCGGGCGGGGGTCCCGCGGCCCTGTGAATGTGCGCGTCAGCGCACGTTCATCCCGGTGAACGGCTCCTGGTGCATCGTGATGGCCGGGCTGATCCGCAGGTGCTCTCCGTGGACCCACGACGTGGCCGTGGCCCGACGCTTGAACCAACGTGCGGCCTTGGCGATGGAGTGCTGTGCGGCGGTCATCTCTCTGCTCCTTATCTCTGTCGTCCCGGTGGAGGAACACCTCTATCTTGACCGCGAATCTGCTTAAGCACAATTGAATCTTCTTTGATCCCCAGTGTAGTGTTGCTACATGACCGCGGACCCGAAGAGACTTGCCTTCCTCTTGGCCGTGCACAGGGCTGGAGGCGTCCTGGCGGCCGCAGACCTGCTGCATGTGACCCCTTCTGCGGTGTCTCAGCAGATTGCCCGGCTTGAGGCCGAGGAGCGTGTCACCGTGCTCGATCGCGGGCCGCGCGGCGTCACCCTGACGCAGGCGGGCCGCATCCTCGCTGAGGCGGCCGAGCACATCGAGGCGGAGCTCGTCACGGCCCGCAAGCGTCTCGCCGCGGCGGGCGACGGGGCGAGCGGGACGGTCACGGTCGCGTCCTTCCAGACGGTCACGATCGCGGCGCTCGTCCCGGCGATCCTCAAGTTGCGCGAGTCCGCTCCCGGCGTCGAGCCGCACGTCCGCGAGATGGAGTACGCGGAGGCGCTGCGCGCGCTGCGCGCGGGCGAGGTCGACGTCGTCCTGCACGAGCGCGACGAGGACACCGCGCCGAACATCCCGCGCGGCCAGCGTGAGATTCCGATCCTCGACGAGCCGTGGCGGCTCGTCATCCCGTCGTCGTTCCCGACGCCGACGTCGCTCCACGACCTCGCCGACGTGCGCTGGGTCGCCCCCGACCCGTCGACTGCGGCCGCGCGCGCCCTCGGGCGAGTCGCGCAGGCGCTCGGCGTCGAGCTGCAGATGCGGCACACGTTCTTCGACTTCGACATCGCGCTCACGCTCGTCGCCGCAGGCGACGGCCCCGCGCTGCTGCCTGCGCTCGCGCTGCAGTCCGGCATCCCTGAGGGGGTCGAGGTCGTGTCGCTCCCTGGGCTCGGCAGCCGCCGCATCGTCGCCCGGCACCGCAAGAGCCGGCACGAGCCGGGTGCCGCGGTCGAGGCGCTCCTCGAGGCGCTCGTCGAAGAGGCGCGTGGGCTCGAGCTCGTCTGAGTGGTCCGGGAACGACGAAGGGGCCGACGGTGTGTCGGCCCCTTCAAAGGTGGGTGTGGGTGGTGGTGCGCCTCATCGGATGATCAGGTTCGGCATCGGGCGGTTCGCCTGGTAGATGTCGACCGCGGTGCGCTGGTCGTGCGACATCGGGTCGCCGTCCGGCACGGCCGCGCGCCTGTAGCGCTGGGTGACCGAGGTGACGGGAGCCCTGAGCGAGCGCCCGCTGCGGAATACGGACATGACGTATCTCTCCTGGTAGATGGGGGGAGTCCTCGTTCTCGAGGACTCCCCGAGTCTGTCGCGGCCCGTCGAGCCCGGGCCACTCATTTATCGGTGGAAAGCCCCACGGTCAGGCGAGGCAGAACTGGTTCCCGTCCGGGTCGGCGAGCGTGGTCCACGTGAATCCGCCCTCCTCGCGGACACCGACGAGAGTTGCGCCCGCCTCGATGAAGCGCGCGACCTCCGTCTCGCGGTCCTCGACGTGGAAGTCGAGGTGCACGCGGTTCTTGCCGGGCGTCGGGTCCGGGACCTTCTGGAAGCCGAGGTTCGGGCTCGCGTCGCCGTACGAGACGACCGTGAACCACTCGTCCTCGTTCTCGATCGTGCCGGCGGTGACCCCCGCCCACCAGCGAGCGAGCGCGACGGCGTCGGAACAGTCGAACGTGACCATGGAGGCTGTGATCTGAGTCATAGCGCTAACGTATCGGCGCCCTCTGACAAGGAACCGACCTGCGAGCGGTGCCCCGACGTCGCGCGGGCAAAAGCGCGGCGACGTCCGTGTGAAGACGTGAGAGGACCCGTGGGTCGCGCGCTCTGCGCCGGTGCGGTGGACTGGTCCGCACCCCCACGGGTCCCGGTGGCCGCCTGGGATTGGCGGACCGTCCGGTCGGGCCGGCAGTCAGCCGGCGACCACCTCGAGAGTCCTGGAGTACTTCATCTCGTGGACCACCTCCTTTCCCTACGTGCGAGCGACGCTACGCCTGCCCCGGAGGCCTCGCACGGCTTTTTCTTCGATGGGCGAGGATGGTGCCCATGACCAGCGCGAACCCCTTCTCGACCGACGGCCCAGCGCTCACCCGGGTCGGCCCGCTGCGCGTGATGATGGTCTGCACGGGCAACATCTGCCGGTCCCCCATGGCGGAGATCGTGCTGCGCGCGCGGCTGCGCGAG
Organism: Flavimobilis sp. BM9; assembly: GCF_058313055.1. Classification (NCBI taxonomy): domain Bacteria; kingdom Bacillati; phylum Actinomycetota; class Actinomycetes; order Micrococcales; family Jonesiaceae; genus Flavimobilis; species Flavimobilis sp. BM9. The sequence continues at coordinate 324,195 of NZ_JBZEMO010000002.1, read as the reverse complement.
CACGGCCTGGACGACCGCGTCGTCGTCGACTCGACCGGCATCAGCTCGGAGGAGCACGGCAACCCGATCGATCGACGCGCCCGCACGGCGCTCGCGCGCCGTGGCTATGCGGGGGACGACGTCGACGCGCACCGCGCGCGTCGCGTGCGGCCCGACGAGATCGGTGAGCGGGACCTCGTCCTCGCGATGACGGCGCACCATGCCGCGACCCTGCGCCGTCTTGCACCCGACGCCGCCGACGGCGTGCACATGTTCCGCTCGTTCGACCCGGCCGCGCCAGCTCCCCGGCGTGACAGCGACCTGGACGTCGCCGACCCCTGGTACGGCGGGCCCGAGGACTTCGAGCTCTGTCTCGACGAGGTCGAGGCAGCGGTCGACGGTCTCATGGCGGAGATCCGCACCGGGCTCGCCCGACAGGCTCGATGACAGGCGGGACGGGGCTAGCGACGTACGCCGTGGATGCGCGCCTCGTGCGTGGGGGCGAGCGATCGGCCGCGCGAGGCAGGATGGACGCATGAAGATCGCTCGCCGGGCCGCCGTCCCCGCCTTCGCCGTCATGGAGATCGTCGCCGCGGCCAACGCCCGCCGCGCCGCCGGTCAGTCGATCATCAACCTGTGTGTCGGCGAGCCGACGACGGGCGCGTCCGACGCGGTGCGCGACCTCGCCCAGGAGATCCTCGCGACGGGCAGCCTCGGCTACACCGAGGCGATGGGCTCGCCCGCCCTGCGCCGCGCGATCGCCGCGCACTACGGCCGCTGGTACGGGACAGACGTCGACCCGTCGCGCGTCGCCGTGACGACCGGGTCGTCTGGCGGGTTCATGCTCGCGTTCCTCGCCGCGTTCGACGTCGGCGACCGCGTCGCGCTCGTCCGCCCCGGCTACCCCGCCTACCGGAACATCCTCGCGTCGCTCGGCTGCGACGTCGTCGAGATCGGCTGCGGCCCCGCCGAGGGGTACGTGCCGACGGTAGCGCAGCTCGACGCCGCGCACGCCGCGGCGCCGCTCGAGGGCCTCGTCCTCGCGAGCCCCGCCAACCCGACGGGCACGATGGTCGACGCCGTCGCGCTCGCCCAGATCGCCTCCTGGTGCACGTCGCACGGCGTGCGCCTGATCAGCGACGAGATCTACCACGGCATCGTGTACGACGACGCGCGCTGGCCTGGCGCGAGCGCCGTGCACCACGTCGAGGGTGGCGCCGTCGTCGTCTCGTCGTTCTCGAAGTACTGGGCGATGACAGGCTGGCGCCTCGGGTGGCTCGTCCTGCCCGACGACCTCGTCGCGCCCGTCGACGCGCTCGCGGGCAACGTCGCGCTGTGCCCGCCCGCCCTCGCGCAAGGTGCGGCGGTCGCGGCGTTCTCCGAGGCGGGCTACGCCGCAGCGCAGGAGAACGTGGCACGCTACGCGGCGTCGCGGGCGCTCCTGCTCGCGCGTCTCGACGAGCTGGGCTGGACCCAGGTCGCGCCCGCGGACGGGGCGTTCTACCTGTACGCCGACATCTCTCGCTCAGGCCTCGACTCGGTGACGTGGTGCGCACGCCTGCTCGACGAGGCCGGCGTCGCGCTCACGCCCGGGACCGACTTCGACGAGGTCGACGGCGCCCGCTGGGTGCGCCTGTCGTTCGCGCAGGACCCCGCGGTCATCGGCGAGGCCGTGGACCGGATCTTCGCCTGGCAGGCGACGACCCGGCCGGGCGTCAGCTGACGTCGCGCCTGCGGAACACGAGCCACACCACGAGCACGACGACGACGGCCATGCCGATCACGTACGTCGCCCCCGCGCTCGTCGTGATGTCGTAGACGACCTCGATGCACCGACGGGAGCCGTCGACCGGGCTGGCACCGCACCTGGTCCACGAAACCTCCGCACCGCCGTTCACGAGCGCCGCGACGTTGGGTCGCACGACCCACGGCTGCAGCGACGGGAACATGCCCCACACGACCGCCTCGACTCCCACCAGGTAGCCGAGGAGGACGCCGAGCACGCCGGTGGTGCTGCGCAGCGCCGCGCCGAGCGAGGCCGCCACGACACCGGACGCGACGGCGAGCGCCGTGCCGCGCGCGGCGACAGAGCCGAGCTCTTTCCAGAGCTCGGCAGACGCATCGAACGTGCCATGAGCGACGGCCACCGCGATCTCGGCGCACACGAGAGCCCCGAGAGCCGACACAGCGAGTGCGAGCGATGTCAGCGCCGCGCTCGCCAGCTTGGCGACGAGCACGCGGGTGCGACGTGGTTCGATCGTCAGCAGCATCGCGAGGCCGCCCGTGGCTCCCTCAGCACCGACGAGGCTGGCACCGACGAGGAACGTGCCCGCCGCGACCACCAGGGCCAGCCGGCTCAGATGAGCGGGGACGAGGTCGCTGAGCTCGATGGTCGACTCGGCCCATTCCTCCCGCACGGGCGGCTCGAGGAACCACTCGCACGAGAACTCGAGCTCCGGGTCGGCGGCGCGCGCCTCGTCCTCGGCCTCGAGACACTTCGCATAGCTCTCCTCGTGGGTCTCCTCCCACCAGGCGAGGTCGCTCGCGTAGAGCGCGTCGAGCTCTGCGCGCTCCGACGCGCTCGGCGGAGCCGTCAGCGAGTACGACTCCGCGACGAACATGGCGGCCAGCCCGAGGAGCGCGACAGCGACCCACCGGACCAGGAGGCGCGAGCGGGCACGCCCGAGCTCGGCGCGCAGCAGGCGGAGCGGACGTAGGCGGGTCAGCCCGTCAGCCGACGTCACGGCGACGGAACACGAGCCACGACGCCAGGACGAGCAGTGCAGCCAGCACGCCCAGGTACAGCGCGCTGTCCGCCTGTGTGAGCACCTTGCTCATCTCGGTGCACACCTCGACACCAGTGGTGGGGTCGGCCTTGCACTCCGTCCAGTACAGCTCCTTGCGACCCTCGATCACGGCCGTCACGTTGTTCAGCAGGAGCCACTGCTGGATCTTGCCCGCACCCATCCCGAACATGGCCTCGAACACGAGGAGGTAGCCGAAGGCGGCCCCCAGGGCGGCCGCCGTGTGCCGCAGCAGCACCCCGAGCGTCGCGCCGACCACGCCGGTCGCGACGGCCAGGAGGATCGCCCGCACCGCCATGAGCGTGAGGTCCTCCCACTGCTGAGAGGTCAGGTCGAGCGCGCCGTTGATGGCAGCGGCGCCCGCGATGCCCGCGATCCCGGCTGCAGCGCCCACGATCGCGTACAGGAGCGACGTGACCGCGACCGCGACGAGCTTCGCCGCGAGGACCGCGCCACGTCTCGGCGCGAACGTGAGCCAGAGCCCAAGGTTTCCCGTGGCGATCTCGGCGGCGAGCAGGCTCGCGCCGATGACGAACGCGCCGCCGAGGAGCACCTGCAGGAAGCCGCTGTACGTGTACGGAGCGACGTCGCTCGCCGTCTGCGTGTAGAGCCAGTCGTCGAGGGTCGGTGCCTTCTTGAGGTTCTCGCACCCATAGTCGATCGTGGGGTCGTTCATGGCCTCACGATCGTCTGCCTGCGACGTGAGGCAGTCCTGGTACTGCTGGACGTGGTTCAGCTCCCAGTCCTTGAGGTTCTCCTCGAAGAACTGCGTCTGCTGCGCGAGCTCGGTCTCGCTCGGGGGGACAGTCGAGGAGTAGACGCTCAGCGCGACCATCGCCGTCACCGCGAGCGTCGCGACGAGCGCGATCCAGACGAGAAGACGGGAGCGGGACCGGCTGAGCTCGGCGCGTACGAGGCGGATCATCGCGCGCCTCCCTCGGTGTCCGTGGCTCTCGGGGCGTAGGGGCTCTCCGGTGCTGCGGGCGGCACCCTGTCGGTGCCGGGGCCTGCGTGCTGCGGACGGGGGGCGGCAAGCGCGCCGGCGCCCGCCGTCGTCCCTGGTCCCTCGCCTGCGGTGAGCTCGAGGAACACCTGCTCGAGGCCAGCCTTCACGGTGACGAGCTCGTTGACCCACAGGTCGTGGTGACCGAGCCTGCGCGCGATCTCCGCTGCGTCGTCGACGCCGCGGACGACCACGTGGCTCGCGTCGTCGGTCAGGTCGAGCCCGGCCTCCCGCAGGACGCGCACGGCAGCAGCATGGTCCTCCGAGCGGACGGCGACGCGGACGGACGAGCCGCCGGCGGCGCTGATGATGTCGGCGACGCGTCCCTCGGCGAGGAGGCGGCCGCGGCCGATGATCGACACGGTGTCGGCGACCTGCTCGACCTCCGCGAGGATGTGGCTCGACACGAGGACCGTCTTGCCGTTCTCCGCGAGCTGGCGCATCGTCTGGCGGATCTCGTGGATGCCCGCCGGGTCGAGGCCGTTGGTGGGCTCGTCGAAGATCAGCAGGTCCGGGTCCTTGAGCAGGGTCGCGGCGATCGCGAGGCGCTGCTTCATGCCGAGGGAATAGGTGCGGTACTTGCTCTTCGCCCGGTCGTGGAGGCCCACGTCCGTGAGCACCTGGTCGACGGCGCGGTCGGGAGCGCCGATCGCGGTCGCGAGGAGCTCGAGGTTGCGGCGGGCCGAGAAGTTCGGGAAGAACTTGGGCGACTCGACGATCGCGCCGACGCGCCCGATGACGTCGGGCAGGGCCTTGGGCACCTGCTGCCCGAAGAGGTGCATCGTGCCGGAGTCTGCCCTGGCGAGGCCGAGGAGCATCCGGATGGACGTCGTCTTGCCGGAGCCGTTGGGGCCGAGGAACCCGTGCACGCCGCCGTACGGGACGCGAAGGTCCAGGCCGGAGACGGCGGTGGAGCGTCCCCGCAGGGACGCGTAGGTCTTGCGGAGCCCGGACGTGCAGACGGCGAGGTCGCGCGGGTCGGGTCCGTCGGTGGGCGGAGGCGGTGCCGGTGTGGTCATGAGTTCCCCTGCTGGTGTCGATGTGATGCTCCCGCCGACCCTAGCGGGGGGCGTCGCGGCGTCGTGCGTGGCACGCCGCCCGCCGTCTGCCGGGTGAACAGCCCAGATGTATCACGTGGTCAGAAAGAAGTTCCTCAGAGTTGCGTCATGGTCTGCGGGCATCGCCCTCTCATGACGTGTGAGCAGCAACGCGCACGACGAAGAGCAACCGCCCGGGGGGGCCGGTGCGCGTGAGAGTGAGGACAGTGACATGACCCTGATGGACACCATGACCCGGCCGACGCTGACGAGGCGTGAGCGTGTGGTGCTGGCGCGGCTGGACGAGGAAGTGACTCTCGAGGAGATCGCGCGCGAGCTGTACGTCACGCGCAACACGGTGAAGTCGCAGGTGCGCAGCGTGTACCGGAAGCTCGGGATCAGCTCGCGCGCGGAGGCCGTGCGGGCGGCGAAGGGCCTCGACCTGCGCTGACCCCCGCCGCAAGTCATGGGATCTCTGGGGAGGTCCTGGCAAGATAGGGGCATGAACCGCAAGCTCGTGGTGGCCGCAGCGATCGTGGACGACCTGTCTGCGCCGTCGATGTTGCTCGGGGCGCGGCGCTCCCGGCCCGAGCACCTCGTGGGCATGTGGGAGTTTCCCGGTGGGAAGGTCGACCCGGGCGAGACGCCCGAGGAGGCGCTGCACCGAGAGCTCTGCGAGGAGCTCGGCGTGAAGGTCGAGCTCGGCAGCGAGGTCGTCGGACCTGACGATGGCGCCTGGATCATCACGGACCGCCACGTCATGCGGCTGTGGTTCGCGCAGGTCTGCGAGGGCGCGCCTGAACCTCTCGTCGAGCACGACCTGGTGCGCTGGCTCGCTCCCGAGGAGTGGGACTCGGTCCCGTGGTTGCCGGGAGACGTGAGGATCGTCGAGGCGCTGCGGCAGCACGTGGGGGCGCGCTTCCGCGGCGCGGACGCGTGAGCCGTCCAGTTTGACGAGGGCGCGGGTCGTTCTTTGTACTAGTTCACATGGATGACAGCTGTAGTACCGACGACCTGCTCCCCAGCGAATGCCGGCGGGGGTGGGTCTGATGGACCAGGACACTCTTGTCTCTGCCGGCCTCGTCCTGGTGTTCATCCTCGTCGGCGGCGTCTTCGCCGGCACGGAGATGGCTCTCGTCTCGCTGCGCGAGTCCCAGGTGGACCGCATGGCCAAGGAGGGCGGGCGCAAGGCCCGCACGGCGCAGCTGGCGCGTGACCCGAACAGGTTCCTCTCCGCGGTGCAGATCGGCGTGACCGTCGCCGGGTTCTTCTCGGCGGCTTTCGGCGCCTCGACGCTCGCGCCTGACGTCGCCCCGCTCTTCGTGAGCGCAGGGCTGTCCAAGGGAGCAGCGGAGACGACGGCGCTCATCGCGCTCACGCTCGTCATCGCGTACCTCTCGCTCGTCCTGGGCGAGCTCGTGCCCAAGCGCATCGCGCTGCAGCGCACGGAGCAGTTCGCGACCCTCGTCGCGCCACCCCTCGACCGGTTCGCGCGGCTCATGCGCCCGGCGGTGTGGACGCTGTCCCGCTCGACCGACGTCGTCGTCAAGCTTCTGGGCGGCGACCCGACGGCGCGCAACGAGGAGATGAGCGAGGAGGAGCTCCGCGGGATCGTCGCGGGCCACGGCGGCCTCGAGGACATGGAGCGGCGCATCCTCGACGATGTCTTCGCTGCAGGTGACCGCTCGCTGAGCGAGGTCATGCGCCCGCGCGGTGAGGTCGCGTTCATGGAGGCGGACCTGACGGTCGCCCAGGCGCTCGACGTCGTGGCGGACGCGCCGTACTCGCGCTACCCGGTGATCGACGACAGCTTCGACGACGTCCTCGGGTTCCTGCACGTGCGCGACCTGCTGGCAGCGGACAGGGAGCTGCTCGTGCGCGACCTCACGCGCGAGATCCTGCTGCTCCCCTCGACGAACCGGCTGCTGCCGTCGATGTCGCGCATGCGCGCCGAGCGGGTGCACATCGCGGTCGTGGTCGACGAGTACGGCGGCACGGACGGCATCGTCACGCTCGAGGACATGGTCGAGGAGCTCATCGGCGACATCCGGGACGAGTACGACACGGACGAGCCGGCGTTCGAGAGCGCGGTCGACGGCGTGTTCACCGTCGACGCGGGGCTCACGATCGAGGAGTTCGAGGAGCAGACGGGCATCACGCTCGTCGACGGCCCGTACGAGACGGCCGCGGGCTACGTGATCGACCGGCTCGGGCGGCTGGCCGAGGTGGGCGACGTCGTGCACGTGGGCGAGGACGAGCTGCGCGTCGCCGAGGTCGAGGCGCGTCGCATCAAGGTGCTCGAGGTGCACCTGGCTGACCGCGACTGACGAGCCTGCGTGCGCCGGCCGTCTCTCCGACGGTCGGCGCGCCGGGGTCAGCTGCTCAGGCGCGCGTCAGCCGGGTGATGACCTCGTAGTGGGCCGTCTGCGGGAACATGTCGAGCACCCGCGCCTCGGCGACGCGCAGGTGCGGCATGGCTGCGAGGTCCCGCGCGAGGGACACGGCGTTGCACGACGAGTAGACGACGTCGCGCACACCTGAACGCTCGAGCCAGCTCGCGACGTCGGCGCCGATGCCGCGCCGCGGCGGGTTGACGATCACGAGGTCCGGGGCGGCGTCCGCGCCGAGCGCGAACGCTGTCGCGTCACCCACCTCGAAGCGCACGCCGAGGCCGGCCTCGGCGGCTGTCCGGCGCGCCGACCCGATCGCCTCGGCGCTCAGCTCGATACCGAGCACGTCGCGCCCGGGTGCGGCGACGTGCAGCGCGAAGCCGCCGACACCGCAGTACAGGTCCCACACGGACCGGGGCGCGGACGCGTCGACCCAGGCCGCCCCCTGCGCGTACAGGGCCTGCGCGATCGCGGTGTTCGTCTGGAAGAACGACTGCGGCCGCAGGTGCAGGTCGAGGGTCCCGACGCGCATGCGCAGCGAGTCCTCGGGCGTCAGCACGATCTCCTCGGGGCCCTCGAGGACCGCCTTGTGCTCCGGCTGGATGTTCGCGGTGACGACCCGGAGTCCCGGGAGCGCCGCCACGAGCGCGGGCAGGTGCTTGCGAAGGCGGGGCACCGCCTCGGTCGAGCGCAGCACGAAGCGCGCCATGAGCTCGCCGTCGGGCGAGAGGGTGAGCAGCACGTGCTTGAGCTCACCGCGCCGCGACGGGACGTCGTACGGGGTCAGGCGCGCAGTGGTGATCGCGGCGGCGACCGCAGGCAGCGCGGCCCGCAGAGGTTCCTCGTGCAGGCCGCAGCCCTGCAGGTCGACGCCGCGACCGGCCTCGTCGAGGATCCCGAGCGTCGGGGCCTCGACGGTCCCGGCGACGACCATCTTCGCCTTGTTGCGGAACCCCTGCTCGGGGCTCGCGACAGGCTCGTGCCAGACCGCGTCCGAGGCGCTCGGGACCTTGCTCAGCAGGGTGCGCGCGTGCGCGTCCTTCGCAGCGAGCTGATCGAGGTACGGCTCACCCAGGTGGGTGCAGGACCGGCACACGCCGGCCGCGTGGTACGCGCAGCGCACGACGCTCGACGGCGTGCTCAGGAGCCGCAGCCGCACCCGCCGCAGCCGCAGCCGCCGGCCTGCGGCGCCTCGGCGTCGGCGAGGATCGCAGCGTCCGCGTCCTCGCGGGAGGTGAGCGAGATGCCGACCGGCCCGACGGCGACGGCCGAGCCCGAGCCGATCATGCCGGTGCCCGCGTAGACGCGCTCGCGCGTGTCCGCGAGGTGGCTGAACTCCTGCTCAGGGCTGTGCGTCGCGATGCCTGCGAGCTCGTAGCCCGCCTCGTCGATCGCCTCGCGCAGCGCGTCCTCAGGGAGCGGGGCGTCCGACACCACGGTGACGGTCGACGCCTCGCCAACGTTCAGGTCCACGCTGACGTTCTTCACGCTGGGCACGGCCTCGAGCTCACGCGTGACGGCGGAGACGCAGTGTCCGCAGGTCATGCCGGTGACGTCGAGCGTGGTGATCGTAGACATCTCGGTTCCTTCGGGCTGGGCAACGGGTCCGGTGCCATTCTCGCACCGCACACCGACATGGAGGAGGGGGTGGTGCGTCACCACGCCGACGGGCGGTAGTCCTTCAGGAACGCGCCGAACACGTCCTCGCCGGCCTCGCCGCGCACGATCGGGTCGTAGACGCGCGCGGCGCCGTCGACCAGGTCGAGGGGAGCGTGGAAGCCCTCCTCGTGGAGCCGCGCCTTCGTCGTGTGCGGACGCTCGTCCGTGATCCAGCCCGTGTCGACGCTCGTCATGAGGATGCGGTCGCTCTCGAACATCTCGCGCGAGCTCGTGCGCGTGAGCATGTTCACGGCGGCCTTCGCCATGTTCGTGTGCGGGTGGCCGGGGCCCTTGTAGCCGCGGTTGAACTGCCCCTCCATCGCCGAGACGTTGACGATGTACTTGCGGCGGGCCGGCGACGCGGCGAGTGCAGCGCGCAGCCGCGAGATGAGGATGAACGGCGCGGTCTCGTTGCAGAGCTGCACCTCGAGCATCTCGAGCGGGTCGACGTCCTGCACCTTGTCGACCCACGAGTTCTGCGAGACCAGGTCGGGTACGAGCCCGCCCGCGTCGATCGCCGTGCCGGTCGCGACACGCTCGAGCGACGACGAGCCGGCACGCAGCGCCAGCTCGGTGAGCAGGCCCGGGGCCGTGACGGACTCGTCGACGACGGTCGACACGGGCTTGCCCTCGTCGCGCCCACCCGCGCGCACCGACGCCTCGAGCGCTGCCGGGTGCGCGTCGTGCGATCGACCGTAGGTCGTCACGGGCGGCAGGAAGCCCGATGGCAGCGGCGCGTCCTCGGCCTTCGCGAGCGGCGCGTACGCGCCGGGCGAGCGACGCACGGTCTGCGCCGCGTTGTTGATGAGGATGTCGAGCGGACCCTCCGCGGCGACGTCGTCGGCAAGCGCCATGACCTGCGCCGGGTCGCGCAGGTCGATGCCGACGATCTTGAGGTTGTGGATCCAGTCCGCCGAGTCCTCCATCGCCGTGAAGCGACGGATCGCGTCGTTGGGGAAGCGCGTCGTGATCGTCGTGTGCGCGCCGTCGCGCAGGAGGCGCAGCGCGATGTACATGCCGATCTTCGCGCGGCCCCCCGTGAGCAGGGCGCGCTTGCCCGTCAGGTCCGTCCGGGCGTCCCGCTTCGCGCGGTTCTCCGCAGCGCAGCGCGGGCAGAGCTGGTGGTAGAAGACGTCGATGTCCTGGTACGGCTCCTTGCACACGTAGCAGCCCTGCGGCTTCGACAGCCGACCCGCGAACGGGCCGGTCGCCGTGCCGGGCCGGATGTCGACGCCAGCCGTCTCGTCGTCGATCCGCGTCGGAGCGCCCGTCGCCGTCGACTCGATGACCGCGCGGTCCGCCTCCTGGATCGCCGACTTCGCCTCGTCGCGGCGCTGCTTCTTCACCGTCTTGTAGAGCTTCGCCGTCGCGCGCTGCAGCGCCACCTTGTCCGGGTGCTCGGGCGGCAGGGCGTTCGCGGCCTCGAGGATCTCGAGAGCGCGCGCGAGCTCGTCCGGGTTCACGCCCGCGGGCACGTCGTCGACAGAGGGGGAGGCTGATTCAGGCACGTGCTCCAGTATCTCAGGCGCTGCAATGACGGGGACCACACCCGCGATCGCATACCTGGGTCGGTTCCGCCCCTACCGACGTCGCAGGTAGCGTCGCGGGGACGCCGCCCACCGGGTGGCGCAGAGGGAGGAGCAGATGGACGTCGCGCTCGGTATGCAGGGGCTGCGCAAGAGGTTCGGCGACAAGGTCGCCGTCGAGCACGTCGACCTCGCCGTGCCCGCGGGGTCGTTCTACGGGCTCGTCGGCCCGAACGGCGCAGGCAAGACGACGACGCTCTCGATGGCGACCGGCCTGCTGCGGCCCGACGCGGGCCGAGTCGACGTGCTCGGCGTCGACCTGTGGGCAGACCCGGTCGCAGCGAAAGGGCTGCTCGGCATCCTGCCCGACGGCGTGCGCCTCTTCGACCGGCTCACCGGGCTGCAGCTCGTCGTCCACGCCGGCATGCTGCAGCGCCTGCCGCGCGCGACCGCCGTCGAGCGGGCACAGTCCCTCCTGCGGGCCCTCGACCTCGAGCAGGACGCCGACACGCTCGTCGCCGACTACTCCGCCGGCATGACCAAGAAGATCGCGCTCGCGTGCGCACTCGTGCACGGGCCGCGCCTTCTCGTCCTCGACGAGCCGTTCGAGGCCGTCGACCCTGTCTCCGCCGCGTCGATCCGCGGCATCCTCGCCGAGTACGTCGCGACGGGCGGCACCGTCATCGTGTCCTCGCACGTCATGGACCTCGTCGAGCGCATGTGCGACCACGTCGCCGTGCTCGCCGCCGGACGCGTCCTCGCGGCAGGGACCGTCGACGAGGTGCGCGCCGGGGCGTCGCTCGAGGACCGCTTCGTCGAGCTCGTCGGCGGACGCCGCACCGGGGAGGGGCTCGAGTGGTTGCACCGCTCCTGAGCCTGCGCTGGCAGGTCTACCTCTCGACCTTGCGGCGCAGCGTCTGGCAGATGATCGGGTTCGCGTTCGCGGCCCTCTACGCCGTCGGCTTCGGCCTCCTCGCGATCGTCGGGCTGCTGTTCCTCGGCCTGCGCGGTGACGTGTCCGACGACGTCGTCGCGCTCGGCTCGCTCCTGGTCGTCGTGTGGACCGTCGGACCGCTCGTCGCGTTCGGCGTCGACGACACGTTCGACCCGCGACGCCTCGCCCAGTTCCCGCTGAGCACGCGCGACCTCATGCTCGGCACGGCCGTCGCCGCACTCATGGGACCCGGCGGGCTGGCCACCGTCCTCGTCACGCTGGGCCTCGTCGCCGCGTGGGTGTCGCAGCCCGCCGCGCTCGTGGCCGCGCTCGTCGGCGCGGTGCTCGCCCTCGCGACCGCCGTCGTCGGGTCACGCGCGACGACATCAGCCGTCCGCCCCCTCCTCGAGGGACGGCGCGGCCGGGACATCATGCTCGGGGCGACCGTCGTCGGCGTCAGCCTCATCGGGCCGGGCATCGTGCTGCTCTCCGGGACCGAGATCGAGTACACCGCGCTCGCCCACCAGGTCGCACCGGTGCTCGCGTGGACCCCCTTCGGAGCGCCCTTCGCGCTCCCCGCCGCCGTCGCCGCAGGCGCCTGGGGCGCCGCGCTCGGTCACCTCGCCGTCGCCGTCGCGAGCCCTGTCCTGCTCACGCTCTGGTGGCGCAGCTCCCTCGAGCGGGCGTTCCTGCGGCCCCGCCGCGCGTCGGCCGGGCGCGGCCACGGGCTCGGCGTGCTCGGCCGCGTCCCCGACTCGCAGCTCGGCGCCGTCCTCGCGCGCTGCCTCACCTACTGGACGCGCGACCCGCGCTACGTGACGTCGCTCCTGTCGATCCCCGTCGTCGTGATCCTCCTCGTCATCTTCGCCGGAGACGGCGCCGGGCTGCTCATCGGCGGGCCCCTGATCGCGTGGACGTGCGGGTGGGCGATCTCGACGGACGTCGCGCTCGACTCCACCGCGTTCTGGACCCACGTCGCCGCACCCCTGCGCGGTACCGCGGACCGCTGGGGCCGGAGCCTCGCGATCGGCGTCCCTGGGCTGGTCCTCAGCCTCCTGGTCGCGCTCGGCACCCTCGGCTACACCGACCGCTGGGACGCGACCGCCGCCGTGCTCGGCGCAACCGTCGGGACGCTCCTCGCGTCGCTCGGTCTTGCGTCCGTCGTCTCCGCGATGGTCGTCTTCCCGGTCACCGCACCCGGTGAGAACCCCTTCGCCGCACAGCAGGGCGGCTCCATGGCCGCGGTCATCTCGCAGACCGTCGGGTCGTTCGCGCTCCTCGTCGTGCTCGCCCCGACCTACGTCGTCGGCGTCCTCGCGATCGTCAAGACGTCCGCCGTCCTCGCGGCCGTCGCCGCGGTGCTCGGCGTCGTGACCGGCGTCGCGGTGCTGCTCGGCGGCATCACGGTCGGCTCGCGACGGCTCGAGGCCGGCGCACCCGAGCTCCTCGCCCGGCTCAGGTCCTTCTGAGGTACGCGGGCGCGCTCACGCCCACGCGTCGTCGGGGTGGTGGTGGGGCGCGCCCGGCGTCTCGTGCGGCGTGAAGTCCGGGTGCGGGCCGCGCTGCAGGTAGGTGCGCGCGAAGAGCAGCGACTGCTCGACGTCGTCCCTGCGCTCCTGCGCGGAGCGCGCCTTGCGCGTCCCGATCTCGACGACGACGTCCCCGTCGAAGTCCGACCTCGCGAGCCGCTCGAGGAGCTGCCGCACCGGCTGCGTGCCACGCCCCGGCACCAGGTGCTCGTCGAAGCCCGACGACGTGCCGTCCGTCAGGTGCACGTGCGCGAGCCGCGACCCGAACTGCTCCGCGAGCTGCAGGCACGACTGCCGCGACGTCGCCGCGTGCGACACGTCGAGCGTCACCTTGTCGTAGTCGTGCTCCGTCGGGTCCCAACCCGGCAGGTAGCCCGTGATCTCCCGCTTGCGGCCCCGCCACGGGTACATGTTCTCGACCGCGATCGTCACACCCATGTCCTCGGTCAGCTCGTGCACCTGGTCGGCAAAGCCGCGCGAGTACTTGCGGTGCCACGCGAAGGGCGGATGCACGACGACCGTGCTCGCCCCGAGGGTGAGCGCCATGTCCACGGTCTTCGCGAGCTTGCTCCGAGGCCGGGCGCCCCACACCTGCTGGCTCACGATGAGCGTCGGCGCGTGGACCGACCGGATCGGTACGCCGTGCTCCTGCGCGAGGTGGCTCAGCGCGACGTCGTCTTGCGAGATCTTGTCGCCCCACACCATGACCTCGACGCCGTCATACCCCAGCTCGGCAGCGAGCTCGAACGCATACGGCACCTTGCGCGGGTACACCGACGCGGTCGAGAGGGTCACGTTGATCTGGCGTGCACTTCCCTCAGCAGGCATATCAGCACGATAGCCCCGACCTGGCGACGCGGCACCGGGTCGCGCAGACACGCACGGCGCAGACCGTCGGCTGGAATGATGGGCGCATGGCCGCTGATCCCCGCTCGCTCTTCCCCGGCAAGCACTTCATCTCCGCGATCCTCGACGCCCTCGAGACCAAGACGGAGATGTCCGGGCTGATCGCCCGTCGCTACCTCATGCGCGCCGGCATGGCTGGGATGCTCATCGGCGTCTTCTACGTCGCCAACTACACCGTGATGGGCGCGTTCGCGCAGGTCGGCGGGGACGGAGAGCTGACGACCATCGGCCGGGTCGCCGGGGCGCTGACGTTCGGGTGGGCGCTCGTGTTCATCTACTACACGCGCTCCGAGCTGCTGACGTCGAACATGATGATCGTCAGCATCGGCCACTACTACCGGCGGGTCAGCCTCGGCAGGTCCCTGCGCCTGCTCGCGATGTGCCTCGGCGGCAACTTTCTGGGCGGGCTGCTCGTCGCCGTCCTGCTGCGGTTCTCGTCGATCCTCGACGGGGTGACCGGTGGCCTCGCGCGACTCTCCGTCGAGCACAAGCTCGACTACGTGACCAGCCTGTCCGGCGCGGGCGACCTGTTCGTCCGCGCGATCCTGTGCAACTTCCTCATCAACGTCGCGATGCTCATGGTCTACAACGGCTACGTCAAGGAAGACCTCACCAAGTCGCTCGTCATGATCGTCGCCGTCGCGCTGTTCGCCTACCTGGGCTTCGAGCACTCCGTGGCGAACACGGTGCTGTTCTCGATCGCAGGGCTCGACGGCGGCCTCGGCCTCGGCGCCGGGGAGATCGGGCTGGCCGCTGCGAACGTCGGGATCGCGCTCGCCGGGAACTTCGTCGGTGGTGGGCTGCTGATCGGCTGGTACTACGCCTACTGCAACGACGACCGGAAGTACGTCACCTCGGCGTGATGCCGGAGGGGCGCGCCGTCAGCCGTTCGCTGGAGGGGCTGCGTCGTCGGCTGCGCCCGACGGGTCCGCGGCGCCGTCCGTGAGGGACTGGTCGCCGGCGTCAGGCGTCGGCTCGACGGGCGGGGCGGTCGGGCTCGGCTCGGGGGTCGGCGTCGGTGCGGGCGTCGTGGGCGCCGGGGACGGCACGTCCGTCGGTGCGGGCTCGGGAGCGGGGGTGGGCTCGGGGCTCGTCGTGGGCTCCGGCGTCGGCTCGTCTGTCGGCGCAGGTGTCTCCTCCGGCGTGGGCTCCGGCGTCGGCTCGTCCGCGGGCGTCCCGCGCTGGGGCCGCACGCCCGAGATGGTCGTCCCCGAACCCTCGTTGCCGCGCACGACGTCGGAGAGAGGCTTGCCGAAGCCCAGCTCGACCGCCGTCACCGCAGCGATCAGCAGCACGAACGTCACGAGCGCCGTCACGACGTACGGGCGACGCGAGCGGCGGGCCGGTGCCATGAGAGCCTCGGGCGACCTGCCCGACCCGTCCTGCGCCCGCCCGCCCCGCAACGCGGGCAGCACCGCGGTCTCGCCGGGAGCGCGCACGACGCGCGGCGCGAGCGTCGTCACGACGTAGTGCGTGCGGACGAGCGACCGCGTGTAGAGGTAGTTCGCGAACGCCGTGAGGATCGCCGCGACGGCCGCACCGATGAGCGTGCCGGCGACACCCAGGTACGAGAGCGCGACCGTCGACGTGAGAGCCGTGAGCACCGACGCGGTGATCTGCACGAAGGACGGCTTCGCGACGTCGGACGGGCGCTGCTCAGACGCAGACGACGGAGCCCCGGTGCTCTCGGGAGAGGCCGGGGCAGGAATTTGGGAGTTGCGAGTGGTGGGAGAAATCATCTCCTGCGACGCTACCGACCGGCCGTGCACCCCGGGTGAAGGCGACGTGAGAAGGCAGGGCGGCTCTCGCTCGCTCCGTGCGCACCGGTGGAGGGCGCTCCGGGGCGGCGCTCGTCAGCCAGCGACGCGCGCCGGCAGGCCCTCCACCGACGCGACCTTCCAGCCCAGGAACGCCTTCGTGACGGTGAACGTCAGCCGCACCGTCTGCCCGACCAGTGCGGAGTCAGGATGCGCTGAATCTTCCGCCTCGCGGAACGTCACGTCGTAGACCGCCGTCGGCGAGTCCTCCGTCGCAGGCGTCACGACCGTCGCGCGCTCCAGGGCGAGCCCTTCTGCCCTGGTGCAGCCCTTGACCTCGCGGAACCGAGCCACGTCGGGGGAGGACGGGTCGGCGAGCATCGCGTCCGTCGTCGGGCAGCCGCTCTTCTCCACGGCAGCCGACCCGACGCCTCGCGGGGCACGCAGGAGCGCCGCGACCCTCTCGGCAGGTGTCGTGTGCTCGAGCGCCGGGAACCGGTCGGCAGCGGCCTGGAACGCCACACCCCCGACGACCCACAGCACGATCGCCGCGACGAACCATCCGACGATCCGCCCGCGGCGACGGTTCCAGGAGCGTTCACGCTCTCTCTCCGCGGCCTGCTGCGGCGTCGCCGGCCGCGAGACTGTTCGTACCTTGCCGTCGACGCGCTCGGACTCGGTCCACGCCGTGCCGTCCCACCAGCGCTCGCCACCCTCGGGATGCCGGTACCAGCCAGCAGGTCCGACGAGGACGTCGCCGCCGCCGTCGGGCGTGGTCACCGTGGTGGTGCGAGGCGTGCCCGGAAGAGGCGGAGGGGTTGCGGTCACACGCGGCAGCGTAGCCGCCGCGGCGGGCGCACGCCCCGGTGCCTCGACACCTTCCGGCGCTCCGGCGCCCCGCCGATCCGCGGCGGGGCGCCAGCCCGGCTAGACGGTGACCTGAGCGCCGCGGGCGGCGCGGGTCGCCGCCACCAGGTTCGTCAGCGCGGGCTCGACCTCGGCGTAGCCGCGAGTCTTGAGACCGCAGTCCGGGTTGATCCACAGGAGGCCCAGGTCGACGTCCGCCGCCGCGAGACCGATCAGCTCACCGAGCTCCTCGACCGACGGCACGCGCGGGGAGTGGATGTCGTAGACGCCCGGCCCCACGCCGCGACCGAAGCCAGAGGCACGCAGCTCGTCGAGGATCCCCATGCGCGAGCGCGCGGCCTCGATCGACGTGACGTCGGCGTCGAGCGCGTCGATCGCACCGATGACCTCGCCGAACTCCGAGTAGCACAGGTGCGTGTGCACCTGGGTGCCCGGACGCACGCCCGACGTCGCGAGCCGGAACGACGACACCGACCAGTCGAGGTAGGCCGGCTGGTCCGCGCGCCGCAGCGGCAACAGCTCTCGCAGCGCCGGCTCGTCGACCTGGATGATCGCGACGCCCGCAGCCTCGAGGTCCGCGAGCTCGTCGCGCAGCGCGAACCCGATCTGGTTCGCGGTCTCGGCGAGGGGGACGTCGTCGCGCACGAACGACCACGCCATGATCGTCACCGGCCCGGTGAGCATGCCCTTGACCGGCCTCGGCGTGAGGGACTGCGCGAACCGTGTCCAGCGGACCGTCATCGGCGCGGGCCGTGACACGTCGCCCCACAGGATCGACGGCCGCGTGCAGCGCGTCCCGTACGACTGCACCCAGCCGTTGCGGGTGACCGCGAAACCGTCGAGCAGCTCGGCGAAGTACTGCACCATGTCGTTGCGCTCCGGCTCGCCGTGCACGAGGACGTCGAGGCCGATCTCCTCCTGCAGCGTGATCACGCGCGCGATCTCCGCCTCCATCGCGGCGTCGTACTGCGCGTCGCTCAGCTCGCCGCGCGCGTGCGCGGCCCGCGCGACACGGATGTCCGTCGTCTGCGGGAACGAGCCGATCGTCGTCGTCGGCAGGGGAGGCAGTCCGAGGCGCTCCGCCTGGGCGGTGCGGCGGTGGGCGGCGTCGCCGCGCTCGAGGTCCGACGGCGTGAGCCCGGCGGTGCGCGCACGCACAGCCTCGACGCGCACGCCGGCCGCGGTCGCACGGTCGGCGAGCGCCGCGCTCGCGGTGGCGAGCTCCTGGGCGACGGCGTCACGGCCCTCGACCAGGCCGCGGGCGAGGGTGACGACCTCGGTGACCTTCTCGTCGGCGAACGCGAGCCACGAGCGCAGGCCCGCGTCGAGCTGAGTCTCGGCGGCGGTGGTGTGCGGGACGTGGAACAGGGACGTCGACGTCCCGACGGTCACCCGGCTGCCGATCGCCGCGAGGGCCTCCACCTGCGCGAGGCGTGCGTCCAGGTCGGCGCGCCACACGTTGTGCCCGTCGACGACTCCCGCGACGAGCGTCTTGCGCGCGAGCCCCGCGACGACGTCGGCAGACGCGGCGGCCGGGCGGCTGCCCGTCCCGGCGGAAGCCGCGCGGTGCCCGCCGTGCCCGCCGTGCCCGCCGTGCCCGCCGTGCGAGTCCGTCACTTCCGGCGCGGGCCCGTCAGTTCCAGCTGACGCAATCGAGCCGGAACTGACGGACTCACGGTAGACAGGGGCCGGGGCGGCCTGGGCAGCCAGGGCGGGGGCCGGGGCGGGAGGGGCAGCGGGCAGGGCCGGGGCGGGGGTGTGGCCCTTGACCAGGTCGAGTGCCACGGCCTCGACGTCCGACGCCGCGACCGTCGGCAGGTTGTCACCGAGGTCCCCGTAGGGGGCGGCGAGCAGGATCGCCGGGCGCTGCCTGCCCACGGCGAGGTCGGACGCGAGCGCGCGGTACGCCGCCGACGTCGCGGCGCGCACCAGCTCGGCGGGCACGTCGAGCGCGTCCGTCACGAGGGCCGGCTCGTCGAGCTGGACCCACGGCGCGCCCGCGTCCGCGAGGCGGCCGAGCAGCTCCGCGTACACGGGCAGCAGGTCGGGGAGGCGGTCGAGCGGGCGGAACCCGGCCGGGGCGTCGTCGCTCGGCTTGCTGAGCAGCAGGAACGTGACCGGCCCGACGACGACGGGCCGAGTCACGACGCCCGCCTCGCGAGCCTCCACGTACTCCGCGACGATCCGGTCGCTCACGAGCCGCAGCTCCGTCTCGGGACCGATCTCCGGGACGAGGTAGTGGTAGTTCGAGTCGAACCACTTCGTCATCTCGAGCGGCGCGACCTCGTCGTCGCCGCGGGCGAGCGCGAAGTACGCGGCGAGGTCGAGCGAGCCGTCTGCGGCGCGGAGGTGCGCGAACCGGGGCGGGACCGCCCCGACCGTGGCGACGACGTCGAGCACCTGGTCGTAGAAGGAGAACGACGACGGCACGGCGGCCGGCTCGGTCAGGCCGAGCGACACGAGGTGGTCGCGCGTGCGGGACCGGAGCTCCGCGACATGCTGCTCGAGCTGGGCCGCGCTGACGCGGCCCGCCCAGAACGACTCGACTGCGCGCTTGAGCTCACGGTTCGGGCCGATGCGCGGGTAACCGAGGACGGTCGCTGCCGGGAATGCGAGGTTTGCGCCCTGGATGAGGGCAGGGCTGTGCTGCTGGTTGGACATGGTGCGTCTCTTCTCGGGGTCAGTCGACGGCGACGGTGTCGCTCGTCGAGCTCAGCTGTGCGTGTGCTGCCCCGACCCACGGCCCGCTGGCCAGGTCTGGCTCCGCCAGCCCGGCCGGAGCCGGGCCCGTGGAACCGCCGCCGAGGTGAACACCCTCGAGCAGGTCAAGTGCTGGACGTGACTTGTTGAACGTGTAGATGTGGAGGCCGGGGGCGCCGGCCTCGAGGACGGCGGAGACGAGCCCCACCGACGCGTGGATGCCGCGCTCGTGGCGAGCCGCGTCGTCGGGCAGGGACTCGAGCTCGCGGACGAGCGCCGACGGCGCGGGCACCCCCGTGAGCTCCTCGACGCGCCGCAGACGGCCCGGGTCGGTCGTGGGCAGGACGCCCGCGAGGATCGGGATGGTGACGCCCGCCGCGCGGGCAGACTCGACGAACGACAGGTACGTGTCCGCCTCGTAGAAGAGCTGGGTGATCGCGAAGCTCGCACCCGCCTCCTGCTTCGCGAGGAGGTGCTCGACCTCCTGCGCGGGCGTGGTCCCGGCGGCGCGGTTCCCGCCCGGGAAGGTCGCGACGGCGATCGTCAGCGGGCGCGCAGCCCCGCGCAGGGCCGACGCCGCGCTGCGGTCGCAGCGGTTCGCCTCGACCTCGCGCAGGAGGGCGACGAGCTCGATCGACGAGTGCACGCCGTCGGACGGCGGGCGCCAGTCAGGCTGGTCGCGCGGCGGGTCGCCGCGCAGCGCGAGGAACGAGCGGACGCCCGAGTCGAGGAACTCGCCGATGACCTCGGCGACGTGCGGACGCGTCGCGCCGACGCACGTGAGGTGCGCGATCGGCAGGACCGGCGTCTGCCGGGCGAGCGTGGTGACGACGGCGCGGGTCGTCGCGCGGTCCGTGCCTGCGGCGCCGTAGGTGACCGACATGAAGTCGGGGCGCGCCGTGAGGAGCTGACGCACGGTCGTCCAGAACTTGGGCGCGGCGTCGGGGTTGCGCGGGGGCATCAGCTCGAACGACACGGTCGGGCGGACCGACGAGTCGACGAGGTCGGCGATGCTCATGAAGCCTCCATAGGAACGTCCATCGAACCTGGCTTTAGCACCCGCACCCTCAGGAGGCTTCCGTAGTGGGGGGTTGCTGCGGCGTCGACGAGCCAGGACTCTCGACCGCTCTGGATGGTTGTGACTCGAGGTTAGGCCCGCGAATCACGGCCTCCAAGGGGTGTCCGGATGGCGAGATCGAGTGTCCACGGTCGCCGTCGGCCGCCATCGGCGACGGATCGCCCGGAGGCACATCCGAAGTGTGCAGAGGGGCGATCGGTCGGACGGGGGGACGGCTGTCAGCGGCGACGCGGCTCGCCCGGCGGGAACTCGCCGTCGTCGGAGCTGTCGTCCGCCCGGAAGATCAGGTCGGAGAGCTGGCGCTGCACCTCCGCGATGCGCGGCACGTCGTACAGCAGCACGCCAGCCTTCTCGGTCGCGTCCGACACGACGATCGTCCCGCAGCCCAGCATGCGGTCGAGCAGGTCGCGCTCATACGTGAAGTCGTTGATGCGGAACAGCGGGATGTCGCGACCCACGCGCGTGATGATGCCCTCGCGGGTGATCAGGCGCTTGTTCGTGAACGTGTAGCTCGAGTGCCGCCACCGCAGGTACGGGACCAGCACCCACGTCACGAGCGTGACGACCGCGACCGCACCGACAGCGACCAGGACCCACTGCTTCGCGTCGTTCTCGGGGAACCACACGAGTGCCGCGACGAAAGCCGCCACGACCAGCAGGAACAGCAGGAACGGCTTGAAGAGCGCCTTGGGGTGCGTCCGGGTCGTCAGGACCACGAACTCGCCGTTGCCGAGGGTCTTGTCGATGCTCATGGCGGCATCCTTCCACGCGGCGGCCCCGCTGGGCAGGGCCTTCGTCGCGCCGCGCGACGACGGCCCTGCCGCGACGACCTGGGTCAGGACCGCCAGGGCACCTGCGGCGACCGGTGGAACGCGACGCCCTCGCGCGCCCACCGCTCGCCGTGCACGGCGAGCGACTCGAGGAACGTGCCCGTGTCGCGCGGAGACCCCCACGCGACGGACGCGACGGCGGGCAGGCGCGGGAGGAGCATCGTCGTGACGTCGTCCCACGTCCGCAGGGTCTCCGTCCACAGGCACGCCTCGACGCCCTCGATCTTGTCCGCAGGCACCCCCGGGAGCGCGTCCGCGGGCTCCCACTCGTACGCGTCGCGAACCTCGACCGTGCCCGCCCAGGTCAGGCCGAGCTCCTGGCTCTCGTCGTGCTTGAGGTCGAGGTAGGCGTGCGGCGCCGGCGAGGCGATGAAGCGGATGTCGCGCTCGCGGGCGAGCTGCGCGAGGTGGCTCGTGTCGATGTCGTGCGTCCAGTACTGCAGGAGCGTGCCGGGCGGGAGGTGCGCGGGTGCGGCCTCCTGCCACATGACGAGCTGCTTGCCGTGCTGCGCCACGACCCCGCCGAGCCGCTCGACGAACCCCGCGTACTGCTCGGCCGTGAGCGTGTGCACCTCGTCGCCGCCGAGGTGCAGGCGCGGGCCGCGCGTGTGCCGCGCGAGCGTGCCGACGACGTCGTCCACGAACGCCCACGCCTCCGGGGACGTCAGGTGCAGGGTCGAGAAGCCGACCTCGATACCGGCGTACGGCTCTCGCGGCTCACCGTCCGGGCTGATCTGTGGATAGGCGACCTGGGCGGCATGAGTGTGGCCGGGCATGTCCACCTCGGGGACGAGCGTCACGTGCCGGGCCTCGGCGTAGTCCTGCAGGTGCGCGTAGTCGGCGAGCGTGAGGAAGCCGCCCGCGCCGCCGTCGACGTCGTTCGTCGACGCGCGCTCGACGAGCAGCGGGCGGTCCTCGATCTCGAGTCGCCAGCCCTGGTCGTCGGTCAGGTGCAGGTGGACCTGGTTGAGGCGGTACGTCGCGGCGAGGTCGATCAGCCGCTCGATGTCGGGGACGCCGAAGAAGTGCCGGGCGACGTCGAACGACACGCCGCGCAGCGGGTACGTCGGGGCGTCCTCGCACGCGAGGGCGGGGACCGTCGTGAGGCCGTCGTCGTGCTGCGCGCCGGCGAGGAGCTGGAGCAGGACCTGCACCGCGTAGAACGCGCCCGCGGCGTCGCCTGCGCGGAGGTGCCAGCCGGCGTCGGACAGGTCGAGGGTGTAGCCCTCGCTCGGCAGGTCGGGGCCGGGTGTCGCGGTCGCGGGGGTCGCGGCGCGGCCCGACGGCGCGACGAGCGGCCCGTCGGTCCGCGCGTCGCGGAGCGCGCGGGCGGCGTTCGGCGCCCAGGGCTCGAGGGCGACGGCGAGCGCGGCGAGCGTGCGCGGGTCGACGACGGTCGTCCCGCGGTCGGGGTGCACGGTGCGGGGGGCGGGGATGACGGCTGGCGACGTCGGCATGGGTCCATCCTTGCTCGGGAAGGTCACGATTTGGTCGCGGGGTGCGATACCCCTTGACCGAACTAAGTAAGTAAACTGTACTAACTAGATGGCCAGGACAACACCCCTCACCGACGCCCGCCGCGGGACCACCCGCATCGTCGCGCCGGCCGCCAAGATCCTCCCCGGCGACGCACGCCTCCACCACCGTGCGCTCGTCCTGCAGAACCTCGCCGACCAGGGCCCGCTGTCCCGCGCCGACCTCGCCCGCCTCACCGGCCTCACCCGCGTCACGATGTCCGACGTCGTCGCCGGGCTCCTCGACGACAACCTCCTCGTCGACCTCGGGCCGCGCCCCGGCACCCGCATGGGCAAGCCCGCGACCCTCGTCGGCATCAACCCCTCCGGCGCCTACGTCGCGAGCCTCGACCTCTCCGGCGAGGACGCCCTGCGCGGCGCCGTCGTCGACCTCGCCGGCACGATCGTCGTCGAGCACGAGCTCGAGCTCGGCGAGGACCGCGGGGAGGACGCCGTCGACCGCACGATCGAGCTCGCCCGCCGCCTCGTCGCCGACGCACCCGGGCCGGTGCTCGGCCTCGGGGTCGGCACCCCCGGCGTCGTCGACGCCGAGGGCGTCGTCCGCAACGCCCCCAACCTCAGGTGGTCGCGCCTGCCCCTGCGCGACCGCCTGGCTGACGCCCTCGGCGTCGCCGTCCACGTCGCCAACGACGCCGACACCGCAGCGCTCGCCGAGGACTCGGTCGGCCGCAGCGGCGGCGCCGGGCTCATCCTCGTCGAGATCGGCCGCGGTCTCGGTGCCGGGATCCTCCTCGACGGCCACCTCCTGCGCGGCCCCCTCGGGACCGCCGGCGAGATCGGGCACGTCACCGTCGACCCCGACGGGCCGGAGTGCTCGTGCGGCCGCCGCGGCTGCCTCGAGTCGTTCGTCTCCGTCCCGCGCCTGCGCGCCGAGCTCGCTGACCGCACGCCCGCCGAGGCTGACGAGGTGCTCGCCACCGCCGGGCGTCGCCTCGGCCTCGCCCTCGCCCCCGTCGTCCAGGCCCTCGGCCTGCACGACGTCGTCCTCTCCGGACCCGAAGACCTCGTCGACGGCGCCCTGCGCGAGTCGACCGCCGCCACCCTCGTCGCACACACCCGCCCCTTCGGCGAGGACGAGGTGCACCTCCGCATGTCCGCCCTCGGGCACGACGGCGTCCTCACCGGCGCCGCCGCGCTCGTCCTCGACGGCGAGCTGGGCCTCGCCTGAAGCCACAGCCCATCGCACGACCTTCACGACACCCCAGGCCGCACGCGGCCGAACCGGAAGGAAGATCAATGAAGATCCGCAAGATCGCACTGCTCGGCGCTGCCGCAGCGCTTGCGCTCACCGGCTGCTCGACGAACGGCTCCACCACGGACCCGACGTCGGCCGCCCCGACCGACGCTGCCACCACCCCCGCCGGGGACCGCAGCATCACGCTCTGGCTCGCCGACCAGGAGAAGGACGTCGCGCCCGCCCTGCCCGAGTACCTCAAGAAGGAGTTCGCCGCCGCGACGGGCGCGACCCTGAACATCGAGTTCATCGGCTGGGGCGAGCTCCTGCCGCGCCTGTCGACCGCGCTGTCCAACCCGGACCAGACGCCCGACGTCGTCGAGATCGGCAACACGCAGGCGCCGACGTTCACGACCGTCGGCGCGTTCACCGACCTCACCGACAAGATGGACGAGCTCGCCGGCGGCGCGAAGGTCGTCCCGCAGGGCTTCGTCGACGCGGGCAGCGTCGACGGCAAGGTCTACGCCGTCCCCTACTACTGGGGTTCGCGCTACGTCTTCTACGACAAGGGCGCGTTCAAGGACGCCGGGATCGAGGTGCCGAAGACCCTCGCCGAGTTCGGTGACGCCGCCACGAAGCTGACGACCGACAAGAAGAGTGGGTTCTGGCTGCCCGGCCAGGACTGGCGCAACGGCATCTCGTGGCTCTTCGCGAACGGCGGCGACATCGCCGTCAACGAGGGCGGGAAGTGGGTGGGCAAGCTGTCGTCGCCCGAGAGCCAGAAGGCGCTCGCCGAGGTCAAGGACCTCTTCGAGAACGCGACGCACGCGCCGAAGGACGGCGAGGACAAGGAAGCCTGGACGCCGTTCAACAACGGCGACACGGCGATGTTCATGGCACCGAGCTGGGCGCGCTGGTCCGTGACCGAGGACCTCGCCGAGAACCTCGGCGCGTTCGCCCTCCCGGGTGTCGACGGCGGCACCGCCCCCGTCTTCGCGGGCGGCTCCAACATGGGCATCTCGAAGGCGTCGAAGAACCAGGACCTCGCGTTCGAGCTTCTCAAGGTCGTCTACTCGGACGGCTACCAGAAGGTCCTCGCCGAGAACGGCATGGGTCCGGTGCGTGACTCGTTCACGAGCCTCATGGGCGACGACGAGTTCGCCCAGGCGGCGATCGCGGCGTCCGCGACGTCGAAGCTCACGCCCGCCTCTGCGGGCTGGGCGTCCGTCGAGCAGTCGCGGGTCATGGAGGAGTTCTTCGGGAAGATCGCGCAGGGCGGCGACGTCGCCGCGCTCGCGGCCGAGACCGACGCGACCCTCAACAAGGTTCTGAACTAGTCGCGGCTGCGGGGTGCCGGTCGTCTCCCCGGGACCGGCACCCCGCCCTGCAAGGAGACCCACCATGAGCGACCTCCTCGTCGCACCGTCCGCGCCGCCGACGCGCAGACGCCCCGGCGCCCGGCGCCGGCCCCCGAGCTCGAAGGCCTCCCGCCGTCTGCGGACGGTGGCGCCGTACCTGCTCGTCCTGCCCGTCGTCGTGACGCTCGCGGTCGCGCTCGGCTACCCGCTGATCCGGCAGCTCGTCATGTCGTTCCAGGAGTTCGGGCTCGCCCAGCAGTTCGGCGCGGATCCCGAGTGGGTCGGCCTCGAGAACTACAAGACCCTCCTGACCGACGACGCGACGTGGGCGGTCATCATCCGCTCGCTCGTGTTCTGCGCGGTCAACGCGGCCGTGACGATGATCCTCGGCATGGCCGTCGCGGTCCTCAAGACGAAGCTGTCGACGTGGGTGCGGATCGTCGTGCAGTCCGTCCTGCTCCTCGCGTGGGCGATGCCCGTCATCGCGTCGATGACGGTGTGGCAGTGGCTGTTCGACACGCAGTACGGCGTCATCAACTGGTTGCTCGTGAAGCTCGGGCTCGGCCAGTACGAGCAGCACTCGTGGCTCCTCGAGCCCATGTCGTTCTTCTTCGTCGCGACCGTGATCGTCGTGTGGATGAGCGTGCCGTTCGTCGCCTTCTCCCTGTATGCGGCGCTCACGCAGGTCTCTGCCGAGCAGCTCGAGGCCGCGCAGCTCGACGGCGCCGGCCCCTGGCAGCGGTTCCGGCACATCACGGTGCCGACGATCATGCCGGTCGTGTACGTCGTCTCCCTCCTGCAGGTCGTGTGGGACCTGCGCGTGTTCGCGCAGATCTACTACCTGCAGGGTGCGGGCGGGCTGCGCTCCGAGACGGACCTGCTCGGCACGCACATCTACAACCTCGGCATCGGCCAGTCGAGCTACGGCATGGCGTCCGCCGTCGCGATCTTCATGCTCGTGCTCACGCTCGTGCTGACCATCGGCTACGTCCGCAAGCTGGCGAAGGAGGACTGACATGTCACGCAAGGTCTCCAACGCCCTCGGGCTGGTCGTCGCGCTCGTCTGGGTGTTCCCCGTCTACTGGATGGTGAGCTCGTCGTTCCTCGACTCCGCCCAGGTGCGCAGCAAGGACCCGGTGTTCTGGCCGTTCGGCGGCGACGCGTCGGCGTACGGTCGCGTGTTCGACGACGCGTTCCTCGCGTCCATGAAGCTGTCGGTGACGGTCACCCTCATCACGGTCGTCGTCGCGCTGCTGCTCGCGTTCCTCACCGCGATCGCCGTGTCACGGTTCCGCTTCCGCGGCCGCAAGGCGCTCATCCTCACCGTGCTGATCGTGCAGATGATCCCCGCCGAGGGCCTGTTCATCTCCCAGTACAAGATGCTCGAAGGCTGGCACCTGCTGAACTCGATCCTCGGGCTGTCGCTCCTCTACGTCGCGGCCGTGCTGCCGTTCACCGTGTGGATGCTGCGCGGGTTCGTCGAGGGCATCCCCGTCGACCTCGAGCATGCGGCGATGATCGACGGCTGCTCGCGCACCCGTGCGTTCTTCGTCGTGACGTTCCCGCTCCTCGCGCCCGGCCTCGTCGCGTGCGGCGTGTACGCGTTCCTGCAGGCGTGGAACGAGTTCACGCTCGCGACCGTCGTCATGAGCCCGTCCAACCGGACGGTGCCGCTGTGGCTGCGCGGCCTGACGACGTCGTCGAACGCGGCGATCGACTGGCCCGGCGTCATGGCAGGCGCCGTGCTCGTCGCGGTGCCGGTCATGGTCTTCTTCATCATCGTGCAGAACAAGATGACGTCCGGCCTCGTCGCCGGCGCCGTCAAGGGCTGACACCGCCAACCCAGAGAGGTACCTCCCATGGAGATCGTGATCCTGCCGTCCGCGGCAGAGATCGGACGGCTCGGAGCCGACGTCGTCGAGCAGCTCGTGCGCACGTCGCCCGCGCCGGTCCTCGGCCTCGCGACCGGCTCGTCGCCGCTGCCCGTGTACCGCGAGCTGATCGCGCGGCACCGTGCCGGACTGTCCTTCGAGCACGTGCAGGCGTTCCTGCTCGACGAATACGTCGGGCTGCCCGCCGGGCACCCGCAGACGTACGCCCGCACGATCCGCCGCGAGCTGACCGAGCACCTCGACATGCCCGACGCCGCGGTGCACTCGCCCGACGGCGCCGCGGACGACATCCCTGCGGCGTCGGCCGCGTACGAGGGGGCGATCCGCGCCGCAGGCGGCGTCGACGTGCAGATCCTCGGGATCGGCGCGAACGGGCACCTCGCGTTCAACGAGCCGGGCTCGTCGCTCGCGTCGCGGACGCGGATCCTCACGCTCACGGACCGCACCCGCCAGGACAACGCGCGGTTCTTCGACTCGGTCGACGACGTGCCGCGCTGGGCCCTCACACAGGGCCTCGGCACGATCAGCGACGCGAAGCACCTGCTCGTCGTCGCGACGGGCGAGGCGAAGGCCGCAGCGGTCGCGGCGATGGCCGAGGGTCCGGTGAGCGCGTCGTGCCCTGCGTCGGTCGCCCAGCTGCACCGCCATGTCACGGTCCTGCTGGACGAGGCGGCTGCGAGCCGCCTCACCGGGGCCGAGCGCTACCGCGAGGTGTACGCCCACAAGCCCGCGTGGCAGGGGCTGTGAGCACCGACGCGCTCGTCGCCCTCGACGTCGGCGGCACGAGCATCCGCGGCGAGCTGCTCCGCCCCGTCCGGGACGCCGGAGAGGTCGTTGACCTCGAGGTCCTCGAGCGGGTGCTCGCGGACACCCCGCGCGGAGGCGCGGAGCCCGACGGCGGCGCGATCATCGACGCGATCGAACGCGTCTGCAAGGCCCTCCTCGACTCCGCGACGTCGCACCGCGTCTCCGTCGGCGCGGTCGGCGTCGCGGTACCGGGCGTCGTCGACACCGCCGCAGGCGTCGTGCACCTCGCCGGGAACCTCGGCTGGCGCGACGTCCCCGTCGCCGCCGAGCTCTCGGCACGCCTCGGCGTGCCCGTCCAGGTCCACCACGACGTCGCGTGCGCCGGCCTCGCCGAACGCACCCTCGGCGCTGGACGCGGCGTGCGCGACCTCCTCGCCGTGTTCATCGGCACCGGCATCGCCGCGACCCTCACGGTCGCGGGCACGCCCGTCACGGGCGGGCACCACGCGGGCGAGCTCGGGCACGTCCCCGTCCGCGAGCCCGGGCGGCCCTGCCCGTGCGGACAGACCGGCTGCCTCGAGGTGTACGCCTCCGCACGCGCGATCGGCCGGGCCTACGCCGCCGCGACCGGCCGCGACGACGTGACCTCGCGTGACGTCGTCGCCGCCCTCGGCACCGACCCTGCCGCCGCCGCCGTGTGGGACGACGCGCTCGACGCCCTCGCCCACGCACTCCTCGGCGCCATCACCCTCCTCGGCACCGAACGCATCGTCCTCGGCGGCGGCCTGTCCCTCGCAGGCGACGCGCTCGTCGCGCCGCTCCGCGAACGGCTCCTCGCCCGCGCCCGCGTCGCCGTCGTCCCCGACATCGTCACCGCGGGCCTCGGGCCGCGCGCTGGAGTGGTGGGCGCGGCGCTCGCGACGCTCGGCTGACCGGGTCTCTCGATGACCCACTTCGGAGGGTTGACCTGCAGATATGAGAGCGGGTAGCCTCCCGGCTAAGCCCCGGGGCAGGGGGTAGACGAGCCAGGGGGACGGCACCGTATGCAGTCGAGCGTGTGTACTGAGCGGCGAGTGAGGGCTGGAACCACGGGTGGCAGACGCCGCGCTCGGTGCCGGACGGTTTGCACACGGGGCGGCGTTGAGCGGCGCAGTCGCCCGGCTGTGGCGACACTCGTTCCGGTCGCCAACGATCCGCCTCGGAGCTAGCACCGCGTGCGTCGGGGGCGACATCAGGGGATCCGCCGGCGGTGTGCAGTTCCATTCGTCCACCCGGTCTCTGGGGCGCAATCGTCGACCGGTGATTAGGCCAGCCGATGAGCAGCCTAGCGCTAGGGTGCGATCCCGTCAGTGCGGCGCACGCTCGTCCCTGAGAATGGTCGACTGGCGAAAGCATGGGCTATTCGGCAGCCGCGAACGACCCCGCGCCCTCGTCATATAGTCCTCCATGCGAAGATGGCTGGGGCAATCGCTCGAACCCTGGAAGCCGTTGCGACCCGCTCTTTACTTCCTTGTTGTCAAATGCCCAGTCCGATGCTATATTTCCGAATGCGGGGGGCGCCGCGCAGTACTTGCATCTCTCGCTGCCTGTGCGGAGTTTTGTGCGCACAGGCGTGCCCGTAGAATCATGCATTGCCTAATAGAAAGCGAGAGCGCATTGAAGCATTCTCTGACAGCTCGAGGACGACGGACCGGGCTTACGGTTCTCACGGTGGTAGCGATGATGGCGGCGGGAGCTGGTAGCGCTTCAGCCTGGACGTATGCCACCCAGAGTGCACCACAGTCGGCCATCTACAAGGGCGTCTCGCACGGTGACGGGTACGGTGCGATGTACCGGTCGGGCTACAATTACGTAATCACGACCGCGACGCTGAGGGATAACAAGCCCGACAACGACCGAGCCATCTTCGTCAATTCGCAGGCGTGGGCCTCGTCGGGCACCGCCCGGACAAGTACTGCGAAGACTCATAGCCGCGTGTGGAAGTCGGTTGCTCAGACGCGGCTTCACAGCACCAGCGGTTGGGTTGGTGCGAGCGGATGGACCAAGGTGTGTGAGGACGCCTCATTGCGGCCTGACATCTGCTCGACGGAGCGGTACTCGCCGGTCGGAGGCTTGTAGGAAGTGAGCACACCAGCACTGACTTTGGCGACGGTGTCCCATTCCTATGGGGAGCGCTCCGCGCTCTCGGGGATTTCCGCTAAGATCGAGCGTGGCACCACCGCTCTTATCGGCGTCAACGGGGCCGGCAAGAGCACGCTGCTCACGATCGCAGCGGGCGGGATGAGGCCGACGTCAGGGTCGGTGCTGGTCGGCGGTGAGTCGCTGTACTCGCCGCGCAGCCGACGGCGCGCGCTCGCGGGCGTGGCGCTCATGCCACAGGCGTCGTCTTTCCCGGGGAACATGACGGCCCGCGAGATCGTCGAGTACCTCACCTGGATGCGCGGAGCGCGCGCCGGGGAGGCGCGCAGGATGGCGGTCGAAGCTCTCGACATCGTCCACCTGGGCGACCGGGCGAACAGCAGGACGAGCTCGCTCTCCGGCGGGATGCTGCGCCGCGTCGCGCTCGCCCAAGCGATCGCGACCAAGCCCGCAGTTCTGCTGCTCGACGAGCCCAGCACGGGGCTCGACCCCGAGCAGCGACGCCTCATGGTGGACAGGCTCCGCGAGCTCGACGGCGCAGTCGTCCTGAGTTCCCACGTCATGGAGGACGTCAGCGACCTCGCCGACCGCGTGCTCATCCTCGACGGTGGGTCGATCGTCTTCGACGGGACGCTTCCCGAGCTGTGCCGCCGAGGCCCGGACCCCGAATCGCCGCGTGCTGCCGAGGCAGGCTTCCTCGCAGTGCTCTCAACGCGAGCCGGGGTGACGGCATGATTCTCGCGCTGCGTCTGTGGCTGCGACGGTCCACCGCTCGACTGGCATTTCCCGGGATGGCCGTCATCGCGCTGTCTATCCTGTTCGGGCGGTCCGGGTGGGCCTGGGAGATCGGTCACGCCGTGAACCAGTCCACGACCGCCGTCATCATCCTCGGGCCGGTGGCCGCGGGCCTCGTCGCGTTCGACATCTGGCGACGGCAGACGAGCGCCATGCGCACGGTCGCGGCCACCACGCGGCGAGGCGCACGCGGGACGATGGCGCTCGTGGGTGCCACCCTCCTGTATGCGACTCTCGCCTGGCTCCTCGGTGTAGGTGTCGCCCTCACGCTCGCCGCACGCAACGGCGCGGCGGGCTCGTTGCCTTGGTGGATCCTCGGCGCGGGCATGGCTGTGCTCGTCGCGAGCGTCGGCGTCGGAGCAGCGATCGGCACTCTCATGCGCAACGTGGCGGCGGCGCCTGTTGCGGCGCTTCTCTGCTACGCGCTGCCCATCGCTGGCACCTTGGCCGGCGTTGACGGGATCATGCGGGCGGGTGGGGCCACGACGCTCACCATCGGGATCACCGCGGAGCCCACCGTCGCCGCAGCCAGCATCATGTGCACCGTTCTGATCGGTGCGGTCGCGTGGCGTGCGGTGGTCCACACAGCGGGGCCCCGGCGCGCGTCCGTCCTGCTGGGAACGGCTGGGCTCGCGATCGTGCTGGTCGGCGGGCTTGGTTATCTCCGGTCGCTCGACCCCATGTCGAACGCGTGGCGTCAGAGCGGCACGGAGGTCGTGTGCGCAGGGACGGCGCCTCGAGTCTGTGGCCCTGGCGAGGGCAAGGCGCTCTACGAGCTCGCGGCCCGGGACCTCGGGGCAGCCGGCCGGGTGCTCGCTGGTGACGGGATCACGATCGGAGACCGCTTCGACTACGTGAGAGGATTCGACCGGCCCGCTGACGGGGCGGGGATGCTCTCCGTCGACTCCAGCTCGATCCAGCCGGGGCACCTCGGGCGGTCCAACGTCGTGAGCACGATCTCGATACCGACGGTGTGCGACGCCTTCTACGACGACCTGGCGCCCGAGGATCTGCTTGCCGCTCAAGGGAACTTCATGACCTGGCTCGACGTCCGGCTCTCCGGCGACGGTGGCACCGACCCCGCAGATATCGACGGCGCCCGGCAGACTCTCGAGGCGCTCGCCACTTGCGACGAGGAGGCTATCCCCGCATGGACCTTCTCCTTCGAGTGAGCCCCGCGCTCAAGGCGCACCGATGGGGGACAAGCCTGGCAGTGGTGCTCGGTCTCGGACTCGTGGGCTATCTGAGCCGGGCGACGTACCTCGACATCCCATTTCTGCAGGACGTCCTGCCCGCGCGGGTCCTGGTCGCGGTCGTCGCCGTCGTCGTCGCGATCACGCCGCTCTACCTGACGTTCCCCGACCTCGTCGACACGCTCGACCGCGAGCGAGCCGTGAGACGCGTCAGGCCTCACGGGGTTGTCGCGCTCGCACTCATCGCGTACCTGCCCGCCGCCGTCGCCGTCCCGGACAGCGTCGACGACACACGCCTCTTCCTCGCCGCGCTGACGCTCGGGCTTCTCGCGGTCGCCGCCGTCGGCGACCTCGCGTGGACCGTCGTGTTCGCCACCGGCTTCGGCTCGCTCATCGTCGACACCGCGCCCGGCGCGCCTGTGACGAGCGCGCTCGCGGCCTGCACGACGCTCGGGTTGGCCGTGGCGCTCGCCGGAGCGACGGTGCTCGTCGGCGCCGTCGGTCCGCGGCGCCTGAGGACGCTCGCCGACTGACCACAAACGGGAGGTTGACGCACGTCAAGGTGGCGCCACGCCGTCGTCCCTAGCCTCGGGACGAGGCCGCGCTCGCGGCCCGCGAGCGAAGGCGAGGACCCGACATGACGACTGTCAGCACGTGGATGCGGAACCGGTGGACGGTTCCCGGAGTGCCGGGTCTGCTGGTGCTCGCGTCGTTCGCGGCGCAGCGCTTCTGGGGTGCGTCCGCCGGGGACGCGCTCATGGTCGCGGCGGCCGCTGTCGCGGGCACGCCCGTCGTCGTCAAGGCCGTGCGGGCCGCGCTCGTGCGGGTCGTGAGCATCGACCTGCTCGTCTCGGTCGCGGCGATCGGGGCCGTCCTGGTCGGCAACTACTGGGAGGCCGCCGCGGTGACGTTCCTGTTCGCCGTCGGGCACGCGCTCGAGACGGCGACGCTCGACCGGACGCGTTCCGCGCTCGCCGAGCTCGTCGCGCTCGCACCGGACCTCGCGGTCGTCCTGCGCGACGGCGTGCAGGAGGAGGTCCCGACGCGGGACGTCCGCACCGGCGAGACGGTCCTCGTGAAGAACGGCGCGAAGGTGCCTGTCGACGGCGTGGTCGTCGGCGGGTCCGGTGCGCTCGACGAGGCGTCGATCACCGGTGAGTCCATGCCCGTCGAGAAGGCCGACGGCGACCAGGTGTTCGCCGGCACCGTCGCGGTCAGCGGGTTCCTGCAGGTCCGCGCGACCGGCGTCGGCTCGGACACGACGCTCGCGCGCATCATCCACCGCGTCGAGGAGGCGCAGGACGCCAAGGCTCGCACGCAGGCGTTCATGGACCGGTTCGCTGCCTGGTACACGCCCGGCACGATCGTCCTGGCGGTCGTCGTCGGGCTGCTCACCCGGGACGTGGTGCTCGCACTGACGCTGCTCGTCATCGGCTGCCCGGGCGCGCTCGTCATCTCGATCCCCGTGTCGATCGTCGCGGGCATCGGCCGCGGCGCGCGGGACGGCGTGCTCATCAAGGGCGGCGAGCACCTTGAGACGTCGGCACGCATCTCCGCGGTCGCGCTCGACAAGACCGGCACCCTGACCGAGGGGCGTCCGTCGCTGACCGACGTCGTCGCCCTCGCCCCCGGCGTGACGCAGGACGAGGTGCTCGCGGTCGCCGCCCGCGCCGAGGCCGGGTCCGAGCACCCGCTCGCCCGCGCCGTCCTCGCCGCGGCGCGCCGCGCCGATCTCGCTGTTCCGGGGCTGCCGAGCAGCACCGAACCGGTCCCCGGCAAGGGCATCGTCGCCACGGTCGACGGCGCCCGCATCGCCGTCGGAAACCTCGCCCTCCTCGCCGGCGAGGGGGTGGACGGCGCGGCCGCCGACCTCGTCGTCGACGAGCTTGCCGCCGCCGGCCGCACGCCCATGGTCGTGGCGCGTGACGGCGTCGTCCTCGGGGTCGTCGGCGTCGCGGACCGCGTCCGTGCCGACGCGGCCGAGATGGTGCGCCGCCTGCACGCCGCCGGCGTGCGCACGGTCGTCATGCTCACCGGCGACCAGCAGCGCGTCGCCGACGCGGTCGCAGCGCAGGTCGGCATCGACGAGGTGCGCGCCGGCCTGCTGCCCGAGGACAAGCTCGAGGCGGTCGCCGCGCTGCAGCGCGACGGGCACGTCGTCGCGATGGTCGGCGACGGCGTCAACGACGCCCCCGCCCTCGCCACCGCGGACGTCGGCATCGCGATGGGAGCCGGCACCGGCGTCGCCCTCGAGACCGCGGACATCGCCCTCATGCGCGACGACCTGCTGATGATCCCGCAGGCCGTCTCCCTCGCCCGCCGCACCGTGCGGACCATGCGCCAGAACATCGCGGTCGCGCTCGTGACCGTCGCGACCCTGCTCGCGGGCGTGCTCGTCGGCGGCGTCACGATGGCCGTCGGGATGCTCGTCCACGAGGCGTCCGTGCTCATCGTCATCGCCAACGCGGTGCGGCTCCTGCGCCGCCCCCGCGAGACCCGTGCCGCCCGGTTGATGCACGTCAAGGACCTCGCTGTCGCCCGTTCGTAGTGTGCAACCAGAAGCCCGGACACCGGGAAGGACCCCCAGGAGAGGAGCTCACCATGAGCACCCGCACCACCACCCGCACCACCCTCCGCGCGCAGGGCTTCAGCTGCCCGTCGTGCGTCGCCAAGATCGAGAAGCAGGTCGGCCGGGTCGACGGAGTCGACTCCGTGACCGTCCACTTCGCGTCCGCGCGCATCGAGATCGAGCACGACGCCGAGCGTGCGAGCGTCGACGACCTCGTCGCCGCCGTCGCGAAGGCCGGGTACACCGCGACGACCGCCTGAGCCGGGGCGGCCGACCAGCCCCCAATGCCGAGAGCGCCCGCCACGAGGCGGGCGCTCTCGTGCGCTGCGCCCCGAGCTAGCGGACCAGGTCGTCCAACGCTGCGGCGTCGCGCACCAGGAGCTCGCGCTTGCCGCGCGACTCGACGATCCCCGCGTCGGCGAGGGCGCGCAGCGACCGGGACAACGACTCCGGCGTGGTTCC
The DNA here is from genome assembly GCF_058313055.1 of Flavimobilis sp. BM9. NCBI lineage: Bacteria > Bacillati > Actinomycetota > Actinomycetes > Micrococcales > Jonesiaceae > Flavimobilis > Flavimobilis sp. BM9. Next base: position 289,332 of record NZ_JBZEMO010000002.1, on the reverse strand, counting down.
GAGGTAGGACGCGATGTCCTTCTTGCTGAGCGGCAGCTCGATCACCAGCCCGTCCGCGTGGGGCTGGGCGGGCAGGTCGAGCAGGTAGCCGACGAGGCGCCGCTCGACGGGCGCGAGCGTCTGCGCGGTGAGCCGCTCCTCCGTGCGGGAGAGCTGTGTGGCGAGGGTCGCGAGCATCGCGACACCGACGCCGGGGTGCGCGTCGAGGAGCGGCTGCAGGTCGGCGTGCCGGAACTCGCACAGCACGGTCGCGCCCATCGCAGTGGCCGTGTGCCCGGGCGTCGCGCCCGTGAGGAACGACTCGACGCCGATGAAGTCACCCGCGTCGAGCACGCGCAAGAGGTGCTCGCCGCCGTCGGGCGACGAACGGGTCAGGCGCAGCCGACCCGAGTTCACCACGAGGAGGCTCGCGACACGGTCGCCCTCGACGTACACCGTCTCGCCGTCGGGCAATCGGCGCGGCCGCGCGACGTCGTGCACCTCGCGCTGCTCGACGGGCGTGAGCCCGGCGAAGATCGGCACCCGCGACACGCACACCGGCAACGACGACATGCTCCAAGCCTAGGCCGCGCACCATCGGCCGCGCCTGAGGCACCCTCGATCTTGCCTGGCCGTTCAGACCACGCGGTGCATGCCCGTCCAGCGCGGCGCGACGTCCTCGAAGCCGCGCGACTCGTACAGGCGGACACCCTCGGGTTCCGCAGCGAGGTTCACCCACGCGCCCTGCGGGGCGCGCTCGCGGATGTCGGCGAGCAGCGAGTCGAGGATCGCGCTGCCGAGGCCGCGGCCCTGGAGCTCGGGGAGGGTCGCCATGTCGGCGACGAGGAAGTACCAGCCGCCGTCTCCGATGATGCGGCCCATCGCGACCGCGTCGCCGTCGGGGCTGACGACATGCCGGAACGACCACGATCCGGTGATCGCGCCCGTGCCCTGCGCGACGTTCTTGGGTCGCAGACCGCTCGCGGCCCGCAGGTGGAGGTAGTCCTCCAGCGCAGGCGGTGTCTCGAGGAGGCGGTATCCGGGAGGGAGAGTCATGCCCCCAGTGTGCGTCGTGTCGCGGGCGCCGCGGCAAGCCTGAGGAATAGCGTCTGATCCGTGAGCATCCCGGCGATCATGGTCGACGGACTGACGGTCCGCCGCGGCCCGCGCACGGTCCTCGACGGCCTCCGGCTGTCGATCGCGAGCGGCACCGTGACGGGCCTGCTCGGTCCGTCTGGCGCGGGCAAGACGACGCTCATGCGGGCGATCCTCGGCGTCCAGCTCGTCGAGGCGGGCGACGTGACGGTGCTCGGCGAGCCAGCGGGCAGCGCAGGGCTGCGGTCGCGGGTCGCTTACGTGACGCAGGCTCCGAGCGTCTACCTCGACCTCACGGTCCTCGAGAACCTGCGGTACTTCGGCCGGACGCTCGGCCTGCGCGGCCGCGCGCTCGAGGCGCAGGTCGCCGACGTCGTCGAACGCGTCGACCTCGGCAGTCACCAGCGCGCCCTCGTCGGGCGCCTGTCCGGCGGGCAGATGTCGCGCGTGTCGCTCGCGACCGCGCTCCTCGGCGCGCCCGAGCTGCTTGTGCTTGACGAGCCGACCGTCGGGCTCGACCCGGTGCTGCGGGAGTCGCTCTGGGCCCTGTTCGCCGAGCTCGCCGCAGACGGCGTCACGCTGCTCGTGTCGAGCCACGTCATGGACGAGGCGGAGCGCTGCGACCGGCTCGTCCTGCTGCGCGACGGCGAGGTGATCGCCGACTCGACCCTCCCCGAGCTGCTCGCAGCCACGGGCGCGTCGAACGCCGACGGCGCCTTCCTCACCTTGGTCCGCAGGGAGCGCCCATGATCGCCACAGCCCGCCGGGTGCTCGCGCAGCTGCGCCACGACCCGCGCACGGTCGCGATGATCGCCGTCGTGCCGTGCGTCCTGCTCACGCTCTTGTGGTGGGTGTACGACGGCGGGCTGGTGTTCCAGCAGATCGGCGGGTCGCTGCTCGGCATGTTCCCCGTGATCATCATGTTCCTCATCACGTCGGTCGCGACGCTGCGGGAGCGTTCGACGGGCACGCTCGAGCGGCTGCTGACGCTGCCGCTGCCCAAGGCGTCCTTCGTGCTCGGGTACGGCATCGCGTTCGGCCTGGTCGCGACCGTGCAGGCGCTGCTCGCGTCGGCGCTCATGATGGGGCCGCTCGGCCTCGACCCGCAGGGGCCGTGGCCGCTCATGGTGCTCGTCGCAGTCCTCGCCGCGCTCCTGGGGATGTCCTTCGGGCTGTTCGTGTCGGCGTTCGCGAGCACCGAGTTCCAGGCCGTGCAGTTCATGCCCGCGGTGATCCTGCCGCAGTTCCTGCTGTGCGGGCTGCTCGTGCCGCGCGCCGACATGCCGCGTGCCCTCGAGCTCGCGTCCGACGTGATGCCGCTCTCCTACGTCGTCGACGCGATGACGGAGGTGACCCGCCACGAGTCGCCCGACGTGCTGATGCCGCTCACGATCGTGGTGGGGTTCATCGTCGCGCTGCTGCTGCTCGGTGCGGCGACCCTGCGGCGCCGCACGCCCTGATCTGCACCCGCCTGCCCGGCGGGGCGTTCAGCCGGTCCGGTCCTCGAGGAGGGCGCGCACGGCCCCGACCGAGCGTCCGTCGACCCAGCGCGGCACGGTCGCCATGTACTCCGCATATGCGGCACCGAACTTCGCAGCGAGCATCTCCTCCTCCGCCGCGATCTGGCGGGAGTGCAGCAGGTAGGCGAGCGCGGCCGCAGGGGCGAGGGCGGCGACGGACCGCCGAGCGACCGCCCGCGCGACGATCACGCCGACCATCCCGACGTACATCGGGTTGCGGCTCACCGCGTTGACGCCGGACGTCACGAGCGTCGACGCGTCGGGGACGCGCGGGTCGACGGTCGTGCGGCGTCGCGCGAAGTCGACGACAGACGCACCGGCGAGCGCCACCGACGCGGCGCCCAGCGCCGTCCCGGCGAGGCGCGCGAACCTGCCGCCGCGCTCGCGTGACACGAGCGACTGCGCGACCCACGCCCCCGCAGCAAGCACGGCGGGCGGCACGCGGCCGTCCGTGACACCGAGGTGATCGACGATCTTCGTGGTGCTCATCGTGCTTCCTCCTGCTTGTCGTCCCAGGTCATGGTCTGTGTGAACGCGCGGAGCGCGGACGCCGCCGCTACGTTGGAGCGCGTGGAAACCCAGTCCGGCGGAGCGCCTGTCCGCCATCGTCACGCACCCGTGCCCGTCACCGCCACCGCTCTCAGCGAGGTGCTCGCGGATCTGGGGGTGCGTGGCCGGACGGTCATGGTGCACGTGTCGCTCTCGCGCCTCGGCTACGTCGTCGGTGGCGAGGCGGGGGTCGTACAGGGCGTGATCGACGCCGTCGGGCCCGATGGCACCGTCGTGATGCCGGCGCAGTCGTGGCAGCTGTGCGACCCCGCGTTCCTGCGCATGCCCGACGTGCCGGAGGAGTGGTACCCGACGCTGCGCGACAGCCTCCCCGCGTACGACCCGGCGCGTACGCCGACCCGCACGATGGGCGCGGTCGCCGAGCTGTTCCGCACGTGGCCGGGCGTGCTGCGCTCGGCGCACCCGCAGCGGTCGATCGCCGCGCTCGGCCCGGACGCGGCGCGCATCACCGCGACCCACGACCTGGACGACGCCGCAGGTGAGCGTTCGCCGATGCGCGCCCTGCACGACGTGGGCGGGTATGTGCTGCTCCTGGGCGTCGGCTTCGACAAGTGCACCGCGCTGCACCTCGCGGAGAACCGCATCACCTGGCCGACGCGCCAGTACGTCGCGCAGGGCGGCCCCGTGCTGCGCGACGGGGAGCGCGTCTGGGAGACGTGGCAGGAGCTGTGGCCCGAGGACGAGGACTTCGGCGAGTGCGGCGACGCGTTCTGCGAGGCGCACCCGGCGCTCGTCGAGACGGCGCTCGTCGGGAACGCGCACGCGGTCCTCGTCCCGGTCCGTGAGCTCGTCGAGTTCGCGACCCCGTGGCTCGCCCGCGCCCGCGGCGGCGCCGTCCTCTGACGCGTGGACTGACGGGTCAGGTCGTGCGGGCAGCGACCGGGCACGTCGCGACGTGGTCGTCGACGAGGCCGCACGCCTGCATCGCCGCGTAGGCGGTCGTCGGGCCGATGAACCGGAAGCCGCGACGCTTGAGCTCCTTGGCGAGGGCGACCGACGCGGGCGTCTGGCCCGGGATCTCTGAGAGGCTCGCGAGGCGGCGCTCGCGCGCGGGCGGCGCGAACGACCAGACGATGCCGTCGAGCGTCTCCCCTGCCTCGTGGAGTGCGACGACGGCGCGCGCGTTGCTGATCGTCGCCTCGATCTTCGCGCGGTTGCGGATGATGCGGGCGTCCAGGAGGAGCCGCTCGACGTCGTCCTCCTCGAAGCCCGCGACGGTCTCCGGGTCGAAGCCCGCGAAGACCTCGCGGAACGCCGGGCGCTTGCGCAGCACCGTGATCCACGCCAGGCCCGACTGGAACGCCTCGAGCGCGAGGCGCTCGAGCAGCGCTGCCTCGCCGTGCACCGGCATGCCCCACTCGTCGTCGTGGTACGCCTCGTACAGCGGGTCGCCGTCGCCGAAGCAGCGTGCGGCCTGGATCGTCGTCGTCATACGCACACTGTGCCGTACCCGACCGACAGCGCCGCGCGCCGTCGTCCCGCCCGGGCCGGTGCAGGTGCGGCTGGCGCTTTGTGGGCAGGGCGCAGCCCGCTCAGCTCACGAGCGTGACGCCGACTCCCGCGATCGTGGCGACGAGCACCGTGGCCAGGGCCGCGAGCACGAACGGCCGCGCGCCGACCTTCCTGAGGTCCTGGACCCGGACACCGCACCCCAGCGCGAACATCGCAGCGGAGAGCAGCACCGTCTGCAGGAGGCGACCCGTCGTGAGCGTCCACGCGGGGAGCGCGACCAGGGCCCGCAGCAGCACGAGCGCCAGGAAGCCGACGACGAACGGCGGGACGAGCGGCGGACGGCGCCGCGCGGGGACCGCGCCAGCGCCACGCGCGCGGGTGACCCGCCGCTGCCGCACGCCGAGTGCCGCCACGACCGGGGCGAGCAGCAGCACGCGCGCCAGCTTCACCACGACGGCAGCCGCGAGAGCGTCCGGGCCGAGGATGCCGCCCACCGCGACGACCTGCGCGATCTCGTGGACCGACGCCCCGGCCCACGTGCCCGCGGTGACCGCACCGAGGGCCAGCAGGTGGCTCGCGAGCGGGAGCAGGGCGATCATCGCCGTGCCGAAGATGACGACGAGCGCGACGGCGGTGACCGTCTGGTCCTCCGCGTCGTCGTCCGGGTCGGTGACGCTCGCGGCTCCCGCGACCGCCGCAGCCCCGCAGATGGAGAAGCCGCACGCGATCAGGAGCGCGAGGCCGCGCGGCACGCGCAGCCAGCGGCCCAGTGCGACCGTGCCGAGGATCCCGCCGCCGACGACGCACAGCACCACGAGCAGCATCGGCGCGCCCAGGCCGAGGATGTCGCCCAGGACGAGCTGCAGCCCGAGGAACACGATGCCGACGCGCAGCAGGACCTTCGCGGAGAAGTCGATCCCGGGCGCCAGGGACGCGGGCAGCCGCGTCGCGTTGGTCACGACGACGCCGAGGACGATCGCGACGATCATCGGGCTGAGCCCCGGGACGAGCTGGCCGGTCGCCCAGGAGAGCGCAGCGGCCGCGAGGCACAGCGCGACGCCGGGCAGTCGCGACGCCGCACGCGAGAGGGACGGCCGGAGGGTGCCGCGCTCGCGGGCGGCGCTGACCTGCGGCGCGGGACGTCGTCCGTCCTCGGACGCGTGCGCGGCGGCGTCGGGCTCGAGGAGGGTCATGACCTCATCGTCTCGGCGCGCGCGCGTCGCCGGTAGAAGCAGCTCCCGCGCGCGTCACAACGTAGGCTTGTCGCAGGACGGAGGCGATCGATGCGGGCAGAACCCGACCTGCAGGCGCTGCGCGCGCTCGCGCTCGCCGCCCGGGAGAACAGCATCTCCGCCGCGGCCAGCCTCCTCGGCGTCAGCCAGCAGGCCGTCTCGCTGCGCATCCGCACCCTCGAACGCGAGCTCGGTGCGCGCCTCCTCGTGCGCTCCACCCGCGGCTCCCGGCTCACCCCGGCAGGCGAGCAGGTCGTCGGCTGGGCGCAGCCCCTCCTGGCCGCCGCAGACGCGTTCGCCGACGCCGCACGCGCCCTGCGCGACGACCGCACCACCACCCTGCGCATCGCCGCGAGCCTCACGATCGCCGAGCACCTCCTGCCGAGATGGATCGGCACCTGGCGCGCGCAGGTCGGCGAGCACGGGCCGGAGGTGCAGGTCACCGCCGCCAACAGCAGCACCGTCGCCATGAGCGTGCGCGAGGGCACCGCCGACCTCGGGTTCGTCGAGTCGCCCCGCACGCCAGCGGGCCTCGGGTCGGCGACGGTCGCACGCGACACGCTCGACGTCGTCGTCCAGCCCGAGCACCGCTGGGCCCGCGCCCGCTCCATCACCGTGCAGGAGCTCGCGACGACCGGCCTCGTGCTGCGCGAGAAGGGCAGCGGCACGCGCCAGGCGTTCGACGCCGCGATGGCCGACGCCGGCTATCCGGACCACGCCGAGCCCGTGATGGTGCAGACGAGCACCCTAGGGATGCGCAGCGCGGTCATGGGCGGCACCGCCCCCGGCGTGCTCAGCAGCCTCGCCGTCGCCGACGACGTCCGCGCAGGACGCCTCGCCCGCGTCCAGGTCGACGGACTCACCATGAGCCGCCCGCTCACCGCCCTGTGGGCGGGCGCGGCCCCGCCGCGGCACGCCCGCGACTTCCTCGAAGCCTGCGCGGACTGAGGGCCGCCCGAGCGACGGGCCCAGGCTAGGAGGTCGGCGCGACGAGAACGGGCAGGGCCTCCGAAGAAGCCCTGCCCGCTGCTCTCGTGCTCAGGGGTGCCACGTCGAAGGGCGCCCGGTTACGGAAGGCGATCCGCCTGGGTGTCGATCTGCCCGCGAACATCACGTAGGACGGTCGCAAGCTCCTTGAGCCGCTCCCCGACCTCCACAGGAACCTCCGTGTCCGGACCGTCCGCGAGGACCCAGAAGTTCTCCAGATCCTCCGCCAGTGCACCCGAGGCCTCGCTGAGCGCCTCGACCGTGAGCCGCGCCGCAACGCCACGCGCGCCCTCCAGGTGCGACATGCTCAGCACGGACTGCGACCCCACCCACCGGGCCGCCGCCATCCGCTCGAACGGCGGCATCTGCGGCAGCCACAGCGAGAAGAACCCGCCCGCCTGCTCGGCATGGTCCGCGAGGAAGTCCTCGTCGAGCAGAGCCTGGACTGCGGGAACAGACATCATCAGGGCCGTGTCCACCGCGTCGCGCAGAGAGAGAGCGTCGCCCTGTGCGACGAGCGCGCGCAGGTCCGTCGGCTCGTTACTTGACCCAGCCATTGGAGACCTTGCCTGTCGCCTTCGAGTACGTCACGACGATCTTCTTGCCCTGGTGCTTGAGCAGCGCCTGCATCGCGCCGCTGCCATACGCGCTGTGGGTGCCGTCTGCCATGGCCTTGCCCATCAGGTCCGCGATCTGCTCGCGGCTCTTCGCCCCCACGGTGCCCCACTTATCTCAGGATGGTCAGTCTCGCTGCCGAACGCAGCGACGATGATGTCCGCGCCCTGCTCGACCGCCCACCGCACCGCCGAAGCGATGCCTGCGGGGTCACCCGTTCCCGTCGCGTCCAGCGCGTGGGCGTCGAGCAGGCGGGCGGCGGGAGCCAGGCCGCCCGGGAAGTCGTCGGCGGCGTCGCCCGCAACGATCCCGGCCACCATGGTGCCGTGGTCCGAAGGGGTCGTATCAAGACCGTCGGCGACCCATCGGCCGATCACGCGGCCCTCGAGGCTCGGATGGCTGTCAGCGATCCCGCCGTCGACGACCGCCACGACGCGTCCGTCGCCCGCAGACCCGCCGAGAGCGCCTTGTCCGGACGGCGGGAGAAAGTCGAACGCAGGGCCGACGCTGCTGCCGCACCCGCCGATCGCAGCGCAGACCGTGACGCTTGCCAGGACGAACGCCTGTGCCCGGGCCGCGCGCAACCTACGGATCGACACTCTCCCCCCTGAGACCGTGCAAACTATGAAGACGGTAGCCGAGGGCTGCAGGTCGTGCTACCGCAGGTCAGGCGAGCACGCCGCCCGACTCGCGCAGGTAGCAGGCCGCGCACAGCGACTCGTACGTCACCGCAGCGCCGTCGATCGCCACCTGGTCGCCGTCGAACACCGCGTGCCCGTCGACGCGCCGCGAGTTGAAGATCGCCTTGCGGCCGCACCGGCAGATCGTCTTGAGCTCCTCGAGGCTGTGCGCGATCTCCAGGAGACGCTGCGAGCCCGGGAACGCCGCCGTGCGGAAGTCGGTGCGGATGCCGTAGCAGATCACCGGGATGCCATCGAGGACGGCGACGCGCAGCAGGTCGTCGACCTGCCGCGGCGTGAGGAACTGCGCCTCGTCGAGCAGCAGGCAGGACACGTCGCGGCCCGTCTCACGCTGCACGCGCTCGCGGTGCGTCTGCAGGGTGAGGTAAGCGTCGTCGTCCTCCCCGAGCACGTAGTCGACCGACCGGTCGACGCCGAGGCGCGAGTGGATCTTGCGCCCCGCCTTCGTGTCGATGCCCGGCTTGGCGAGCAGGATCTGGTGGTCCCGCTCCTCGTAGTTGTGCGCCGCCTGCAGCAGGGACGTCGACTTGCCGGAGTTCATCGCCCCGTACCGGAAGTAGAGCTTCGCCATGACGGGGATTCTCCCATCTGGTGGGCCGTGGGCATCGACGGTGTCCGGCCGGGCGTGGACAGGCCGTCTCGGAGGGCACAACTCCGCAACCCAGGGTGTTATCCCCTGAACGCGTGGAAATGTTTCTCACGGTCGCCTCATCGAATACCGCTGCTGACCGATGAGTGCCCGCACCAGCCGCCCCGCACCGTCTCGCCACCCGCCGGACACCCAGCCGCACGCCACGCCGCACGCCCAGGAGCCCGCGATGACCGCACGACTCAGCTCGACCTCGATCATGACGCGCCTCGTCGCCGTCGTGGTCCTCGCAGCGCTCGGCATGGGTGCACTCACCGTCATCGCGAGCGTCCTCGTCCGCGACCGCGTCATGACCGAGCGCCAGGACGCGACCCGCGCCGTCGTCGAGTCCGCCGCCGGCGTCCTCGCCTACTTCGGCGCGCAAGAGACGAGCGGCGCGATGGACCGCGAGGCCGCGCAGGCCGCCGCGATCGACGCCGTCCGCGACATGCGGTACTCCGGCGAGGAGTACTTCTGGATCAACGACATGACGCCCGCCATGGTCATGCACCCCATCAAGCCCGAGATGGACGGCAGCGACCTCAGCCAGAACGCCGACCCCGACGGCAAGCTCCTCTTCGTCGAGATGGTCGACGTCGTCAAGGCCGACGGGCGCGGGTTCGTCGAGTACCAGTGGCCCAAGCCCGGCTACGACGCCGCGCAGCCCAAGGTGTCCTACGTCGTCGGCTACGAGCCGTGGGGCTGGATCATCGGCTCAGGCGTCTACGTCGACGACGTGCAGCAGGTCGCCCTCGGCGACGCCGCACGCCTCGCCCTCGCCACGCTCGTCGTCCTCGCCGTCACCGTCGCCGTGTGCATCGTCATCGCCCGCTCGATCGTCACGCCCATCCGCCGCGCCGCGCAGGTCCTCGGCACCGGCGACCTCAGCATCCGCCTCGACGAGGGCCGTGGCCGCACCGAGCTCGAGCAGCTCGCCGTGTCCCTCAACGCGACCCTCGACCGGTCCTCCTCCGTCGCCGACGAGGTCGCCCAGGTCGCCGCCCGCCTCGACGCCTCCGCCCGCCAGCTGCTCGCCACAGGAGACGGCATCGCGAGCGCGACCGCCACCGCGACCGAGCAGACCGTCGACCTCGCCGGCTCCGCGACCGAGGTCGCCGCCGGCATCGAGACCGTCGCCGCAGGCACCCACCAGATGGGCGCGTCCATCTCCGAGATCGCGCAGAACGCGAACGCCGCCGCGCAGATCGCCACCGAGGCCGTCAGCGCAGCCGACGCCACCTCACGCACCGTCGTCGCCCTCGGCGAGGCGTCCGCGCAGATCAGCAGCGTCGTCAAGGTCATCTCCGCGATCGCCGCACAGACCAACCTCCTCGCGCTCAACGCGACGATCGAGGCCGCACGCGCAGGGGAGGCCGGGCGCGGGTTCGCCGTCGTCGCGAGCGAGGTCAAGGACCTCGCCCAGGAGACCGCCACCGCGACCGGCGGCATCACCGAGCAGGTCGAGGAGATCCAGGCGACCGTCGACCGGGCGACCGCCGAGATCGCCCACATCACCGACGTCGTCACGCGCATCAACGACTACCAGATGTCGATCGCCGGAGCCGTCGAGGAGCAGACCGCCACGACCAACGAGATGGCCCGCTCCGTCGAGCAGGTCGCCGACGGCGGCCGCACGATCGCGCGCTCCCTCCAGGACGTCGAAGCAGCCTCACGCGCGACCGCCGTCGAGATCGGCACCGTCCGCGATGCCGCGCACGAGCTCGTCGACGCTTCCCAGGACCTCCAGACGGTTCTCGCCGCATTCACGCGGTAATGTCTGCGCGGCGTGCCCCGCTGGCGTCGCACCATCCACGGGGGCAGGCTCGGAAGACAGGACCTCACGGCGGGAGCAGGGATGGCCAGGACGGCTGACAGCAGGGGACGACGCAAGTCCATCGAGGCTGCGATCGCCACGAGCGAGGACCCCGAACGGTCGCTCCGACGCGACCTCACCGCATGGGACCTCGCCGTCCTCGGCGTCGCGGTCGCCGTCGGCGCGGGCATCTTCTCCGTCGGCGCGCAGGCCGCCGCCAACCACGCCGGGCCGGGCGTGATCGTCTCGTTCGTCATCGCCTCGATCGTGTGCGGCCTCGCGATGATGTGCTACGCCGAGTTCGCCTCGACGCTTCCCATCGCCGGGTCCGCCTACACGTACTCCTACGCGACCATGGGCGAGCTCGTCGCCTGGATCATCGGCTGGGACCTCATCCTCGAGATGCTCCTCGCCGCCGCCGTCATCGCGAAGTTCTGGGGCATCTACCTCGGCGACGCGTTCGACCTCTTCGGCATCGGCATCCCCATGGACCTGCACCTCGGCCCGATCACCTTCGAGTGGGGTCCAGCCCTCATCGTCGCGATCTTCACCGCGCTGCTCGTCATCGGCACGAAGATGAGCACCCGCGTGAACTCGGTGTTCACGATCATCAAGGTGAGCATCACGCTCTTCGTGATCGTCGTCGGGTTCTTCTACGTCAAGGCCGAGAACTTCTCGCCGTTCATCCCGCCGGCACAGCCCGCCGAGAGCGCGTCCGGCCTGCACCAGCCGCTGTTCGCGTTCGTCACCGGCCTCGAGCCGTCGATGTACGGCATCGTCGGCGTCCTGTCCGGCGCGGCGCTCGTGTTCTTCGCCTTCATCGGGTTCGACGTCGTCGCGACGACCGCAGAGGAGACGCGCGACCCGCAGCGCAACCTGCCGCGCGGCATCCTCGGCGGCCTCGCCGTCGTCACCGTCCTCTACGTCCTCGTGACGATCGTCGTCACCGGCATGGTCTCCTACGCCGAGCTCGCGAAGGTCGACGAACCGTCGCTCACCTCCGCGTTCGTGCTCGTCGGCGCCGACTGGGCCGGCAAGGTCATCTCGATGGGCATCCTCGTCGGGCTCACGTCCGTCATCATGGTGCTCCTGCTCGGCCTCACCCGGATCGTCTTCTCGATGAGCCGCGACGGCCTGCTCCCCCGCGCACTGTCCGTCACGCACCCCGTCCACCGCACGCCCGCGCGGCTGCAGATCGGGGCCGGCGTCGTCGTCGCGCTCGTCGCCGCACTCACCGACGTGTCTGCGCTCGCCGACATGATCAACATCGGCACGCTGTCCGCGTTCGTCCTCGTCAGCTTCGCGGTGCCGCTCCTGCGCAAGCAGCGCCCCGACCTCCAGCGCGGGTTCCGCGTGCCGTGGTCGCCGGTGCTGCCGATCGTGTCCGGCGTCGCCTGCCTGTGGCTCATGACCAACCTGACGACGATCACCTGGCTGCGCTTCGGCGTCTGGCTGGCGCTCGGCTTCATCATCTACTTCGCGTACTCCCGCAGGAACAGCCTCGTGGGACGGGGTGTCCACGACGAGTCGGTGGAGGAGGTGGGCGGCGCCACCGGATGAGCGTCGGGGGAAGCGTCCGGCGCGGCAGCCGCACAAGCCATGGACCGGGTTGGCGAGGCGATGCACGCGATCGAGCGGCAGGAGTTCCTGCCGCCGACGCAACGTGAGCGTGCGGCGCTCGACGTCCCGCTCGGCATCGGCCACGGAGCGACCTGCTCGCAGCCGAGCACGGTTGCCACGATGCTGCGCCTCCTGGGCCCGCGGCCCGGGCACGCGGTGCTCGACGTCGGGTCCGGCTCCGGGTGGACCGCCGCCCTGCTCGACCACCTCGTCACGCCTGGCGGCACCGTCGTCGGCGTCGAGCTCGAGCCCGCGCTCGTGACCTTCGCACGCCGCAACCTCACTGCCCTCCTCGGGGACCTCGCGCCGCGCGTCGAGCAGGCCGTCCCCGGCCGCCTCGGCTGGCCCGACGACGGCCCGTACGACCGCATCCTCGTCTCCGCCGAAGCGCTCGACGTGCCGGCCGCGCTCGTCGCGCAGCTCGCTGGCGGAGGACGCATGGTCATCCCCGTGCGCGGCCGGATGACGGTCGTCGACCGTGTGGGGGACGACCTGCGCGTCGAGCAGCACGGTGCTTACACGTTCGTCCCGCTGCGCGAGGACTGAGGCCGCGCACCGGCGCGGCTCGCGGCCGTGCCGCCCCCGCGCCCCCCTCCCCGCGCGGTGCCGGGCGCGCGCCGGCGCTGAGTCCGTCAGTCCCGGCTGAGTCCGTCGGTTGCGACTGACGGAGTCGGGCTGGGAGTGACGGACTCGCGGGCGGGCGGCGCGCCGCGGCCCGGCGGGGCCGCTACCGGTCGCCATGCGCGCCCGGTCGCCGTAGCGTCCCAGCATGGGGTGGTATCGGGAGTCTGGCGCTGACCGACCGTTCGGCAACCTGCTCGCGGCGCACGGCGTCGCGATGGAGGGCTACTTCTGGCGGTTCACGCTGCTCGACGGGCGCGCGCTCATCGCGCTCGCGGGCGTGAACCGCGCTGGCCCGCTACCGCGGGACCGGTCCAGCGCGTCCGCGGTCTTCGGGCCGTCGGAGCAGCACTGGGCGACGCTCGGCCTCGCTGCCTATCCCGGCGGCACGCTCTTCCAGGCTGAGCACCCGACCGGTGCGGCCGACCCGCACGGCCTCGGCGTCGTCGCCGGTGGCGCGTTCCGCGGCTGGGCCGACGAGCTGCACGTCCACCTCAGCCCTGACGCCCGCATCGACGCGACGATCCTCGCCCCGCGGCCGTGGCCACGCGCCCGCTTCGGCGGGTCGAGCATCTTCCAGACGGTCCCCGGCCTCAACCAGTACTGGCACCCCTGGCTGCTGGGCGGGACCGCGCAAGGGAGCGCCGTCGTCGGCGGTGAGGTGTGGAACCTCGACGGCGCGAGCGTCTACGCGGAGAAGAACTGGGGGCGCGGCGGCTTTCCCCAGTCGTGGTGGTGGGGGCAGGCGCAGGCGTTCGACGACGGCTCCGACGCGTGCGTCGCGTTCGCCGGTGGGCAGGTGCACGCTGGCCCGTTGCGGACCGAGGTGACGGGGCTCGTCGTGCTGCTGCCCGACGGCACCCTGCTGCGGCTCGGCAACCCCGGGACGTCCCCCGTGCGGGCGCGGGTCACGGACGAGGAGTGGCTGCTGCACGGGCGGTCGGGGCGTTGGGAGGTCGAGGTGCGTGCGGACGCGCCGCTCGACGACGCCCACGTGCTCCCCGTCCCGCTGCCTGCGGAGCGGCGCAACGTGCCCGGCGCGATCGAGCACCTGGGTGGGCGCATGCGCGTGCGCGTCCGGCGGGGCGGGCGGACGGTGTGGCAGGCGACGTCGAACACGGCCGGGCTGGAGCACGGTGGGCTCGACCGCGCGGCGGCCGAGCTCGCCCGCCGAGACGGCGCCGTGGCCAAGCAGCCGCCCTCCACCGGGGCCGCGAGGTCGTGACTTTGGTGTCGACGTCGTGCGCTCTGACTGCCGACGTCGGGCCGGAAGTCACGACCTCGGTGGGCGGGGGCCGGCGGTACGCCAGGTCAGCGGCGGACGTCGCGGCCGAAGGTGATGACGGCGTCGGACAGTGCGAGCGAGAGCAGCGGGCGACGGCCCGCGAGCCAGGCGAGCGGGCCTGAGCGCGCGACGTCCCAGCGGACGCGGACGCGCCGGACGTCCGCGTGGACGCGGTTGCGCGACGTGATCGTGCCGACGCCGGACCCGGCATGGTCGGCGAGCGCGCGCTGGGCGGTCGTGAGCGTGAGGGGGAGGCGGGGGAGGACCCGCGCGCCGAGGTGCGCGGCGAGACGGAGGACCGGGGCGCCGTCGGGCAGCCGGACCTGCGTGCCGCCGTCCGGGGTGAACGTCGCGACGTGCTTGGGGATGGCCCACAGCTCGCGGCCGCCAGCCGCAGACTGCTCGGTGGAGACCCAGATCTGCGGGATCGTCACGCGCAGCGCGCCGCGCGTGCGGGTGAGGACGCCGACGAGCAGCTCGTCGTACTCGAGCATCCCGCGGGCGTCGTACGTCACCGACGCGACGCCGACGACGGCGCGCCCGCGCACCAGCACGAGCCGGTGACCGTCGGGGAGCGCGGCCTTCAGGCCGGGGATGTCGCCGGGCTCGACGACGAACGTCGAGAGGAGCATCTGACCGGCGAGGAACCAGGGCTCGGGCGGGTAGGCGGCGTCGCTCATGCGTTCATGCTGCCGCACGTGTGCGGGATTGGTGATCGTTGCGTCGTGGGACGCGTGAGGCGCGTGTGACAGTGCAGGGCGGCGTCTAGTGTCACGTTCGACGCACAGAAGCGCGTCGTCGCACGTCTCAGGGGGTAAGTCCATGTCTCGTCGTCTGTCCACCGCTGTCCTCGCTGCCGTCATGGCGGGCGGCCTCGCGCTCTCGGGTGCGGTCGCCGCAGGGGCCGCCGCCCCGCCCGTGGCAGCGGCCGCTCCGGTCGCTGCTGCGAAGGCCACGCCGAAGGCGGTCCTGACCGTCTCGAAGGTCCGCACCACGAAGGTGACGAAGCCGTTCGCGCTGACGACGACGTCGCGAATGCCTGTCCTGAAGGGTTCGACGGCGAAGAACCGCGCCCTCGTGACCAAGCACGCGAAGGCGCTCGTCGCTGCGGAGCGGGCGATGGTCGCGACGTGGCGCACGTCGTGCGGTGCGACCGCGCCCGCGACGATCACGGTGACCGGCGTGTCCAAGGCGATCTACAAGAAGCGGTTCGCGTCCGTGACCATGGCGTTCGACTCGGACGCCGGGTGCGGCGGCGTCGGGCAGCAGAGCGCCCGCTCCTTCACGCTCGACCTCAAGACCGGCAAGAAGGTCAAGCTCACGAAGTTCGCGGCGTCCTCCGCCGCGGTCACCCGGGCCGCGATCGTGACCGCGCTGGTCGAGCAGAACCCGGACTGCGTGCTCGACGGTCTCACCGCATTCCGCGGGGAGGCGGCGAGCTTGCCGGCTCCGGCCGCGTGGAACGTCTCGGCCAAGGGCGTGCGCGTGTGGTTCGACCGCTACGACGTCGCGCCTGGTGCGTGCGGGGCTGTCTCGGCGCTCGTGCCGTGGACCGACGTCGCGACGTCGGCGCAGACGACGGGCAAGCGCGCGACGCGCGTCTACGTCCGCGACCTGAAGAAGTCCGGCAGCGCGTACACCGGCGACATCACCGTCCTCACGGTGCAGGGCCGGCAGGTGGCGCGGATCGACGGCACGCTCTTCTCGGAGGCGTACTGCACGCTCGGTATCCGCACGGGCGCGAAGGTCCGCGGGTTCGAGCGGTCCGGCGGACTGCGCCACAACTTCACGCTCGCCGGCACGACGAAGAAGCCCGCGCTCAAGCTCGGCAAGGGCTGGCGCCTCGCGACCACGACGGAGCTCGCGAGCCTCAAGAAGGCAGGCATCGGCGCGGACGCCATCAAGGGCTGCGGCGCCTGACGACGTCACTCGACCCCGGTCCCGCTGTCCTGCGGGTCCGGGGTCGAGTCGCGTCCTGGGCAAGACGCGCGGGCGCTAGCCTCGGTGTTCATGGGGGAACTTGAGGCGTGGATGAGCTCGGCACTCGACCTGGTGCGCGGTGCGGGGTGGCTGATCCCGGCGGTCGTCGTCGTCGTGGTCGCGCTGATGGTGATCGTCAGGCGCGGGGGTCCGCGACCGGGTGAGTTCTGGATGGCGGACGTCCCGTTCCGTGAGGGTGTCGGGAGCAAGGACCGGCCGTGCTACGTCGTCGGGCGGAGGTGGCGCACGGTGCGCGTCCTGTACGTGACGTCGCGCGACCGGACGGGCGACGACCGTTACGTGCCGGTCGACACGAGCGGGTGGACCGGCCGCGTCGCGGGGCGCCGGAGCTGGATGCAGATCGCGGAGCGTCGTGGCGCGGACCCGTGCCTGTCCGTGCGGAGATCGGCGTTCCGCCGCTACCTCGGGCGCGCTTCGGCGGGGGAGAGGGCGATCGTCGCGTCCGCGCTGTGACGTACGGCTCGTGAGTATCGCCCTATCTGTTGGCACGATGTCCGCTTGGGGGGTATACGCGGGCGTCGTCGTGTGGGAACCTAGGCCGTCACCTGACACAGTGTCACGAACCGGGGAGAACATGCAGGTCATCAGCAGGACATCACGAGCGGTGCGAGCCCTGCTCGTCACGACCCTCGCCCTCGCGGCCGGTGTGGTCGCGCTCCCGGTCGCAGCGCCGGCATCCGCAGCGGGCGCCATCGCCTTCGACGACTTCTCCGGAACGGTCCGCGGCACGCGGTCGTACGACGTCGCTGGCGCCTCGACGTTCACGCAGAGCGGCGGCACGGGCAACATCAAGCTGGAGAAGCTGGCCGGCAACGGCTCGGTGCCGACGGTCACCCTCACGTACGCGATGGGTCCGACGAACCTGAAGGACACGACCAACGGTCAGCTCTTCCTCGACCTCCTCGACATCGAGGGCGGCTCCGGCTACACCGCCGTCTCGATCTCGGCGATCGTGACCGACAGCAGCGGCCGGTCCAGCAGCTACAACTCGGGGATCGGCGCGACGCCGAGCCATGGCTTCGTCTTCAACTATGACTGCTCGGCCGGTCAGACGGCCTGCTTCAAGGGCACGGCGGACCTCAGGGACATCACGACGCTGCAGGTCATGTTCATGCACGGCGACGGCAACGCGACCGCGCCCGCCGTGACGCTGCGAGTCGCGGGGATCACGTCGACGCCGCTCGGCGGCGCCCGCCCGGCCGTCCCCGCTCCGGTGATCACGACGGCGACGCCGGCGGTCGTCGGTGCGGACGGCGGCGCGACAAGCTTCGACGTCGTGTTCCGCTCCGGGGCGTCGGAGGCGTCGCTCGTCGATCTGAGCGCCTCGGCGGTGTCGGTCGCCGGCGGGATATCCACGTCCACCGTCGTCACGAGCCCGAGCACGGTCAGCGTGACGGTTCAGCTCGGGGCGGGCACGGGCACGCAGGACCTCACGGTCACGATCCCGACCGGGGCAGTGACGGACACGTGGGGCCAGCAGAACGCGCAGGCGTCTCTGACGCACCGTGTGCGCTTCGCGGCCGCCGCGTCGTGGAGCGGCCCGACGCAGCGCGCGGTGCTCGCCGGGAGCGCGGTCACGGGCGCTGTGGCGACGTGGCCGCAGGCGCAAGGTGAGGCAGGCGTCACCCACGCGATCGCGAGCGGCGCGCTCCCCGCAGGGACCTACCTGTCGTCGACGGGGCTGCTGGCCGGGGTCGCGACGACGCCGGGGTCATTCCCGTTCACCGTGAGCGCAGTCGACGGGTTCGGGGTGCAGCGCAGCCGGACCTTGACCTTGGTGGTGGTCCCGGCGACGACCGTCGGCCCGATGCACCTCGTCGCCTGGCAGGGCATGACTGTGAGTGGGACCCGCTCCGTGACGGGGCTCGCGCCTGACTCGCACGTGGAGCTCGTCCCGGCCATCCCGGGCGTGACGGTCACCGTCGAGGATCAGGCGGTGGGGTTCGTCGTGTCCGGGGAGGTTGGTACGTACGCCTCAGAGCTGGTGATCAGCAGGGTCGTCGGCTCTGACACCGTCGTCACGGGCCGTGGCCCGGTGTCCGTCGAGGTCAGGCCTGCGCCGAGCGTGACAGTCATGCCGCCTTCGGGCCTGCGTGCGGGCAGTGCGGCTCACGTGGTGATCGCGTCTGCGAGCAACGCGACGAGCGTGGAGGTCGCGGGCGTGGTTCCCGGCATGACGCTCATCCAGGTGCCGGGCTCCGTGTCTCTTGTGGGGACGCCGACGGTAGCGGGCGTGTTCGACCTTGTCGTGACGGCGCGCGACGGCCTCGCTAGCTCGAGCAAGACCGTCCGGGTGGAGGTTGTCGCGCCGCGCGCGACGACGGTCGTCACACCGTCCGGCGGTGCGGCGCAGACGGTCGTCGAGGGCGCGACGGTGTCCTTCGACGTCGTGCAGGATGCAGACGGGCAGCGCCCGGTCGCGGGTGCGGACGTGCTCACGGCCGACGACGTGGTGACGTCGGGCGTCGACGTCGCGAAGGTCGCGGTCACCGCGACCTCGGGCGGCTACCGGGTCGACGTGACGTTGGCGTCGGGGGCGGTCGACGGGGATCTCGTCGTCACGCTGCCTGACGGCGCGACGGTCGACGCGTGGGGCGCGGCGTCCCTCGCTGGCAGCGGCACGGTGCGGCTGACGATCCAGCACGCGCCCGTTCCGGAGACCGTGACGCCGGGGACGTCCGTCACTGGCACGGGCACGCCTGCGGACCCGTTCCGGGTTCCGGCTGGCGGCCCGGTGGGTCTCACGCTCGCGTTCGGTGGGACGCCGGTGCCGACTCTCACGCTCGAGTCGGTGACGTCGGTCGCGGCAGGCCTCGCGGGGGGCGGTGCTGGCGTGAGTGGTGCTGACCTGGTCGCGAGCCTGTCCGCGGTAGCGCCGCAGGCGGTGACGGGCCTCGCGCTCGTGGACCACGGTGACGGCACGGGCACCGTCTCGGGTCAGCTCGCCGCTGGCACGTACGACGTCGCTGTGAGGGCGACGAACCCGGTCGCCTCGGTCGTGCGGACCGTCCGTGTCCAGGTGGCGGCGCAGCCGGTGGTCGTGCCGACGCCGACGGTGCCGCCCACAGATGAGCCGACGCCGACCGATGAGCCGGTCGACGAGCCGACGACCACGCCCACGGACGACACTCCGGCGGACCCGTCAGACGACGTCGTGCCGGACGGTGACGCCGACGGTGCGTCCGACGATGACGAGTCGTTGCCGGTCACGGGTGCGGAGGTCGGCGGGCTTGCGGCACTCTCGCTGCTGTTCGTCGCTGGCGGCGCGCTGCTGCTCGTCTGGCGGCGCCGGACGGCCTGATCCCGGGACTGATCGACGCCCCGTCCGTCCGCACGTCGCGGACGGGCGGGGCGTCGTCATCGTGCAGGCGCGCCTGGGTCCGCGAGGTCAGGTCGATCTCATGCTGTGCGACCGCGCGCTGAACTGAACCTCCGGGTCCTTGATCGCGCGCCCGAGAAGGGCTACCTGACGGGTGTTCAGGTCGCCCTGCTGGGCTGCGAGCACCTGCGCTGCGCGCTGTGCTGCGGCCTTCTGCGAGAGGTAGACGTGCAGGTCAGCGATAGCCCGCTGGATCACGCCAAGGTGGTAGATGAAGAAGTGCGTGAGGTCGCCGTCTTCTTGCTCGGTCAGCAGGAAGGATCGGGCGTACTGCGCCGGGGCCCTTCTCAAGATGCGCGAGATCGTCAAGAACTCGGTCAACCAGAAGCCCTGGTTCAGCATGCTCCAGTAGAAGACGGCGCGGGCTGTGCGCCCGTTGCCGTCCTCGAAGTAGTGGTCGAACCCCATCATGAAGTGGAGTGCAATCGCGCGGAGTACCGGCGGCAGATAGGTCTCGGAGTCGCGCTCGTTGGCGAACTTGCATAGCGCGTCGAGGCGAGCCGGCAGCTCGGCGACGGGCGGCGGCCGGTGGAGCAGCTGGTCGCCGTCGCCCCAGACTGAGACCCTCGTCGAGTCGTCGTCCTGAAGGCGGCCCGCCGCTGCCGGGTCCTCGAGCGTCAGATTGGAACTGGAATCGACTGGAAGTTGGTGAGGGCCCGGACCTCGGCGCGGGAGGGCTCGGCACTCGACCTGTACGTGACGTCGCGCGACCGGACGGGTGACGACCGCTATGTTCCGGTCGACACCAGTCGGTGGAGCGGCCGCGGGGTCGTCGTGCCCGTGGGGCGCGCGTCAGGCAAGCATGTCGCGGACGAGAGGCGCGACCTGCGTGCCGTACAGCTCGATCGAGCGCGTGAGCATCGAGTGCGGCATGTTGCCGTTGGCGTACTTGAGGTCGAAGCGGCTCGCGCCGAGACCTTCGAGGGTGCGCGCGATCTTGCGGGCGACCGTCTCGGGGCTGCCGATGGCGTAGGCGCCGTCGGGCCCGACCATCTGCCGGAACTGCCCCTCGGTGATGGGCCGGCCGCCGCGCTCCGCGAAGATACGTGAGAAGTAGGGCGCGATGAACGGCCACGCCTCGTCGATCGCCTGCTCGTCCGTCTCCGCGACGTGGCCGGGCATGTGCACGCCGATCGGTTGGAGCGGGTTGCCGAGCTGGTCGAGCGCGCGACGGTACAGGTCGGTGAACTGCGCGAACGCGAGGGGCTCCCCGCCGATGATGGCGAGCATGAGAGGCAGCCCGTGCTGCGCGGTGCGGATCACGGATTGCGGCGAGCCGCCGACGGCGATCCACGCCTTCAGCAGGCCGCTCTCGACGTGCGGGTACACCTCGGAGTTCTCGAGGCTCGCGCGCGTCTGACCAGACCAGGTGATGGGCTCCTGCGCGCGGGCACGCATGAACAGGTCGAGCTTCTCCTCGAAGAGGATCTCGTAGTCGTCCAGGTCGTAGCCGAACAGCGGGAACGACTCGATGAACGAGCCACGCCCGAGGATCACCTCGGCGCGACCTCCCGAGATGGCGTCGATCGTCGAGAAACGCTGGAACACGCGCAGCGGATCCTCCGACGACAGCACCGTCACCGCCGTGCCGACGTGGATGCGCTCCGTGCGGGCCGCGATCGCCGTCGCAACCGTGTCCGGCGCCGACACCGCGAAGTCAGGCCGGTGGTGCTCGCCGATACCGATGAAGTCCAGACCCACCTGATCAGCGAGAACACCCTGCTCGACGACCTCACGGATTGTCTGCGCGTGTGAGCTCAGGGAGCCGTCAGACGTGGTGGACGTGTCGCCGAAGGTGTCGAGACCAAGCTCGAGCGGGAAGGGGGTGGGCATGTCGGGTCAACGGCGGCGGAGGCGGGGGCATTCCCGCCTCTCTCGATGTCAGAGGGGCACGGGACGCTGCTCAAGCAAGCAGCCGATGAAGGGAGGTGCAGGAATGAAGGTCCCGCCATATCACTCGAGCAATCCCTCGGACCCGGACGTCTATCACGATCACGACGATTGTGTCTCCGGGCAGCAGATCCCGTGGTGGAACAAGGTGTCTGGAACTGGCGAACAACGGAAGTGCGAGCACTGTTCTCGCATGAGCTGACGGATGTGGCCGGGGCCGGACGTGAGGGTGCGTTCGGTTCCGGCCGTCAGCGGCGGTCTTCTCGGAGGGCGCTTACTGCCTGGGCAACAAGACGGGCCGCTTCAGATGGGTCTGTGTGCTCCCAGAACCTCAGGACTGTCCAGCCCGCTTCGGTCAGGAGCCGGTCCGTGTCGCGGTCGCGCGCGGCGTTGGCGGCGAGCTTCTGCTGCCACCAAGCAGAGTTGGAGCGCGGCCGTGTCCCGTGTTCCGGGCAGCCGTGCCAGAAGCAGCCGTCCACGAAGATCGCCAGGCGGAGCCTGGTGAAGGCGACGTCGATGGTTCTGCGTCGTTGCCCGGGGACGGGATATGTGACTCGGTATCGGAACCCGAGCGCATGAAGCTCGCGCCGGAGCGCGAGCTCTGGCGCAGTGTCTCGACGCCGTGCTGTCGACATGCGCGCCGAGACCGCGGCCGACGACGATCCTGGGTGGGCGGGTACGTGTTGCGGTACCGGCGCGCCGCTCATCACCGTGCGAGAGCCGCCTGGGCGTCTCGGTAGCGCTGCTGACCTGCGGCGAGGACCTGCGGGAGGATGTCGTCCGGGGTCTTCGGTGCATCGTCCCGGACGGCCTTGAGGATCGCTCGACCCCTGGCAGTCGTCTCGAGGATCCGGGCGTCACGCTCGACATGCTTCCTGAGGACGTGCCAGACGGCCCCGACAGAGACGCCGTTCCCGAGCTGCTTGTACGACCTCGCGTCGGGTTGCGAGCCGAAGTCGAAGTTGCTCGGGAGGCCTTGGAGCCGTGCTGCTTCCGCAGGGGTCAGCCGGCGTCGCTGCGGGCCGATGATCGACGTCTGCGTGATGGCGACGAGAGCGGGGAGGTGCGTGGGGCGCTTTGCGCGGATGCCAGACGGTCGCAGCTGCATGACGCAGTCCCAAAGTGTCGGGGCGTCCTGCGCCTGCCACTCGAGCTTGCGGCGGGACGGCGGAAACTCGTCGATTCGGTGGTGCTTGCGCCAGGTGTCGAGCACCTCCTGGTGCCGCGTGTAGAACTCGGCGTTCTTGCGCAGGAAGTTGGCCTTCCAAGCCGGTGTCCCGAGAGGGATGTCGAGGTCCGTCTCGTGAACCCAGTGGTCGGCCCAGATCGGGAACCCGGGGAGCTTGGCTGCATTGGTGGACCCGGCACGGCGCCTCTCGGCTTCCCACATGAGGCGCACGAACTCGTCCCAGGCGTCGATCCAGCGAATCTCCTCGGCCGTGAGCGAGTAGCGGGAGTCGACGTTCTTGATGTCGAGGGGGAGGTCCTGGGTGAGGTCCCACTCCTCGTCACCGCGGCCATCCTCATGGATCAGCGGCAGCGGCACTTCGTCGTGGTCCATGACGTGGTCTGGGTCGTACGTCGCGGTGATGAACACGCGCTCACGCACCTGCGGGCGGCCGCCGCGCGCCAGGGGCAGGAGGTGCGGGGAGAACACTGCAGGTGCCTCGGCGACGCGATACCCCACGCTGCGCAAGCGGTCGATGATCACCTCCCACTCGTGGCGGTGCCGCGGTCCAGCCAGGTTCCGGACATTCTCCAGCAGGACCACGGTTGGGTGGTGCGCCTCGATGATCTTCATGATGTTGAAGAAGAGCGTGCCGCGCGTCTCATCCATGCCAAGCTGGGCGCCGGACTTGGAGAACGGCTGGCAGGGGAAGCCCGCAGCGAGGATGTCGTGTTCCGGGACGTTCATCGTCTCGTCGTTGGCATCAGCGGTGATGTCCCCGAGAGGCGAGTGCCCCCAGTTTCGCTCGTAGATCGCGGCCGCGTGCTCGTCGATCTCGACGGAGTAGACACCTCGTCCGCCTAGCGACTCGAGGACAGCGGCGAACCCGCCGATGCCTGCGAAGAGGTCGACGTAGGTGAAGCGGGGGTGCTGCGTGTGCGTCATGAGTCTCCGGGTAGTGCGCAATGACAGCTGCTCGTGGGAGCGAGCGGGGCGCGGTGGGGCCAGCTTAGCAGCTCGCTCTGACACTACCGACGCCGTCCGCGGAAAGCTACCCGTGCATGCTGTGGCCGCCCGCACTTGCTCTCCGGCCGCGCCCGACGGGAGAGGAGGCTCGTGCTCTCGACTGCTACCTCCGACGCGGCGTTCCGCGAGGTCCTGTCCGTGTGGGCCGTGTCGGTGCCTCGCAGTAGCCTCGAGAACTACAGGGCCAGGGACCAGAGGAGAACACCATGGGGAGAGTTGCCGTAGACCAGATCGCTTCAGGAGGCGTGCTCGTCCAAGACGTCGACACGACTCTGTCCGATTCGGAGAAGAACCGCCTCCTGCTTGACGCGCTGCCGGGCGCAAGCGTGGAGATCTATCACGGTGAGCGCGTCGTTCGCTATCGGGACCAGATCATCCTCAAGAAGCAGGTCACGCACCTGGGCAACCCTTGGCCCGGATTCAAGAAGCGGATCCAGATTCCCGGCAAGTGGCTCGCTGTCGAGGCGGCTGCTCGCGCCGAAGGTCTGGTGCCGCGGTTCGTGGGGATCTACCACTATCGCGGGACGACGATCTTCGTCGATTTCGACCCGACGACCTACGTCACCCGCCGAGCCAACAACTCGGCCGCCCATGTGGCCACGAACGACCTGTTCCAGGCAGAGACCGGCGGTATCTTCACGCGGCGCGACCGGAACGAGAACGTACTCACCAGCGTGCGTTCCGACGAGTTCGAGCGCTACGTCCTGGGCGCGGCAAGTGCGACGGACCCTCGGCTCGAGGTGTTCAGGTCGTTCAACCTGGACCTCATGGACGGCCAGACGGTCGAAGGGCTGGATGCAGTCAAGGAGATGCATGCCGCGAACTGGCCGGACACCTTCCAGGGCGAGTGGCCAGGGTTCTACCTCGAGTTCCGGTTCGCTGAGTTCCTGAAGAAGTCCGGACTGTCGAGCCTCGCTGACTTCCAGAAGGACAAGAAGGTCGGCTCCTTTGATTACGATCTGGTATTCAGGTCCGGACAGGGCGTTGAGTACTACGGAGACCTGAAGGCCTCGGACGTCGTGAAGCATGAGTCGCCGGGTAATGACGCGGTAGACATCCGACGCTGCGTCGATCTCTATGGACGGTTCTGGTACGTCATCTACGAGCACGAGACTGTTCGTGCGCGCGATACCGGCGGAGGTGCGACCGTGGCGTGGAACGAGTGGAAGCGATCGGTCGGATACAAACCCCGAAAGGCCTTCAATCCGCTCTCGTACGCCAGTCGATACAAGGCGTCGGTCAAGTTCGTTAAGATGATGGTACTCGAGGTGAATCCCGCCAATTTCGACCTTGCGCTTGGCAGTTTCGCTCAAGGCCAGCAGCCAGGGGGGGGCCGCGCGCGCTCTGAAGGTGATGATCAAGAAGCGGAACATCGACAACTTCCTCGTCTACTCCTCAGGTCCAAGATCGTAGGCGAGTTGGTCTAGAACGATGCAGGCTCTCGGGCGCCAGATCTCCTGCTATCGGGTGTCCCGAGCCGCCTACCGCCCCACGAGCGGAAACACCGCGAACCGCCCCGGATCGTGCGCGTGCATGATCGCCATGAAGACGATGGCGTCGAAGAGCAGGTGCACGATCAGCACCAGGGTCAGGGATCGGGTGCGGGCGAAGATCGCGCCCTGGATCAGCGCGAACGGGAAGGTCAGCAGCGGGCCCCACTCGCGGTAGCCGAGCTCCCAGAGGAACGACGCGAAGATCGTCGCCTGCAGCAGGTTCGCCTGCCACACGGGGAAGTGACGCAGCAGCAGCGTGAAGCACACGCAGATGAAGAACAGCTCGTCCCACGTGCCCACCGCGTTCACGCCCACGAAGAAGCGCGCCGTCTCGCCGGCGTCGTCGCTCGACGGCCAGTTGACGTACGCGCCTGACCGGATGAAGTACCAGGGCAGCACCAGCCAGCCGATCACCGGCACCGCGACCATGTACCACTTGTCGACCGTCGGCCACCGCTCACCCGTGCGCCACGGGAAGCGGATCGCCCGACGCCGGTACACCCACCTGTCCACCGCGAACGGCACCGCCACCGCGAGCAGCAGCACCGCACCGATCCGCAGGAACGGCCCCCAGTCCAGGTCCGCCTCGACCGACGTCGTCGAGATGATCGCCAGCCCCAACCCGATCAGCAGCAGGTCCTTGCCGAGCTCACGTCCCGCCGCGAACCCGAGCGCCAGCGCGACCACGAGCACGACGTGCCCGAGCGGGCGGGCATGAACACCGAACAGCAGCACGGCCGACACCGATACTCCCGCGGCGGCCAGCAGACCGACGTAGGGATGGTCGCGGGCGACGACGTCGGCGGTCATGGTCCCAGGCTGCCGCAGCGGCACGGCACTCGCTCGCCCACGCCCGCTCGAGGACTGCGCGAGCAGGCGTGGGTCGCAGCGTTCAGTCCTGGAAGTAGAAGTTCGTCAGCCCGAGCACCACACCGGCACCCGCAGGGGAAGGCTTGCCGCGCACATCATGATCGACCGCGATCGACATGCGCTCCTTCTTGCCGTTCGCGTATCGCAGCTCGACGATGCCCTTCTTCACCACCTTGTAGGTTCCGCGGTTCGCCGGCGGCGCCGAGCTCCAGTACTGGCCGATCCCCGGCCAGCTGCCGATCGACGTGCGCGCCCACACGAAACGCCCGTTCTTCGCGAGGGTGAGCCGCTCCGTCCACGAGGTGCACGAGAGCAGGCAGTATCCCGACCAGTTCTGGTGCACCAGGTCTGCCTTGAACCGCGCGCCCTTCTTCGGCAGCGTCGCCGGGGAGAAGCTCGACTTCTGCTCACCCTTCGCCGCCCGGTACGAGAACCCCTTCGTCGTCACTGCGAACTTCTGCTTGCCGATCTTCGCGACGCCGCGGCGTGCGTCGTACGAGTAGCGCTTGCACGTCTTCGTGGTCGTGCGGCACTTCGGGGTGCGGCCCTTCGTGTCCCCGACGTACACCCACTTCTTGTCGACGAACCACATCGTCGTGTTGTCCCAGCCTGAGTACGAGCCGACGTTCGTCGGCTGATAGCCCCAGAAGAAGCGCCCCGCGAGGGACGTGTACTTCTTCGGCGCGGGCGTGCGCGCGATCGTGAACGACTTCGTCGCCTTGTAGCCGCCGTCGGCTGTCACCGTGAAGGTGATCTTCCGCGACTTCGCGCCCTTGAGCTTCACCTTGTAGACAACGCCGTACTTCGTGCTGCGGTCCTCGATCGTCCCGAGCGACCGGCTCGCATTCTTGATCGTCATGCTCGCACCCTTGGCGCTGACACGGACGTTCTTCGCCGCACCCCGCCCAGAGTTGCGCACGTCGAGGCGCAGCGTCGTCCACTTGCCCGCGCGTGCGCCCTGGACCGGCTCGCCGCCGGTCAACCCGAGCGCCGCCTTGTAGACCTCGTCCATGCCCTCGGCATAGAACGACTGGTACCGCGTGGCGCCGTCCACGCTCTGCACGGTCGTGAACCCGCACTCCAGGTCCGCCGCACGGAACGTCCCCGCAGCCGCAGACGACAGCACGACGCCCGTCCCGCTGCCGGTGCGCGACACACCGAAGGATCCCGTCACCGAACCCGCGGCACCGATGTGGGCACCAGAGGCCGGACCGCCCGGCCGCGACTCCACGCCCAGCGCGGCGCGCGGCGAGCACGACGACCCGTCCCACTCGCCGAACCACACGATGACCACGGCAGGAGCAGCCGACGTCGGCGCGGAAGCGAACGACACGGTCGCCCTCAAGGTCTGCGCGACCAGGTCCTGCGTGGCGACGACGCGCGTCACGCGCTGCGCGGCGCTCGGCGATGCCGACTCGCGCGGGTCCGCGATCGTCACCGTCCGGCGCAGCAGCCCGTCCGAGAACGCCGACGCCGCGACCGCGGCCCCAGCAACGCTGGCAGCGCCGCCAGCAGCGCCGTCCGCGCGAGGCGCCGCTTCCGGCGTCGGGAACTGCACCTCAGCAGGAACCACCGCCCGCCCAGACGCCGCGCCTGCGGGCGAGACGCCGCCCAAGGTGAGGGCGACAGTCGCCGCCACCACTACCGAGACCCACCGTGCCCGTGCCATACCTGCCCCTACCCCTCGCTGCCGATCGCCGGGCACAACGTATGTCGGGTCCTGGGGCCCCGCGACCGCTCCCGTAGGCCGCAGGACCCTTGTCAGCGGAATACACGGCGTCTGCCGTTGTTCAGCACAGTGTGAACACGGACGCGAACGCCCCCGCCCCCCTGAAGATCGACGTCTGGTCGGACGTCGCGTGCCCCTGGTGCTACGTCGGCAAGCACCGCCTCGCCGCAGGGCTCGAGCAGTTCGCCGCGAGCGGCGGCGCCGTGCCCGTCGAGATCGAGTACCACTCGTACGAGCTCGCACCCGACACCCCCGAAGACTTCGACGGCACCGAGGTCGACTTCCTCGCGCACCACAAGGGCATGCCGCTCGCGCAGGTCGAGCAGATGCTCGCGCAGATGACGCAGATGGCCGCAGCCGAGGGCGTCGAGTTCCGCTTCGACCGCCTGCGCCACACCAAGACGCTGCGCGCCCACGAGCTGCTCCACCACGCCAAGGCCGTCGGCCTGCAGCAGGAGATGCTCGAGCGTCTCTTCGCCGCCTACTTCACCGAGGGCGAGCACGTCGCCAAGCCCGAGACGCTCGCGCGTCTCGCCGCCGAGGTCGGGCTCGACGCCGACGACGTCACCGCCGCCCTCGCGGACCGTCGCCACGCGGCGGCGGTCGACGCCGACATCGCCCAGGCACGCCAGCTCGGCATCACCGGGGTGCCGTTCTACGTCGTCGACGGGCGCTACGGCGTCTCGGGCGCGCAGTCTCCCGAGACGTTCGCGCAGGTCCTCGAGCAGGTCGTCGCCGAGCGCGTCGGAGCAGGCGAGTGAGCGCGGACGTGACGGGCGGCGAGGTCGCCACCGCCGCCGCCCCCGCGGCCGCGGACACCGTGTCGATCCTCGCCGCGTTCCCCGTCGCCGGGGCACTACCCGCGGCGCCCGACGCCGCCCCGGCGTCCGCGCCCGGGACCCCTGGCCTCGCGATGCTCGGCGGCGCTGGCGCGGCATGCGTCGACGGCATCTGCGAGCTTCCAGGGGCATCGACGTAGCACGTCACACCCGACCTGGGCGATACCCCCTGAGGCATATCGGACCAACCGGGAAAAGTGCGCACCGGGGCATCGTCCGTCGCCGCTAGCCTGCGCAGATGACCTCCGTCGACACGCTCCCCGGTGCTGTGCTGCAGCGCCAGGACCGGTCGACCGAGGATGTGCTCGCCTGGATCTCGAAGATGCTTCCCGTCGGGCGTCGCGACGTCGGCGCCGCCGAGATCGCGATGCTCCTGACGCCGCTCGGATGGGAGACCAGCTTCCCTGACCCGGCGCGCGCCCGCGGAGTGACGACGACGGTCGTCGAGGGTCGCGTCGTCGTCATGGAGTACGAGGGCGGCCCGTACACCATGCAGTTCCGACGGGAAGGCGTTCCCGTCCCCTCGGGCGTGCGCATCGCCGCGATGGACATCCTCGTCGAGGGGGCCGCGGTGCTCGTGCAGGGGGACCAGCGCGAGCAGCTCGGGCCTGGCGCCCTGATCATCCATCCCCCGCAGGGAGACCACCGGATCGAGTGGCAGTCCGACCACGTCCGCCGCATGACGATCCTCATCACGACCCGCGTCTTCGGACAGCTCACCGGACCCGTGCTGCGCACCTCCGACATCGCGGTCCACGAGGCGCCGCTCGCTCCCGCGATGCTGGCGCTCGCGTCCGAGCTGCTCGTGCCGTCAGACACCCATCTGGCTGCGGCCGCCGGCCGTGCGCTCGAGGAGCTCGTCAACGCGACGGTCGCCGCCGCGATCGACCACAGCCGGCGAGCCTCGACCAACCTGCGCGCACGCATCCGCGAGCAGCTCCTCGCGCGGCACCACGAAGCGAACCTCGACGCGAGCGAGATCGCCCGCGACCTGCGCATCAGCAGGCGCCACCTCTTCGCGCAGTACGACGGCGCCGCCGACACGTTCGCGAGCGAGCTCCGCCGCATCCGTCTCACCCACGCCGCCGAGATCCTCGCGAGCCCGGACGCGAGCATCACCGTGCGCCGCGTCGCGAAGACCACCGGGTTCTCGAGCGCCGAACAGCTCACGCGCGTGTTCCGGGAACGCTACGGCGTCCCGCCGAGCGCGTACCGCGCGCAGGCGCTCGCGGCCGCAGGGGCTCCCCACGCGAACATTCGCCAGGCCTGACCGCGTCCCGCGAGCACGACGTGCTCGCGGGACCATGACGCGAATCACCCGGCTCCAGAGTGCACCGCCACCTGACGCAGAGTGCACCCCGCCACGGGCCGAGGGTCTTTGGTCCTTAGTCTCTCCCGGAATCCACACCTCTTCTGGGAGTCTTCGTGTTGCCTGCAGCCAGTCGTCCGCACCGCGCTCGCCGAGCGGTCGCCGCCGTCGCGGCGTTCCTCGCCACCGTCCTCACGGTGTCCCTCGGAGCGCTCCCGGCCGCCGCCGCGAGCAACGAGTACCTGCAGCTCACCAAGACCGTCGACCGGGTCGAGAACGTCGCCGGCGACAGCTACACGTTCCGCATCCAGGTCACGTGCTCCGAGGCGTCCTGCCTCGACGCCGAGCTGAGCGACGCGCTCGGCGTCTTCGCCGGGCACGAGCTGAAGAACGTCGAGCTGCGCAGCCCCGACCCGAGCCTCACCTACGTCACCGAGTGGACCTCGGACGGCACGACGTCGGCCACCGCGCCCGCCGTCATCAAGGCGGACACGGCGCTCCGCGTCCGGTTCACGCAGCCGACCGTCAGCCCGACCGGCGTCGGCATCCAGTCCGGCCAGACGTTCACGGCAGCCCTCACGATGGCCGTCCCGACGAACCTCACCCCGGGCACCGACGAGAACCTGACCAACACGGCTCAGGTCACGGCGACCAACTCCCAGCCCGCGTACGACAGCGCGGCCATCCACGTGACCGCGCCCATCAGCGTCGACGTCGTCCCCGGCAAGACCTGGACGCCCGCGACCCAGCCGTTCGCCGTGGGCGCCCCCTCGACCGTCACCGTGACCGGACGGAACGCCGCGAACGTCCCCGCGGCATCGCTCGTCCTCCAGGAGCCCGCCCAGGCGCCCGACGGCGCGGCAACCCTCCACGCCTCCAACCCCTTCGCGATCAAGGACCTCGACGCCTTCACCGTGAGCGCCCCGGCCGGCTGCGCCGCCGTCCAGGTCGACGCCTACGTCCGCTCCGGCGGCACCTGGAGCTGGGTCACGGGAACCCCCGGACCGGCCGCATCCGCCGGGCTCCCCGCAGGCGTCACCAAGGCCGACGTCGGTGGGCTCCGCGTGACGTGCACCGACGCCGTTGCGGTCTCCGGCACGCTGCGCGCCGTCATCGACGTCACGCAGCGCGAGACGCACCGCAACGACGCGTCCGACCTGTCGCTCGCCCGCCACGACCTCACCAACGTCGCGTCTGCAGCCGTGACCGTCGCCGGCAGGCCCACGGTGTCGAAGACGGCCACCGCACCCCACGCCGTCGTGCCCGCGAACCTCGCGACGACGATCACGAAGAGCTTCGCCCCCGCACGCGTCTCGGCCGGGCAGAGCACGACCCTGACCCTCACCGCCGCGCAGCTCTCCGACGTCGCCGTCAGCGAGCTCCGCATCAGCGACCTCGGCTTCTTCGACACCAAGGTTCAGCTCGGCGGCCTCAAGAGCGCACCCGGCTGGCCCACCGGCGCGACCGGAGCCAAGGCCGTCTACCGCTTCTCCGACGGCAGCACCGCTGACGTCGTCTTCCCCGAGGGCGCCACGCCCGCCACCCCGGCACCCCCGGCAGGCACCCACGTCACCGGCTTCGAGATCGTCTTCACCGGGTCGATCGCCCCGAACGCCGACCCGGCCCGCGTCGTCGTCGCCGTCGACACCCCCGAGGGGAGCGTCAGCAACGCGGTGACCCGGACCAACACCGCGACCAGCACGATCACCGCGACCAACGGCCGCACCACCCAGGCGCACGACGACGACGCGCTCACCGTCGTGCCCGCCGCGATCGACGTCACCCTGACGAAGACCGTCGCACCCGCCGGGCCGCTGCGCCCCGGCGACCGCGCCGTCGTCTCGCTGCGCTCCGACCTCGCCGTCTCGTCGAGCTACGTCACCGCAGACACGCTGACCATCGCGGACGCCTGGGCGGGTGCGGCCGGCGAGTTCTGGAACGGCTTCAACCTCGTCTCCCTCGCACCCACGCAGATCCCTGCGAACACGGCGGTGCAGGTCGAGGTCCAGACGGCGCTCGGCACCTGGACGACCGTCCACGCCGCCCCCGCCGTCGCTGCCGCCTCGCTGCTCAGCCTCACCGGCGCCCAGCTCACCCCGGGCGGCGCGTCGCTCTCCGACGTCACGGGCGTGCGCCTCGTCCTGGAGAACACGCAGGGCTTCGAGGAGAGCGTCACCGTCATCCCGTACCTCGTCACGACCGCGCGCAGCGCACTGCGCACGGGCGGCCCGCTCCCCACCGCCGCGCTCGCCAACGCGGCGATCGTCAGCGCCGAGGGCGAGACCGAGGCAGGCACCCCCCTGTCCGACACCGACGGCAAGGGCGTGAACGTCGCCGTCGAGCCGTCGCCGCCCGGCGCCGGCGCCGTCGCCATCCAGAAGGCGTGGTCCGACGCGACCGTCAGCGCGCAGTCCGGCCAGACGCGCACCACGACCCTGTCGTGGCGCGTGAGCGACGGCCTCGAGACCGTGACGATCAGCGACCCTGCTGACCCGGCCGGACCCGTCGCCGCGAGCGTCGCCGACGCGTTCGACCTCCAGCGCATCGAGCCCCGCAGCTTCTCGACGACGCCGTTCACCAACGGCTGGTACCTCACGTACGACACGGTCACCGCCGTCGAGCTGTACATCGGCGGCACCTGGCAGGCCGTCGCCCCGCCGTCGGGCGGCTGGATGAGCTCGACCGGGTTCACGGGGCTCACGCTCACGGCCGCGCAGCGACGCGACGCCACGGGCGCGCGCCTCGTCCTCGCCGAGAACGTCGCCGCGCGCACCGCGGCCGCGACCGACGCCGGCTACGACCCGTACGCGCCCGCCGTGGGCGACGGCGTCGCGAGCTCGACGACCGACCGCACGTTCGTCCTGACCTGGCAGGTCCGCGAGGTCCGCCGCTCCGCGTCCAACGCCTGGGTGACCGGCACCGCGACGTACAACCACACGACGCCCGGCGTCGTGCGCAACACCGCAGGGATCGCCGGTCAGCCGATCGGCGGAGGCGCGCCCGTGACGGACAGCGACCATGACGACATCACGATCGTCGACGCCGTCCCGCTCGTGCGCATCGAGAAGACGGTCACCCCGGCGGGCGAGCTGCTCGTGCCGCCCACCGGCACCGCCGCGGCGTCCTACCCGACCCGGAGCTTCACCGTCACCGCGTGGAACGACTCGGTCGCCCGCGCCTCCTACCTGCGCATCACCGACCCGGCCTGCTCCGGGGTCGACGTCGCGCCCTGCCACCTCGCCGACGCCCTCGCCGACCCGTTCGCCGCGAGCGTCGACTGGCTCGCCCCGGGCGGCCAGGAGTCGGTCTTCGACCGGTTCGACCTGACCCGCGTCTCGATGACGGTCACGCGCCCGACCGAGGTCGACAACAACACGTCCGTCGCGTGGCTCCTGCGGCACGACCCCGCGACCGGTGACCTCACGACGTCGTCGATGAGCGTCACCCAGCTCCTCGCCGCGACGCCCGCGCAGCTCGCCGACGTCGTCGGCGTGTCCGTCACGATGCAGGGCACCGACCCGACCACGACCGGCGGCACCATCTCCGCGGGCAACAAGGTCGCGCTCACGCTCGAGACGCGCCTGCGCACGCACGTGCGCTCGACGGGCGACGCCCAGGAGCTCCGCGCGGGCAAGGCCCACCCGGTCGACAACCACGGATACGCCCAGAGCTACGACCCGGTACTCGCGCCGACCGTCGCCGCTGCCGGCACGGCGACCGCGTCGGTACCGCTCTCGGGCGGCGCGATCGACGTGACCGCGTCCAAGTCGGTCTCCCCGACGACGATCGCCGCGCCAGCCCGCACGACCCCCGTGACCGTCACCCTGGGCGCGACCCAGGGGACCAGCACGATCTCGCCTGCCGAGGTGCGCCTGACCGACGACATCGTGACGGCCCCTCAGTTCTGGGACGAGTTCGACCTCGTCGGGCTCGGCGCGATCACCCTGCCGAACGGCGCGGACCGCGTCCGCGTCGACGTGCTCGGGCCGTTCGGCGCGGGTGGCGCGTCCGGGTGGCGCACCGGAACGGCAGCGAGCGCTGCCGCCGTCGCGCTCCCCGTGACGGGCGCTGACGTCAGCCGCGCGACCGGCATCCGGTTCGTGTTCTCCAAGGCGGACGGCACCTTCTTCTCGAGCTCGCTGCCCGCCTCCGGCTGGAGCGGCACGGCGAGGTTCACCGTGCGCCTGCGCGACACGACCCGGTCCGCCGGGGCGCCCGTGGCGATCGCGGGAGCCGACCGCACCGTGCAGAACACCGTGACCGCCATCGCCGACCGCCTCACGGGCGAGGCGTCCGACGAGCGTGCCGCAGCCGCGCTCCTCACGCTGACCGAGGGCACGCGCAGGCTCGCCGTCGACAAGCTCGCGAACGAGGGCACGCGGACGGTCGACGTCGGCCGCGCGGTGCCGTGGGACCTCACGTTCCGCAACGCCGGCACCGGCTTCCTCACCGTCTCCGAGCTGCGCGACACCCTCCCCACGTCGCTCCTGTGGACCGGTGAGGCGCCGGTCGTCACGACCGACCCGGACGGCCTCATGTCCGACGACGTCACGACCGTCCAGGACGGTCAGGACCTCGTCCTCACCTGGCCCGCAACAGGCCGCACGCTCAAGCCCGGCGAGACCGTCACCGTGCGCGTCCTCCTCGAGCTGCAGGCCGGCCTGACCGGGACCCAGCAGGCCATCAACACGATGACCGTGCGGACCGCGGAGACGCTGGCCGCATGCACCCCGCTCGTGGCCTCACGCCCGGTCACGGGCGCGTGGGCAGCAGACCGGACGACGTGCGGCTCCGCCGACCACGTCTCGCCGACAGGCGGCCCGAACCTCTTCACCGTCAAGGGAGTCCGCGGAGCCGTCACCGGAGCGGCGACCCTCGAGGGGCAGGAGTGCACCCCGCTCCTCGCGGCCACCGGCGGGAGCTACTACCGCACGCCCTGCATCGCGCGCTCCGTCGTCGGCGGCACCGACCACTGGGTCCTGCGCGCGATCAACGGCGGCACGACGAACGTCGAACAGCTGACGATCTTCGACCCGCTCGCGTCGGCCGACGACACGATGATCATCTCGGGCGCCGACCGCGGCTCGAGCTACCGCCCGCGCCTCGTCCCCGGATCACTCGACGTGTCCGCGCCCGCAGGCGCGACCGTCCGCACCGAGGTCACGACGACGCCGACGGCGTGCGCCGGCACCTGGAGCGGCCTCCTCACGGGCGCCGTCTGCGAGCAGAGCGGCGAGACGTGGACCGAGGTCACCCCCACGACCGACTGGGACCGCGTCACCGGCCTGCGCGTGAGCGTGGACCTGCGCACCACCGGTGCGCGTGCGCTCCAGCCCGGCGCGTTCGTCGACGTCACGTTCCAGACCGTCAACGCTCTCGCCGACAGCACCTTCGCCGACGGCGTCCCCGCGAGCCCCGCGGCTGACGACGTCGTGGCCTGGAACCAGTTCGGCGTGAAGTACCGCGACGAGGGCCAGACGGCGTGGAAGAAGATCTCCCCCGCCAAGATGGGCGTCCAGGTGCTCACCGGCCCGCTCCTCGTCCGCAAGGACGTCACCGGCCCGGCCGCGGCGTTCGCACCCGGCTCCTTCACCGCAGACGTGTCGTGCACGCTGGGCGGTGCAGAGCTCGACCTCGGGTCGATGCCCGTCGTCCTCGACGACGCCGGTGACCACGAGCACCGGATCGACGGCATCCCCGTGGGCGCGCAGTGCGCCGTCGAGGAGACCGGCGCACCCGGCGCCTTCGGCGAGACCACCCGGTCCGCCGGCGCGACCGTGACGATCACGGCCGACGCGACGGGCGGCGTCGTGCCGGCCGCGCAGGTCGCGGCCCTCACCAACACCTACGCGTACAGCGGCCTGTCCGTCACGAAGGTCGTCGACACGAAGGCCGACCGCGGCGTCGCGACGACGTTCTCGTTCGAGCTCTCCTGCACCGCGGCCGTCTCCGGGACCCCGGTCCTCTTCGGGGGCGACCCGACGCTCCGGTTCGACCTGGCCGGTGGCGACACCTACACCGTCCCCGCCGGCACGATCCCGGCCCGCGCCGAGTGCGAGCTCGCCGAGGTCAGCGACGGCGACGCCGACAGCGTCGTCGTGGTCGGCGACGGCGTCACGGTCACCGGGACAGGGACGGCTGACGTCGCGATCGGCGCCACCCCCAACGCCGTCACCGTGACCAACGCGTTCGACGCAGGCATCCTTGCCGTCACCAAGAAGGTCGACGGCGCGGCCGCCGAGCACGGCACCGGCCCGTTCGGCTTCACCGCGCGGTGCACGTACCGCGGCGCGAACGTCCTCGACGAGAAGTTCGACCTCGTCGGTGGCGCGACCCGCACCTTCGGGACGTTCCCCGCCGGGACCACGTGCGTCGTCGCCGAGGTCACGACCGGCGGTGCCACGCGCACCGCCCTCGCCCCGGCTGACGGCACCGTGCTCATCGAGGCACCCCGGCCCGGCGAGACCGTCTCGACCGCGACCGTGCGTGCGACGAACACCTTCGACGACACGTCTCTCACGGTCGTCAAGACCATCGAGGGCGACCACAGCGCCCCGGGCGCGAACGGTCCGTTCGTCGTCGAGCTCGCGTGCACGCTCGAGCGCGACGGCACCACGTCCCCGGTCGCCGTGCCCGGCGGCGCGGAGCGCACGCTCCGCGCACCGAGCCTCACGACGACCTACGAGCACCTGCCCGTCGGCGCGACGTGCGTCCTCACGGAGACCGGGACCGGCGGCGCGACCTCGACACGGGCAGACGTCGTCGTCGGCGGGAGCATCGCCGCGGCCACCGGGACGACGATCCCCGTCGACGGCCTGTCGACCACGACCGCCCCCGGGGAGGCCGAGGTGCAGCTCGTCAACCACTTCGACTCGATCACGAAGGACCCGCAGGGCGAGCCGGACGACCCGGACGACAGCGCCGACGGGACCCGCCCGCCGGCAAGGCTCCCCGTCACCGGCGCGCAGATCGCGTCGCTCGCAGCCCTCGCTGCGCTGCTGCTCGGCGCGGGCGGCTACCTCGTGAGCGTGCGCCGACGCCGCGGCTCGCACGAGGTCTGACCCAGCGGCACGGCCCGCACGCACAGACGGACGCGCCCCCGACGAGGGGCGCGTCCGTCTCTGCGTGCGGCGCCGGCTCAGTCCAGGCAGAACTCGTTGCCCTCGACGTCCTGCATCACGATGCACGACTCGTCGATGCCGTCCGCCTCCATGACCCGGACCTGCGTCGCACCGAGCGCCACGAGCCGCGCACTCTCCGCCTCGAGCGCGGCAAGCCGTTCCGGACCCACGAGCCCCGTGCCGACGCGGACGTCGAGGTGCACGCGGTTCTTCACCACCTTGCCTTCGGGGACGCGCTGGAAGAACAGCCGCGGGCCGACGCCGAACGGGTCCTGGCACGCGAACGCAGAACCCTGGTGCTCGGGCGGGAGCGCCCGGTTGAACTCGTCCCAGTCCGTGAAGCCCTCGGGCGGGTCAGGGATGACGTACCCGAGGACGTCGCACCAGAAGCGCGCGAGCCGTTCCGGCTCCGCGCAGTCGAACGTGACCTGGACCTGCCGCACCGTCGCTGCCATGTCCACACCGTAGGCACGGCTGACGGCGCCCGCCCGGTCAACAGCTCCTCCCGGCGGCCGCCCGCCAACCTGTGGACAGGCACCAGGCCGGCGGCGCGCCGGTCACGCCTCCGGCTCAGCCGAGCCCGGACGCCTCGAACGTGAGGACCTCGCCGGTCGCGTCGTCGAACGTCACCGTCGACGAGACGAGGTGGGTCGCCTCGGCCGCCCGCTCCCGCTTCATCACGATCGCAGTGGTCGCCTCGATGACCGTGCGGCCGTCCGCGCCCTCGACCTCCGTGTCGCGCGTGGAGACGCGCGCCCCGAGCGTCGCCGGGTCCACGAGGAGCGCAGCCTGCGCACGGAGTGCCGTCAGTGATTCGGCTGCAGGATCGGCGAGGGCGCCGGGCAGTTCCGGCGTCACGTCCACGGTGCGGCCGTCGGACAGGTCCGCCGTCGTGCTGACGTGCGCGCTGACGGCTGACGCGACGAGCAGCGACACCTGGTCCGCTGCGGCCTGCTCTGCCGGGGAAGGGCTCGGCGGCTCGCCGCCTTGCGCCAGCACGCGGTAGAGCAGTGCCCCGCCCAGCCCGATGACGAGCACGAGCGAGATGACCTGCAGCCGTGCCCGTAGCTCTGTCTCCACGATGCCCCCTGCGCCGTCTGTCGCCGCGTGGCCGCGGCCTCACCCGCGACGCTATCGACTCACGGTCGCGGTGAGGTCGCGGCGCGGTCACGGTGAGGTCGCGTTCGCGCACTCGTGCGCGTCCACCGAGGTCAGCGGTTCTGCGGGTCCCC
Source organism: Flavimobilis sp. BM9 (assembly GCF_058313055.1). Classification (NCBI taxonomy): domain Bacteria; kingdom Bacillati; phylum Actinomycetota; class Actinomycetes; order Micrococcales; family Jonesiaceae; genus Flavimobilis; species Flavimobilis sp. BM9. The sequence continues at coordinate 251,157 of NZ_JBZEMO010000002.1, read as the reverse complement.
GGACGTGTCAGCGCCGGGAGCAGGACCGTCCGACGGCGTCTCGGGGGTCTCGGGCGCACTGTCGCCTGCCGGGAGCTCGGGGGCGGTGCCCGCCTCGGCGGCTGCCTCGTCCGCGGCTGCCTTGTCCGCGGCTGCCTTGTCCTCCGCAGCCTTGCGGCCGCGGTAGTCGAGCGCGAAGTACACGATGACGAACGCGAACACGCCGTAGCTCGACACCTCGCCCGAGCTGTCCATCCGCGAGAACGCCGTGACCACCACGAGGACAGCCATGACGGCGATGCACGCGACGACGAGCGCCCGCTGCCCGGCACGGCGGAAGTGGATCACCGCAGCGGCCAGCGCCGCCCCGATCCCGGCTGCGATCACGGTCATGTGGGAACACCTCGCGTCGTCGTGCCCCGGACGCCTGCCGTGCGGGACACCTGAACTCTAGTTCGGCGGACGGACCCGGCGCCGGGACCACCAGGGGACCGGGCGATTGGCGCGGCGGGCAGGCAGCAGCCGGTGTGGGGCGGTGGGTCGACCGGGCTCAGCCGGCGAGCTGCTTGCGGATGCGCTTCTCCGAGACGGACCCGTCCGTGCCCAGCTGCTGCGCGAAGAACGACACGCGCAGCTCCTCGAGCTGCCAGCGGACGTCGTCGAGCACCGCGAGCCGCGCCAGGTCGGGCTTGCCCGAGGCGTACGCCGCACGGGCGCGCGCGTGATCCTCCTCGACGTCGCGGATCCGCCAGGCGAGCTCCGCGTCCCGGTTCGGGTTGGACTCCGCCTTCTCGAGGCGGTGCAGGTCCGCACGCAGGTAGCGCGGCAGGTGCCGCAGCCGGTCGGGCGGCGTCCGCGACACGAACCCGTCGTAGACGAGCGACGCCGCGTGGTCCCGCACGTCCGTGAGCGTGTTGAGGAGCGCCAGGCTCGTGGACCCGCGCACGGCCACGTCGATGTCACGCGCCGCCGCGAGCGCCGCGACGACGTGCCCGACGATCTGGTGCACCCGCTCCTCGAGCCGGTCCCGCACCGCGGCGCGTGCCGCCTCGTACGTGGTGCGGTCGCGGATCGTCGACGCCTCCGGGATCCCAGGCTCGCTGCCCGACGTCAGCGCCGCGACAGCCGCGGCCTGCACGTCCGCGACGAGCGCGTCGGTGTTCCGGTACGGGCTCGCCGCGAGCGTGAGCGCCTGCTGACCCGTCCACCGCGTCGTCACGCGCGCGGTCGCGAGCGCCGTCTCGGCGAGGAGCAGCGCGCGCACGCCGCGTGCGTGCTCGGGCGCCTGGCGGCGCTGGTCCGCGAGAACGCGCAGGGCGACGGACTCGACGTTCGACGCGCCCGACGTCGTCCCGCCCGCCGTGCTCTTGCCCTTGCCGCGCTTCTGCGCCGCGGACGTACCCTGCGCGGTGCTCTTCGGGGCAGCGGAGCGGGGTGCGAGCTCGACGACGAACGCCGGGTAGCCGCGCACCGTCATCGCGGCCTCGCCTGCGCCGAGGCGCGTGTAGACCTCGTCGGGCAGCGCGTCGCCGGGGACGGCCGCGCCAGCGCCGTCGCGCAGGACCGGCCAGGTCGCGAGGGAGGTCTGCTCCTCGATCACGCCCCCCGCAGGCCCGTTCGCAGCGGCGTCGTTCGCACTGCCGCCCCCCTCGCCGCCGCGGTCGCCCTCGCCACCGTTGCCGCTCCCGGTGCCGCTCTCGCCGAGGTAGGCCCGTGCACGCGAGGTAGGGCCGTCAACGGCACTACCTCGCGAGGAACCCCCTACCTCGGTGACAGGGCCGGAGCCCGGCGTGCCGGTAAGACCGGCGGCACGACCGCCGGCGGGACCGGAGCCCGCCGCGCCGGCCGGACCGCCGCCCGGACCGGCGGCAGGACCGGAGCCCGGACCGGAGCCCGGCCCGGGGCCAGGACCGTCCGCACCCTCGCGCGCCGCAGCCTGCGCCTCGCGCAGCGCCGCACCGACCGCGGACTTCACGGCAGAGCGCACCTCGGCCTGCGTCCGCGCGGCGAGGCGACGCTGCAGCGCGACCAGGTCGGCGCCTTCGTCGACGACGACTCCGCGCGAGTCCGACACCCGGAACATCATCCGGAGGTGGTCCGGCAGGCGCGACGGGTCCCACGCGTCGTCAGGCACGACCACGTCGCGCAGCGCGCGCACGGCACGCGTGAACGCCGCCGTGAACGGCGTCGCCATGTCGCCCGCGCGCGTGATGTCCGCCCATGCGGGCTCGTGCTCGCGGATCCAGCCGACGACGTCGCGCGCCACGTCCGGCGCAGGCACGAGCTGCACGCGCACGGGCTTGGGCAGGGCCCGGATCCACGCGGTCGTCAGGTCGAGCCACATGCCGGGGACGAGCCAGTCGAAGCCGTCGGGTTGGACGCGGTCGAGGACGGCGAGCGGGACGTGCACGGTCACGCCGTCGGACGCGCGACCGGGCGTGAACTGGTACGTGAGCGCGAGCCGCAGGTCGCCCTGCTCCCACTCCTCGGGGTACTCGCTGAGGTCGAGCGCAGCGGCCTCGGGCGCGATCATCTCCGCGGTGAACGTCAGCAGGTCGGGCGTCGCGCGGCGGGCGTCGCGCCACCAGCGGTCGAAGTGCTGCGCGGACACGACGTCGGCGGGGATGCGCTCGTCGTAGAACGCGAACAGCGCCTCGTCGTCGACCACGAGGTCACGACGCCGAGCCCGCGCCTCGAGCTGCTCCGCCTCCTCGAGCAGCGCCTGGTTGGCGTGGAAGAACTCGTGACGCGTGGTCCAGTCGCCCTCGACGAGAGCGTGCCGGATGAACAGCTCGCGCGCCCCGGCCGGGTCGACCTTGCCGTACAGGACCTTGCGCTGCGCCACGATCGGCAGCCCGTACAGCAGCACCTTCTCGTAGGCCTGCGCCGCGCCCTGCTTCGAGGACCAGTGCGGCTCCGAGTAGACGCGCTTCGCGAGGTGCGCGCCGAGCTCCTCGGCCCACTCGGGCTGGATGCGCGCGACCTCGCGCGCCCACAGGCGGCTCGTCTCGACGAGCTCGCCCGCCATGATCCATGCCGGTGGCTTCTTCACGACGGCCGAGCCGGGGAAGATCGCGAAGCGCGCCCCGCGGGCGCCCTGGTAGTCGTTGCGCGCCTGCCGGGCCGCGCGGCGGTCCTCCTTCGGGAGGCGGCCGCCCTTCGGTGTCGCGCGGACCTCGGTCGCCTCCTGCATACCGAGCTGCGACAGCATGCCCGCGAGGAGGGAGCGGTGGATCGTGTCGGCGTCCCACGCGAGGCGGTGGTTCACGTCCTCGGGTGCGACGCCGCCACGCTCCTGTGCCTCGGCCATCGCCTCGGCGACGGACAGCGCGCGAGCGCCCGACGCGCCGCGGCGCACGACGCCCTTGGCGTCGCCGTCGGCGACGAGCGCGCGCGACGCAGGCTTGACCTCGAGCCCGAGCTGGAGCGCCATGTCCTTGAGCTGCCCGACGACGTCCTGCCACTCCCGCACCCGCAAGAAGTTGATGAACTCCGCCTTGCACAGTCGGCGGAACGCCGAGCTCGACAGCTCGCGACGCTGCGACTTCAGGTACTCCCACAGGTTCAGGTAGGTGAGGAAGTCCGACGTCGCGTCCGCGAAGCGGGCGTGCATCTGGTCAGCGTGCTGGCGCTGCTCGGTCGGGCGTTCGCGCGGGTCCTGGATGGACAGGGCCGCCGCGACGATGATGACCTCGCGCCCGACGCCGCGCCGCGCACCCTCGACGATCATCCGCGCGAGGCGCGGGTCCATCGGCAGCTGCGCGAGCGCCCGGCCGACGTCGGTCAGGCGCGTCCCCGAGCCCGGCACCGTCTCGAGCGCGCCGAGCTCCGTGAGGAGGTTCACGCCGTCGCGGATCGAGCGGACGTCCGGCTGGTCGACGAACGGGAACTTCGCGACGTCGTCGGGCCCCGCCGCGACGCCCGCCGCGACCATCTGGAGGATGACGGACGCGAGCGACGTCCGCAGGATCTCCGGGTCGGTGAACTCGGGGCGCGACTCGAAGTCGTCCTCGGAGTAGAGCCGGATCGCGATGCCGTCCGCGACGCGCCCGCAGCGGCCCGAGCGCTGGTTCGCGCTCGCCTGGCTGATCGGCTCGATCGGCAGTCGCTGCACCTTCGTCGCCTTCGAGAACCGTGAGATGCGCGCCGTACCGGGGTCGACGACGTAGCGGATGCCCGGCACGGTCAGCGACGTCTCGGCGACGTTGGTCGCGAGGACGACGCGGCGCCCGGCGTGCGGCTCGAACACGCGGTGCTGCTCCGCGGCCGACAGGCGTGCGTACAGCGGGACGACCTCGACGGACGTCGGGGTGCCGCGACCGTCGACGCGGTCGCCGAGGTGGCCGCGCAGGGCGTCCTCGGCGTCGCGGATCTCCCGCTCGCCCGAGAGGAACACGAGGATGTCGCCTGGCCCGGCCGCGAACAGCTCGTCGACGGCCTCGCAGATCGCCGTCATCAGGTCGCGCTCGACGGCCTGCCGGCGCGCGGTTCCCGCGCCGCCCTTCGGCGGCTGCTTGCCCTTGCCGCCGCCGGTCTTCCGCGAGGCGGATCCGTCGTCGCGCCCGGCGCCGCCCGCGCCACCCGCCGCACCACCCGCCGCACTACCTCGTGCGTCGAGGTAGGCCCTTGCACGCGAGGTAGTGCCGTCCAGGGCCCTGACTCGCGAGGACGCCCCTACCTCGGCGGCGGGCTCGGAGGCGTCGGCGGCGGGCTCGGAGGCGTCGGCGGCGGCGGCGAGGGCCGGGTCGACGGCGCGGGCGGTGCGGGCGGCGGCGAGGGAGGGCTCCGGGTCCGGGACGAGCGGGCGGTAACGGATCTCGACCGGGTACGTGCGGCCCGACACCTCGATCACGGGCGCCGGGACGCGCGAGCCGTCAGGCGCCGTCGCCGCGAAGTGGTTCGCGAACCGCTCCGAGTCGATCGTCGCCGACGTGATCACGAGCTTCAGGTCCGGCCGCTGCGGCAACAGCTGCGTGAGATACCCGAGCAGGAAGTCGATGTTGAGCGAACGTTCGTGCGCCTCGTCGATGATCAGCGTGTCGTACGCCCGCAGCAGCGGGTCGCGCTGGATCTGCGCGAGCAGGATGCCGTCCGTCATGACCTTCACGAGCGTCGAGTCCGAGGACTCGTCCGTGAACCTCACCTGATACCCGACGACGCCGCCAAGCTTGCCGCGACGCGCCACGCCGTCGGGCCCCGTGTGCTCCGCGCCGATCTCCTCCGCGATGCGCTCCGCGACCGTGCGCGCCGCCAGACGCCGCGGCTGCGTGTGCCCGATCTGCCCGGCCCGCCCACGCCCGAGGTCGAGCAGGATCTTCGGCAGCTGCGTCGTCTTCCCCGAGCCGGTCGCACCCGCGACGATCACCACCTGGTGCTCACGGATCGCCTCGGAGATCTCCGTGCGGTGCCCCGAGACCGGCAGGTTCTCCGGGTACGTGATCGGCGGGACGGCCACCGCTCCACGGATCGTGGCCGCGCGCTGCGCTCTCGCCAGGGCGCGCGCGTCGAGCGACGCCGTGTCAGGGAAGCGGGCGGCGCCGCGTCCGCTGCGCCCACGCCCGCCGCGGCGTCGTCCGGCGCCACGTGCGCTGCGCTGCTCGGGACGGTCAGAGGTGCTCACGACCAACCATTCTCCCGGTCGACGCAAGCCGATACCGACCGAGGTCAGTGCGGGACGATCGACACCCGCGCCCCAGGGCCGACGCCCCACCGTTCGAACGAGCCGTGCGGCGCCTCGAGCAGGTTGCCGCGCGGACGCAGCCGCGAGGTGCGCCACGCCTTCAGTACGCGCGTCTCGACGACCGTGCCCTCCTCGTCGAGGAGGGCGATGTCGAGCGGCTCCCGCATCCCGATGCCGTGCGTCCCGCGGATGACGACGAGCGCTTGCGGGATCCGCCGGCGCCAGAGCATCCCTCGCGCGCGACCCCACCATGTGTCCGCCACGACGACAGGGCAGACGGGACGCTCGTCGATGAACAGCTCGGCTTGGCGCATCGTCTGGCCTCCGTGTCGATACCTAGAACGTAACGCGGATGGGGTCGCAAAAAACACCGTTGACCTGGGTGTTCTCACCCCTGTGTGGGAGTCAGGGTGTCGTGACGTCGCCCTCGAGCCGGTCGAGCTCGGCGCGCAGGTCCGTCAGCTCCGAGCGCGCACGCGACGTCACCTCGTCGGTCGACGTGCCGAGCGACGCCAGGGCGTCGTCGACCTTCGCGCGCGCCTCCTCGAGCGTCGTGCTGGCCGCCGCGATCTGCTCCTGCGCGTCCTCCTTGCCGGACTTCGCGGCGTCGAGCGCCTCCTGGACCTGACCCACCGCCCCCTGGACGGTGCCGAGCGCCTCCTCGGCGCTGCCGCGCGCCTTCCCGGACAGGCCCTCGAGCGCCGTCGCGGCAGACGCGACGTCGCCGCTGACCTCCTCGATCTGGGAGCGGGCGTCCGCGACGAAGGACTTCAGCTCGTCGCCGCTCGGCAGGCTGAACGACGGGAGAGTGATCTCCGGGAGCGCGGGCCGGTCCTCGGCCGAGCAGGCCGTCAGGGCGAGCGTGCCCACGAGGGCGATCGTGGCGCCGGCGGCGCGGGCACGGGAGCGGGTGGGGTTCGAGGTCATCGTCGCCTCCAGGTCGCGGTTGAGAGGGCCATCGTAGGTGCGCCCCCTGGGACGTCGCCGCCCGCTCACGCGACGCGCCCGGCCTCCTCGCCGTCTGCCGTCGAGGGCAGCGTGCCCTGCTGCGGGGGATCGAGGAGCGTCCCCGTGGCGCGGTGCGCGATCTGCCTGATCGCCGCCGCGTCGAGCCGCAGCCCTGTCACCTCCGTGAGCGCTACGGCGACCGCGCGGGCGACCGAGAGCGGAGTCGGTGCGGCCGGCTCGACGGCCGGGCGGGCAGCCTGCCGCGCGGTCGCGGCCTCGGTGTACCCGGCGACGTACGCGTGCCGGACCGCCGCGATCGGGTAGTCGCCCGGCGTCGTGGTGGGCCAGCGGCGCTCGACGGCGCTCAGCGCCTCGCGGGCGTTCGTGAGATGTGCGACGTCGACGCCTTCGAGGACGAGGAGCGCCATCTTCGCGGCGTCGTACGCGTCGCGGATGCCCGCACACCCGCCGTGGTCACACGCGTCGCACGGCGGCAGCACGTCCGCGCGCTCGGCGTAGCTCTCCAGGTCTTCTGCGTCGAGGTACGCGCGTTCGTCGGTCGCCACCGCTCGGATGCGGTGTGCCGCTGCTCGTATCGTGTCGCTGATCGCCATCGCTCTCTCCTCCTCGGTCCGACGTGCCGGGGTCGCGCGCCGCCGCCGCTGCCATAGGTGAAAACACCTAGGTGCGGCCGAAGGTCCCATCGGCAGCGTCCGTCGATCGCTGAGAGACCGCCCTTCGCGCCACGCCCACCAGGCGCGACACAGCCGCTAGTGTCTGGTCATGGTGTTCACGGACATCCCCGCGACCCGCGCCGACGACGGCCGGCTCTGCACGCCTCCGGCCCCGGGCGACGCCGCCGTCGGGCTGCTCATGCTCGTCCTCCCGCTCCTCGCCCCCGTCATCTGGCTCACCGACGAGCAGACCACCCTGCACGCCCCCCTCCTCCTGGGCTGGGCCGTGCTGTACCTCACAGGTGTCGTGGTCGCCCTGCACGGGTTCATGTCCGACCTCTCCCCCCTGCGCGGCATGCACCGCTACGTGCCGACACCCGCCGTCGTGCTCGGCGCGATCTACGCCGTCGCCCTCCCCTGGGGCATGGCCATGGCCGTCGCACCCGGCGACGCCCGCAGCCAGGAGGCCGCGCGTCGCGGCAAGATCCTCCCGACCGCGACACCCGACCCGAGCGCCTCACCCACCCCGCCGCCGTCACGCGCCGAGCTGTGGATCGCCGGCGGCGGGACCGTCCCCCTCGGCCAGGCGATGCTCGTCATCGCGGTCCTCTGCGGCGTCGTGGTCGTCGGCATGTACGTCGCCAGGCTGTTCCGCACCCCGTGGCAGCTCACGGATAATCAGTCGGACGACGCCGGGACCCCCGGCTAGGCTCAGCGGCATGTGGATCTGACCTGCCCCGCCCGACTCCCTCGACCCCGGCAGGTGACCCGTGTCCGCGATGCTCCTCGCGTCAGACCTCTCCCAGTCCTACGGGGACCGCACGGTCCTCGCACACGTCGACCTCGCCGTCGACCCCGGCCACCGCGTCGGGCTCGTCGGTGAGAACGGCGTCGGCAAGTCCACGCTGCTCCGCCTGATCGCCGGCGTCGAGGACGCGGACGCAGGCACCGTGAGGCGCCCGGCACGCCTCGGCTACCTGCACCAAGAACCGCCGTTCGGGCGTGACGCCGTCGTCGGTGACCTGCTCGACGCCGCGCTCGCGGACGTCCGCGCCCTGACCGCCGAGCTCGAGGCCGCCGCCGCGGCCGTCGACGCTGCACCCGACGAAGCACGGGATGACGCCGACGCCCGGTACGCCGCCGCCCTCGCCCGCGCCGAGGCAGCCCAGGTGTGGGACGCCGACGTGCGCGTCGCCCGGACGCTGGCAGGGCTCGACCTCGCCAACCTGGGCCACGACCGTCGGATCGCCCACATGTCCGGAGGCCAGCGCACCCGCCTCGGCCTCGCGGCCCTGCTCATCCGCCAGCCCGAGGCCCTCGTCCTCGACGAGCCGACCAACCACCTCGACGACACCGCGGCCGAGTTCCTCGCCGACGCCCTGCGCGCGCTCCCCGGCGCCGTGCTGTTCGCGAGCCACGACCGCGTGTTCCTCCAGGAGGTCGCGACCGAGATCGTCGACCTCGACCCGACCCGCGAGGCCGCCGCAGCGGGCCGCACCGCTACCACCTGGTACGGCGGCGGCTACCGCGACTACCTCACGGCGAAGGCCAAGGAGCGCCGCGCCTGGCAGGCGCAGTACGACGCCGAGCAGGACGAGCTCGCGTCCTTGCGCGAGTCCGTGCGGGTGCGGGCCCGCCAGGTCGGCCACGACCGCGAGATGACCGACCGCAACAAGATGGCGTACGGCAAGCGCGGCGACCGCGTCGAAGGCCAGGTCTCCCGCCGCGTGCGCAACGCCCGCACCCGGCTCGAGACCCTCGAGGCCGAGCAGGTGCCGCGCCCGCCCGTGCCGCTGCGGTTCGCGCCGCCCCGCGGGCGCGCCCTGACGCCCGGGCCCGACGGCGAGGCGCCGGTCGTGCTCGAGGTGCGCCGCGGCGTCGTGCAGGGACGGCTCGACCTCCTGGCCGCAGGCCAGGGCAGGCTGCGCGTGCGCGCGGGCGACCGCCTGCTCGTCACCGGGACGAACGGCGCGGGCAAGTCCACGCTCCTGCACGTGCTCGCGGGCGACCTGGCGCTCACGTCCGGGACCGTGCGGCGGGCCGACGGCGTCGAGATCGCGCTGCTCGAGCAGGACCTGCACCTCGCCGGTGAGAAGCGCACGCCGCGCGAGCTGCTCACCCTCATGGCGGGTGCGGCCGCGAGCGACCGCGTGCGGGACTTCGGGCTCGTCGCCGCGAACGACCTCGACCGGCGGATCGGCGACCTGAGCGTCGGGCAGCGGCGGCGGGTCGTGCTCGCGATGATCGTCATGCACAGCCCCCACGTGCTGCTCCTCGACGAGCCGACCAACCACCTGTCGCTCACGCTCGCCGAAGAGCTCATGGACGCGCTCGACGGATGGCCCGGCGCCGTCGTCGTCGCGTCGCACGACCGCTGGCTGCGCCGACGCTGGAAGGGCACGAAGGTCCACCTCCCGCCGCAGGGCACGGGGCAATAGCGGCGAGGGTCGCCGCTGCGCCGAGGTAGGGCGTTGGGCGCGAGGTAGGGGGTTTGACGCGAGGTAGGGCCTTGCAGGGCCCTACCCGACGTGGACGGCCCTACCTCGCGTGGACGTGCCTACCTCCCGTGGACGGCCCTACCTCGCGGAGGCGTGCCGGCGGCCCGGCGTAGCGTGGGGACATGGCAGCCCACGACAGCAGCTCCGACGTGCCCGACGACGACGCAGGGCTCGCGCGAGCCCGCGCGGCTCTCGAGGCGTCCGGGATCGACTTCACGATCACCCGGCACGGGCGCGTGCGATCGCTCGAGGAGGCGGCCGCGGCACGGGGCGTCACGCCGTCGGGCATCGTCAAGACGATCGTCGTGCGCCGCGGCGAGGGCGACCACCTGTTCGTGCTCGTGCCCGGCGGGCGCGAGATCTCCTGGAAGAAGCTCCGCGCGTACCTGGGCGTCAACCGCATGACGATGCCCGACGCCGCGGGCGCGCTCGACGTCACCGGCTACGAGCGCGGCACGATCACGCCGTTCGGGTCCCGCACCGCGCTACCGGTCATCGCGGACGAGACGCTGCAGGGCACCGTGTCGATCGGGGCGGGCACGCACGGGGCCGGTGCGACCGTCGACGCCGCCGCGCTCGTCGCCGCGCTCGGCGCGACGGTCGCCGACGTGACGGACCCGGAGACGCCGCGCGCCTGAGGCACGGCGCGCCTGAGATACGGCCTCGAGCCGGACAGGGTCGCCGCGGGCCGCTCGCCCTGCCACGCCACGCCACGAGTCCGTCGGTCCCAGCCGAGTCCGTCGGTCCCAGCCGAGTCCGTCGGCTGCGACCCCTGGACTCGCGCTGGTACAGACGGACTCACCCGGGGCAGGGGCGCGGCGGTGGGTCGACGCCTGCCCTCCGCCCGCTGCGCCGCGGTCAGCGCTGGCGGACGCGGACCTCGACGTGCTTGTTGCTCTCTCGCGACTCGATGCGCGGCTGCGCCTTCATGAGCGCGCTCAGCTTGGAGAAGCCGTAGAGGCGGGGGTCGAAGTCGGGCCGCAGCTTCGTGAGGTTCTGCCCGACGACGCCGAGGGACGCCCAGCCGTCGTCGTCCGACACGTCGTCGATGACCTTCGTGATGAGCCGGATCGGGACGGGCGACGCCTTCGCGTCGTCCTTCGTGTCCTCCTTGACCGGCTCCGCCTTCGCGGCGGGCTCGGCCTTGTCCTTCTTCGCAGCCCGGGTCGCCTTGGCCGGTGCCTCGGCGGGCGCGTCGGCGGGCGCGTCGACCGGGTGCGCGTCCGCGCGCAGCAGCTCGGTGTAGATGAACTTGTCGCACGCGGAGACGAACGGCTTCGGCGTCTTGCGCTCACCGAACCCGTAGACCGTGAGGCCCTCCTCGCGCAGGCGCGAGGCGAGCCGCGTGAAGTCGGAGTCGGACGACACGAGGCAGAACCCGTCGAACCGGCCCGTGTACAGCAGGTCCATCGCGTCGATGATGAGCGCGCTGTCCGTCGCGTTCTTGCCGTGCGTGTACGCGAACTGCTGCATCGGCTGGATCGAGTGGTCCAGCAGGACCTTCTTCCACCCGCCGAGGTTGGGTTGCGTCCAGTCGCCGTAGATGCGCTTGACGCTCGCGACGCCGTAGCGCGCGATCTCCTCGAAGAGGCCCTCGACGATGGCGGCGGCGGCGTTGTCGGCGTCGATCAGGACGGCGAGGTTGACGTGCGGCCGTGACTCAGGCGTGGCGGCGGACATGTGACGGTTCCTTCCCTGGGCGGTGCTGTGAGGCTATCGCGCGCCAGGTCAGGGTGCGCGCGGCGTCACGCGCGGGTGAGGGCGTCGCCGTCGGGCTCGGTGGTGGGCGCCACGGGAGGCTGTGCGACGTCGTCGTGCTGGTCCTCAGCGTCAGCGCTCGGGGTCTGCGCGGCCGCGGCTTTTGCCGCAGCGGCTTCTGCGGCCTCCGCCTCGGCGGCCTCCTTCGCGGCCTTCGCGGCGGCGCGCTCGAGAGCGCGCTGGTGCTCCTCCTCGCGCCGACGCTCGCGGGCGAGGTTGAAGCGGGGGAAGTCGCCCGCGCGCTGCGCGGCGTCGAACAGGCTGCGGACGTGGTCGTACATCGCCTCGTCGCGGTCGAGGCCGAAGAGGCCCGCGGCGTGGGCGTCGAGGAGCTCGACGAACGTCTGCCAGACGTCCTTCTTGATCTCGCCGTCGTACGGCCCGAGGAGGAAGGTGTCGCGGTGGGGAGGGATCTGGTCCATGACGACGACGGGCGGCGACGCGATGCGGAACCGCGGCGACGGCGTGAAGGAGCGGGTCCAGGCGGCGACCGGTTCGAGCGGGTGGGACATGCTCATGAGCACCCACACCTTCTTCTCGTCCTTGTCGCGCTCCCGCAGGATCTCGGACTGTACGGCGGAGACCATGGCCCACGCCTCGTCGTACTTGCGGGTGATCCAGTCGCGTACGTAGGTGCCGCGCTCGAGGCCGCACTCGTTCCACGCGTCGCGGTCGACCTCGATAGGCATCCAGGACGTCGCACCGCGTGCGAGGAAGGGGGAGCGCAGGACGTCCAGGGCGTCGGCGAGGAGCACCTGGCGGGCGCGCTCGTGGTGGGCGCCCTGCAGCTCGTCGACGGCGCGGACCCAGACGTGGACGTCCCGTATGACGTCGATGAGGCCGGGCGTGCGCCGCATCGCGACCTGCTCCTCGGAGTCGTCGACGGCGCAGGCCGCGCACGTCGCGCCGGGCTCGGACCGTGTGAGGTCCCACGGCACGAAGAGCTTCGCCTTGCGCGCGGCGGGGCAGTCGGGCGTCGTGTGGAGCTGGACGGTGCGGCCCAGCCGCGGGGTGTCGCGGTAGAGCGGCTCGTCTGCCTCCCAGGCCTCGCGGAACGGGAAGTCGGACTCGTCCAGAGCCCGGATCTCACTCAACGAGAACACAGCGTCTCGCCCTCACCTTCGTGGGCCAGGCCGACCTGGGTGTGGCACGGCTACGACACCCATCGGTCGGCGACGCGCGGAGGTGAGGACTTGTATGTGGCGTCTCGGCTGGTGGCGACCGACGTCCCGGGGTGCACCCAGCATCCGGTGGCCGGCCTGTCCGGTCGTGTCGGTGGTAGCGGATAGCGTGCCAGGCATGCGGATCCTCCACACCTCCGACTGGCACCTGGGCCGGACGCTGCACGGCGTCGACCTGCTGGACCACCAGTCGGCGTACCTCGACCACCTGGTCGAGGTGGTGCGGTCGGAGGGGATCGACGCGGTCGTGGTGGCTGGGGACGTGTACGACCGCGCGATCCCGCCGGTGCAGGCGGTCGAGCTGCTGTCGAGCGCGTTGCGGCGCCTGCTGGAGGTCACGCAGGTCGTCGTGTCGCCGGGCAACCACGACTCGGCGGCGCGCCTCGGCTTCGGCGCGGACCTGATGCGGGAGGGCCTGCACGTGCGGGCGCGATCGCGTGACGTGGGCACGGCGGTCGAGCTGCACGACGCCGAGGGTGGGCTGGGCGCGCTCGTGTACGCGCTGCCGTACCTCGACCCGGACGACGCACGTCACGAGCTCGCGGGGGAGGACGGACCGCTCGCACGGTCCCACGAGGCGGTGACGACCGCCGCGATGGAACGCGTGCGCGCGGACGTCACCCGGCGCCGGGCGCGCGGGGGCGCGCCCGTGCCGACGGTCCTCGCGGCGCACACGTTCGTCGTGGGCGGCGAGGTGAGCGAGTCGGAGCGGGACATCCGCGTGGGCGGCGTCGACTCGGTGCCGTCGGGTGCGCTCCGCGGTGTCGACTATGTCGCGCTCGGGCACCTGCACGGCCCGCAGCGCGTCCCGGTCGCCGATCTGGACGGGCGGCGGACGGTCGCGCGGTACTCGGGTTCGCCGCTCGCGTACTCGTTCTCGGAGATGAACCACCGGAAGTCGAGCGTCGTCGTGGACCTGCGCGCCGACGGCGTGCACGGCGAGCCCGAGCTGATCGAGGCGCCCGTGCCCCGCCGCCTGACGGAGGTCCGCGGGACGCTCGAGGAGATCCTCGGTGAGCTCGGAGAGGCGCACGTGGACTGCTGGACGCGCGTCCACGTGACAGACCCGTCCCGCCCGGAGAGTCTCGTGGCGCGGGTGCGGGCCCGGATGCCGCACGCGCTCGCTGTGCTCCACGAGCCGCCCGCGCGCGCTGGTGACGGGGCTGAGGCGCCGCGCGTGGCGGCGGCAGACCCGTTCGACGTCTGCTGCGACTTCGTCGCCCACGTCCGCGGGGGTGGCGAGACCGCAGCGCCCGACGAGACCGAGCGGGCTGTGCTGCGCCGCGCGCTCGAGAACGTCCTCGCCGCGGAGAGGAGCGCCTGATGCAGCTGCGCTCCCTCACGCTCCAGGCGATCGGTCCGTTCAAGGACGCGTTCACGATCGACTTCGCCCGCCTCGCCGAGGGCGGCCTCTTCCTCCTCGAAGGGCCGACGGGCGCAGGCAAGTCGACGATCATCGACGCGATCGTCTTCGCGCTCTACGGCAAGGTCGCGTCCGCGGGCGCGAGCGAGGACCGGCTGCGCTCGACGCACGTCCGCGCTGAGGTCGAGTCCTACGTCGACCTCGTCCTCGAGGTCCCGGCAGGCGTGTACCGGGTGCGTCGCAGCCCTGCCTACGACCGGCCCAAGCAGCGCGGGACCGGCACCACCCGCCAGCAGACCAAGGTCAACCTGTGGCAGCTCTCCGCTGCCGACGCCGAGGCGCTCGAAACGAGCGAGGACCCGGGCAACCAGGCTCCGGGCCATCTCCTCAGCAGCCGCGCCGACGAGGTCGGGGATGCGATCACCCAGATCCTCGGGCTCAGCCGTGAGCAGTTCGTCCAGACGATCGTGCTGCCCCAGGGCGAGTTCGCGAGCTTCCTGCGCGCCAAGCCCGAGGACCGGTCCGCGCTCCTGCAGCGCGTGTTCGGCACGGAGATCTACCAGCGCATCCAGAACGAGCTCGTCGAAGCCCGCAAGGAGGCCGACCGTCGCGTCGCTGCCGCGGAGCACAGCATCGGCCGCGCCGCCGCGACGTTCATCGAGGCTGCACGCCTCGAACCAGAAGATGCCGAGGTAGTCTCGGGCCTCGCGGGCTCCGTCGTCGGGGCCGAAGAACTGACGACCACGCTCGACGGCCACCTGTCGACGCTGAGCGCCGAGCACGAGCGCCTCATCGCCGGGTGCGCGCGCTCCACCGCAGCCCACGCCGAGGCGAGCGAGAAGCACGCCGCTGCGATGACGACGCACCGGCTCGTCGTCGCACGCCACGAGCTGCACGCCCGCCGCGACGAGCTCGCCGCCGGAGCCGCCGAGCATGCCCTCCGGGTGCAGCGCCTCGACGCCGCCCGCCGTGCGGCTGTCGTCCTCCCGCGACTCGACGAGCTCGAGCTCGCCACCGGGAACCTCGCAAAGGCCGCGACCACGCTCGACAACGCCCTCGCCGACGCGCACGAGCACCCCGTGCTGCACGCGTGGCTCACCGCGACCCGCCCCGACGCGGCGGACGGCGCCCCTCACGGCGGCGGACCCGACGACGACAGCCTGGTGCCGTTCACGCCCTCGGACGCGACGCTGCGGCACGAGATCGACGCGCGCCGCGCTCGAGACGGCGAGCTCCGCCACCTCGTCACGATCGAACGTGACCTCGTCGGGCGCGCCGCCGCGCTCGACGTGCGAGACCTCGCGGTCGACAGGCTGCGTCAGGACCACACCGCGAGCCTGGCCGCACTCACCGACCGTCCCGCTGAGCGTGACGCGCTCGCCACGCAGGTGAAGGACGCGACCGTCACAGCAGCGCTCGTCGACGCCCGACGTGCCGCACTCACGAGCGCCGAGCAGCGGCTCGCCGCCGCACGCGCCGTCGACGCCCTCGCCCCCCGCATCGCCGCCGCCGACACGATCGTGAGCGAGGCAGCACAGACCGCCCTGGCCGCGGTCGAGCTCGAGGCCCGCCTGCGGCGCGCCCGCATCGACGGCATCGCGGGCGAGCTCGCGACACAGCTCGTCCCCGGCGAGCCGTGCGCCGTCTGCGGCGGCACCGAGCACCCCCACCCCGCCGCGGTGAGCGACGACCACGTGTCGCCCGAGCAGGTCGACGCTGCCGCGACCGAGCGGGAGACAGCCGAGCGTGCCCTCGCCGACGCCCGCGACGCCCGCGCCCGCCTCGACGCCGAGCTCGCACGCCTCCGCTCCGCCGCGCAGGACGCGACCAGCGTCGACGCCCTCGCCGCCGTCGAGACCGCCCGCGACGCGCTCGTCGAAGCCGAAGGTGCCGTCACCCGCCTCGCTACCCTCACCGCGACCATCGAGAAGCACGACGCCGAGACCACCCGCATGCGCGCAGACGTCGCCGCGCTCGAGTCCCGGATCGCCGCCGAGAGCGCCGCTAACGCCGAGACGCGCACCGTCCTGGAGCAGGACCGCGACACCGTCCGCCGCGCCCGTGAGGCCGCCGAGACCGACCACCTCACCCGAGGCGCCCTCGGTGACGATGACCCAGCCGCGAACCTCAGCGACTGCGACAGGGACGGTGAAGGCGACGGCGACGTGACGCTCGCGCACGTGCGCAGCGACCTCGAGCAGCAGACCCGGCTCCTCGAGCACCTCCTCGACGCGGCGGCCGAGCACCGCCGCGCCCACGAGACCCACGCCCGCCTCGCAACAGCCGCCCGCACCGCACTCGACCAGGAGCAGCTCGACAGCGCAGACGCCGCCCGTGCTGCGGCCCTCGACAAGAACGAGCACGAGCGCCTCGCCGCACAGGTCGCCGAGCGGGAGAACGCCCATGCCGCCGTCCGCGACGGCCTCGCCCGCCCGGAGATCGCCACGCTGCCCCCCGACCTCAGCCCCGACGCGACCGCCGACGTGGTTGCTCAGGCCGAAGCGATCCTCGCCGCCGCAGCTCAAGCTCTCGAGCACGACAAGCGGCTCGTCGCCCTCACCGAGGAGACCCTCGCTCGCGCCCGCAAGGCCGCCGCCGGCGTGCGCGCCGCCCTCGACGCCTCCCGCGCCGAACGAGACGCGCTCGCCCCCGTCATCCGCATGGCCAACCTCGCCTCAGCCGCGACAGCCGACAACTCCGCCGCTCTCACGCTCTCCACGTATGTCCTCGCCCGCCGCTTCGACGACGTGCTCGCCGCCGCCAACGACCGCCTCCGGCAGATGTCCTCCGGCCGGTACGAGGTGCAGCGGTCCACCGAGAAGGAGTCCCGCGGCGGCCGGCGCCTCGGCCTCTCCCTGCGCATCGTCGACCACACCACCGAGACCGCCCGCGAACCCGCCACGCTCTCCGGCGGAGAGACCTTCTACGTCTCGCTCTGCCTCGCCCTCGGCCTCGCCGACGTCGTCACCGCCGAGTCCGGCGGCATCGACCTCGGCACGCTCTTCGTCGACGAAGGCTTCGGGTCCCTCGACCCCGCCACCCTCGACCTCGTCATGGCCGAGCTCGGCAAGCTCCGCGCCGGTGGACGCACCGTCGGAGTCGTCTCTCACGTCGAAGCGATGAAGAGCGCCATCGCCGACCGCATCAGCGTCCGCCGCACCCCCGACGGCTCATCCCGCATCACCGTCCTCGCCGGAGCCTGACCAGCACCTCAGGCACCCTCCTGACCGGCACCTCCGGCACCGTGATGTCCCCTCCCAGGAGTACACGCCACCCGCCAGGCTCCCACCCCGGACCGATGCCCCGCCCCGCCGACCAGCCATAACGTCGCAGCATGTCCCGCGTCCGGCTCACCCTCGCCATCCTCGCGCTCGTCACCCTCGCCACCGCAGGGGTCGTCGGCGCCCGCAGCTTCCTCGACTGGACCAGCGGCGAGCCCGCCGCCGCGAGCACGACCACCCCCGCGAACATCAACGGCCGGATCCCCGAGGACCAGCTCGTCACCATCGACACCGGCCACCGCCTCATCGCCCCCGCAGCCGCAGCGTTCACCAAGCTCGAGCGAGCCGCCCGCGACGCCGACCTCGACCTCACCGTCAACTCCGCCTACCGCGATCTCGACGAGCAAGCCGAGATGATCAGACGCTTCGGCCTCCTCGAAGACGGCGGACGCGCCGCACCCCTCGGCGAGAGCGAGCACGGCGACGGCACGAGCGTCGACCTCACCCTCGACACCGAAGCGCTCATCTGGATGCGCGAGAACGCCCCCAGCTTCGGGTTCCACGAGACGATCATCGACGAGCCCTGGCACTGGACCTGGAGCGCCGACTGAACCGCCGACGCACCGGCAGGCCGGCGCACCGGCGGGCCGACGCACCGGTGAGTCGCCAGGTACGACTGCCCGCGCAGAGCAACCCCGCGGACCCGCGCAGGGCGGGAGCCTCGCTCAGGCGAGCGCGGACCGCGACAGCGTCCGCGGAGCGGTGAGCGCGACGTCGAACAGCTCGGCGAACAGGTCGTCCGCCGGAGCAGTCAGCGCCGCCGCCGCGAGCTCGTCCACCCACGGCACCCCCGCAGGGTGCTGACGCAGGAAGAACCGGAACAGCTCCGCCGTCGCGAGCGTGTCGCCCAGCGCCGAGTGCGCATGCTCGTTGATCACGCCGGCCTGCTCGCAGCACACGGCGAGCGTCCGCTTGGGGCCCGGCAGGTGCGCTTTCGCGAGCTGCTGCGTGCACAGCCGCCCGGGAACCCGGAACGGGAACTGCGCGAGCCGGAACTCGTTCTCGAGGAACCGCAGGTCGAAGTCCACGTTGTGCCCCACGACGACCCGGCCCGCGAGGAGCGCAGCCACGTGCTCGGCCACCTCCGTGAAGCGGGGCGCATGCTCGACGTCAGCCGCCGTCAGCCCGTGCACGTGCGTCGGCCCCACCGGACGACCCGGGTTCAGCAGCGTCTCCCACGTGTCGACGACCTCACCGTCCCGGTCGAGCCGCACGACCGCGATCTCGATGACACGGTCACCGGTGCGCGGGGAGAACCCCGTCGTCTCGGTGTCGATCACGGCATATCCAGGCACGCTTCGATGCTGCCACGAGGCTGTGACACGACCGTGCAGACCCGCCGTGAGCGCTCTGCGCAGCGTTGCCGCCCGGCGCGGCTACCGCCCGGCGCGCTCCAGCACGTCGGCGAGCGGCTCAGCCGTGACCTCGGCGGCTGCCGCGAGCAGCGCGTCATGGTCCGGGTCGTCGCCGTCGAGGCGCGGGACGAACGCCCGCAGGAACGCGACGAGCGCGGGCCGCAGCACCTCGGGCGAGTCCGCGCCGTCGTGCAGGACGCTCGCGAGCATCAGCATGTCCGGCACTCGCTCCTGCCCGGGCGCCATCGGGGGGAGGAAGTACGGGAGGTCGAGGAGCGCGAGGTTGTTCCGGGCGTAGAAGCCGAGGCGGCGCCACGGGTTGCCGTGGTCGGCCGACGCCGGGTGCTTCCGCGGGTCCTCGACCTCCGCGAGCAGCAGGTGCGCGCCCGCGTCACGCGCCAGGTCGATCGCAGCGTCGAGCAGCGCGCCCCCCGTGCCGGTGCCGCGCAGGCCCGGCCGCACGGCGAGCCACGCGAGCAGCGCCACCTCGGGCGCACCCTGGCGCAGCGCGACGACCGCGCACCCGAGCGTCTCGGCCGTCTCCGGGTCGGTCGCGAGCAGCACCTCGAGCTCGTCGCGCGCGGTCCACGCGAGGAACTGCTCGCGCGGCGGCAGCTCCTCCGGGCCGAACGACGGGCTCAGGACGGCGTCGTATAGGGACGCGCGCGCCTCACGGCTGGCGACGGGAGTGACGGAGCAGGGCCTCATGCGTCAATCCTCGTCGTGGACGACGACCCCGGCCAGCCACGTCTGGACCACGCGCGCCGCCCCGATCTCGTCGGCCGGCACGGCGAACAGGTCGCGGTCCACGACCGCGAGGTCGGCGACGAACCCGGGCTCGATCCGCCCGGCGACGCCGTCGAGCCCGTTCGCCCACGCCGCGCCGGAGGTGTACGCGGCGAGACCTTCCGCGAGGGTGAGCGCCTCGTCGGGCCCGAGCGCTGCGCGCTCCTCGCCGTGCAGTCGGCGGTTCACGGCGACGTGGATCGCCTGGACCGGGTCCGGCGTCGACACGGGCCAGTCCGAGCCACCCGCGAGGACGGCGCCCGCCCGCTGGAGCGACGCGAACGGGTACTGCCACGTCGTGCGCTCGTCGCCGAGGAACGGGATGGTCAGCTCGGTCTGCACGTCCTCGCAGTTCGCCCACAGGGGCTGCGCGGAGACGACGGCGCCCACCCGGGCGAAGCGAGCCCGGTCGTCAGGGTGCACTACCTGCACGTGGGAGAGGATCGGCCGCGTCGTCAGCCGGCCCTCGTCGTCGACCACATCGGGGTGCGCGGCAGCGGCGCGCTCCAGCGCGTCGAGCGCGAGCCGCACCGCCCGGTCGCCGATCACGTGGAAGTGCGCCTGGAAGCCCTCGGCGGTGAGCGCCGCGACGACCTCGTCGAGGTGGCTCGGCTCGAAGTACGTGTCGCCTCTGTTCCCGCTCGCCGACCCGTCGACGTCGAGGTACGGGTCGATCATCGCGGCGGTCAGCGACCCGTCGACGACGCCGTCGAGCATGATCTTCACGGACGTCGGCCGGAAGCGCGGCCCGTGCGAGCGCGCCCGGCGCGCGACGAGCTCGGCGACCTGCTCCATGCCGCGGCGGTGGTCCCATCGCAGCGCCCCGACGACCGTGCCGAGCAGCTCGCCGTCCGCCTCGGCGCGCTCGTACGCCTCCTGGTCCGCGGTGAGCACCGACGCGTCCTGCCACGCCGTGATGCCGACCGCGAGGAGCGCAGCCTGGCCGGCGACGAGGTCGCGTCGGAGCGTCGCGACGTCGGGCTCGGGGATCAGCCGCTCGACGAGTCCGGTCGCCCACTCCTGCAGGACGCCCGCTGCGCGACCGTCCGCGTCGCGCTCGACACGCCCGCCGGGCGGGTCGGCGACCGGACGGCCGGACCCGTCGTCGTCAAGGCCCGCCGCCGCGATCGCGAGCGTGTTCGCCCACGCCGCGTGACCGTCACCGCGGTGGATGAGCGCTGGGCGGTCGGGCACGACCGCGTCGAGCTGCGCGCGCGTCGGGAGGCCGCCCTCGAACAGGTCGGCGTTCCAGCCCCAGCCGGTGACCCACTCGTCCTCGGGGTGCGCGGCGGCGTAGGCGCGGATCGCCTCGAGCGTCCCGGCGAGGGTGCGCTCGCCGAGAACGTTGAGGCGGCGGTCCATGCTCGCCGCGAGGATGGGGTGGACGTGCGTGTCCTGGAAGCCGGGCGTCAGCATGCGCCCGGTCAGGTCGACGACGCGCGTCGACGGCCCGGCGTGCGCACGTACCTCGGCGTCGGGGCCGACGGCGAGGATGCGCCCGTCGCGCACCGCGACCGAGGCGGGGCGGGACGTCGACGTCGGGTCGCCGTCGAACACGGCGGCGCCGACGAGGAGGACGTCGGCGGGGCGGGAGTCAGTCACCGGATACCTCCGTGGTGGTCGGGGCGGCGGTCGCCGACGTGGCGGCGCCGGGCGCGCCGGGAACCGCGTCGAGCAGGGCGCGCGTGTACGGGTGCTCGGGCTCGCAAAGGACGCGCGACGTCGGGCCAGCCTCGACGACCCGGCCGCCGCGCATGACGTAGACGCGGTCGGTCACCTGCTGCATGACGCCGAGGTCGTGCGAGATGAACAGGATCGTCAGTCCGAGGTCGGCGCGTAGCCGCGCGAGGAGGTCGAGGACCTGCGCCTGGACGGACACGTCGAGAGCGGAGACGGACTCGTCGCACACGAGGACCCGCGGCGCGGGCGCGAGGGCGCGGGCGATCGCGACGCGCTGCCGCTCGCCGCCCGAGAGGCGCGCAGGCCGACGCCGGGCGTACGAGGCGGGGAGGCCCACCATCGTGAGGAGGTCCTCGACGGTGCGTCGCTCGGCGTCGCCCGCGGCCGCGACGTCGAGCGCCTCGCGCAGCATCGCACCGATCGTGAGCGCAGGGTTGAGCGCCGAGTACGGGTCCTGGAAGACGATCTGGACCGTGCGTGCCCGCTGCGCGGGCGTGAGCGCGGTCGTCGCGACGAGGCCGTCCGCGGCCGCAGCCGTGCCCGGCGCGCGGACCTCGATCGTGCCCGCGTCGGGCGTCTCGAGCCCGACGACGCAGCGGGCGACGGTCGTCTTGCCCGAGCCGGACTCCCCGACGACCCCGACGCACTCGCCGTCGCGCACCTCGATCGTGACGTCGTCGACCGCGCGCTCCTGCGCTCCGCGGAACTGCTTGACGAGGCCGGAGACGCGCAGGGCGAGACGGGTCTCGGCGACCTCGCCGGAGGTGCGCAGACGGCCGCGCGCGGCCTCCGCGAGAGCCTGCGTGTACGGGTGCTGCGGTGCGGCGAGCACGTCGGCCGCGCGGCCGCGCTCGACGATCGCGCCGCCGCGCATGACGACGAGGTCGTCGCAGCGTTCCTCTGCGAGGCCGAGGTCGTGCGTGATGAGGACGAGCGTCATGCCCCGCGCCTGCTGGAGGGACGCGAGCAGGTCGAGGATCTCGCGCTGCGTCGTGACGTCGAGGGCAGTCGTCGGCTCGTCGGCGACGAGGAGCTGCGGGTCGGACGCGAGCGCGGCGGCGATCGCGACGCGTTGGCGCATGCCCCCGGACAGCTCGTGCGGGTACTGCTGCGCGACGCGCGCGGGCAGCCCGACCTCGGCGAGCCGCCGGACGACCTCGGCGCGCCGGGCGGCGCGTCCGCGCGTGGGCGACGAGTCCATGACCTGCCGCCCGCAGCGGCGCAGCGGGTCGAGCGACGTGAACGGGTCCTGCAGGACGAGGACGACCTGGCGGCCGCGCACCCGCCCCCAGGCCCGCTCGGACGCGCCGAGGTCCACAGGGGTGCCGTCGAGCAGGACCTCGCCCGTCGCGGTGACGCCCGTGGGCAGGAGGCCCGTGAGCGCCTTGACGAGCATCGACTTGCCCGAGCCGGACTCCCCGACGACGCCGAGCGTGCGGCCGCGCCCCGCCACGACGTCGACCGCGTCGACGATCACGCGCTCGCCCGCGCGGACCGTCAGGCCACGCACCTCGAGGAAGGTCCCGCTCATGCGCGCACCTCCGTCTCGATCTCCCCGATGCCCAGGTCACCGTGCTCGAACCGCTCCGCGAGCCAGTCGCCCACCAGGTTGACGGCCGTCGCGGTGACGATGATCGCGAGCCCGGGCACGACGGACGCGGCGGGGTTGTCGAACAGGATCGCCCGGCCGTCTGCGAGCTGGCGGCCCCAGTCCGCGTCGCCGGGCGCGACGCCCAGGCCCAGGTACGACAGGCCGGACATGCTCACGAGCGCGTACGCGACGTTGAGGAACAGGTTGGTCAGCACGAGCGGCCGCACGTTCGGCAGGATGTGCCGCGTCATCACGCGCCGCGCAGGCAGGCCGAGGACGCGCGTCGACTCGATGTACGGGCGGTGCGCGTGCTGCAGCACGGCTGACCGCACGAGGCGCGTGTCACCCGGGGAGAACAGCACGACGAGCACCGCGACGGTCACCCAGTACCCGCCGCCGACGACGCCCGCGACGACGATCGCGAGCAGCAGGGCGGGCATCGCGAGCGTGAGGTCCACGTACCGCGAGACGACCGCGTCGACCCACCCGCCGCGGTAGCCCGCGAGGGTCCCGAGGACCACGCCGATGAGCATCGAGCCGAGCGCGACGACGACGGGCCCGACGACGGCCGACCGTGCCCCCGCGAGCGTGAGCGCGAGGACGTCGCGCCCGAGCGAGTCCGTCCCGAGCACATGACCGGGGGTCCCGGCGGGCGTCGCACCGAGCGTGATGTCCTGCGCGAGCGCGCCCTGCGCGACGGGCAGCACGACGAGAACGACGACGGCGAGCAGCACGAGCACCGATGCGGCGACGACGCCGGGGAGGCGTCTCAGGGCGCGAGTGGCACGCGCGACCGCGCCGGGCCTGCGCCCGGTCACGGCACTCACGAGGCCACCCGCGCGCGGCGCACGCGCGGGTCGACGAGCACGGCGAACAGGTCGACGAGGGCCGTCGTCACACCGATGAACGTGGCGATGACGAGCGTGAGCGCCTGGACGACGGGGAGGTCCTTGAACGTGATCGAGTCGGCGAGCAGCACGCCGAGACCCGGCAGCGCGAACGTCGTCTCGACGAGGACCGACCCGCCGAACAGTCCCGCGAGGACGAGGCCCGTGCTCGTGACGATCGGCGTCGCGGCCCCACGGAGGTACATCGAGCGCACGGCCGACGGCGCCAGTCCGCGCGAGCGCGCGAACGCGACGTAGTCCTCGCTCAGCTCGCGCAGCACGGCGGTGCGCGTGATCTTCACGACGATCGCTCCGACGCCGAGCGCGAGCGCGACCGCGGGCAGCGCGAGGTGCCACAGCCGGTCGAGGCCCGGCTCGCCGAGCCCGTAGAGCGGGAACCACCCGAGCATGACCGCGAACACGTACAGCAGCAGGAGCCCGATCGCGAAGCCGGGAGCGCTGATCCCGACGATCGACGTCGCGACGATCCCGCGGTCCACCGCCGACCCGTGCCGCTGGGCGGCGCGGATGCCGAGCGGCACCCCGAAGCCGAGCGCGAGGAGCGCCGCCAGCCCGGTGAGCAGGAGCGTCACCCCGATGCGGTCGCCGAACATCTGCGTGACCGGGACGCTCGTGCGGACGGACTCGCCGAGGTCACCGGTGAGCGCGCTGCCGAGCCACTTCCAGTACTGGACGAGGAACGGGTCGTCGAGGTGGTACCGGGCGCGGATCGCGGCGATCGTCTCAGGGGCGGCGGGCCGCGTCCCGAGGAGGTTCTTCACGATGTCGCCTGGCGCCACGTAGAGCAGGGAGAACACGATGAACGACAGCACGACGAGCAGCGCGGCCAGGGTGACCAGGCGCCGCGCGAGGAAGCGGGCGACGTTCATGTGTCTCGGTCCTGCTCGGTGGGATCAGCTCGTGGCGGCGAGGCGTCCGGGCCAGCTCGTGAGGAAGAAGTAGGACGTGAAGTCCTCGGCGACGACGCGCGGCCCGACCGCGGTCGTCGACGTCCCCCAGAACACAGGAGCGTAGTAGGTGTTCTCGAGCGCGAGGCGGGTCGCCTCGATCACCGAGTCGACCCGCTCGGCGGGGTCGGTCGTCGACACGGCGGTGGCCTGCAGCGCGAAGATGTCAGGGTTCGTGAACAGCGCGGGGTTGAACTCGCCGAGCAGCCAGTCGGTCGGCCAGTCGGTCGGGACCGGCGGCGTGTAGGACATCCACGACACAGGCTGCTCGCCGTTGCCGAGCTCCGCACCCCACTGCGAGGACGGGATCTCCTTGACCTCGAGCGTGATACCGAGCTCCTTGAGGTTCTCGGCGAGGGCGAGCGAGACCTTGCCGAGGCTCGGGTCGGAGTCGGGGTAGGTGAGGGACACGGTGAAGCCCTCGGGAGTGGCTGACTGCGCGAGCTCGGCCTTGGCCTTGTCGAGGTCGAAGTCCTTCTGCGGCAGACCCGCGACGGTGGTCGCGGCGGCCTCGGCGCCGACGTTGAGCGCGAGCTGCTCGGGTGAGGTGATGCCGGTCGCGATCTCGGCGTTCTTCTTGAGGATGCCCTCGACGACGCCGGTGCGGTCGATCGCGTGCGCCACCGCGTTGCGCGCGTGCACGTCGTCGAACGGTGCGAGGTTCGAGTCGAACGTCAGGCCCTGGTACGAGAGG
The DNA here is from genome assembly GCF_058313055.1 of Flavimobilis sp. BM9. Classification (NCBI taxonomy): domain Bacteria; kingdom Bacillati; phylum Actinomycetota; class Actinomycetes; order Micrococcales; family Jonesiaceae; genus Flavimobilis; species Flavimobilis sp. BM9. The sequence goes on along the minus strand of NZ_JBZEMO010000002.1, from coordinate 225,834 downwards.
CTCGAGACCGTCTCGACGCGGGCGCCCTCGGTCTTCTGCCACTGGTCGACCTGGTCGACGGGCACGCCGAGCGCGAGGTCGATCTTGCCTTCCTGGAACGCGAGGAGGCGCGTCGAGTCGTCGGTGATGAAGTCGAAGCGGAGCTTCTCGGCCTTGGGCGCGGCGCCCCAGTAGCTCGCGTTGCGCTCGAGCTGGACGTGGGAGTCAGGCGCGAACTCGGTGACCTTGTACGGGCCGGTGCCGACGAGGAGGTCCTGCGCGGAGCCCCACGCGGTCGCGGCCTCGTAGGACTTCTGCGACGTGACGTACAGGCCTGCGGCGGCCGACGGCGTCCAGCCGAACGTCGCGCTCGTGCCGGCGAGCTTGATCGTGATCTCCCGGTCGCCCGTCTTCTCGACGGTCTCGAGCTCGGGCCAGTAGTAGGCCGTCGAGGGTGACTTCTCGGCGTCCCGGAAGAGGTTGATCGAGAAGATGACGTCCTCGGTGGTGACGGGGGTGCCGTCGGAGAACGTCGCGTCGCGCAGCTGGTAGACCCACGTCGTGTCGTCCGGCTGGGTCCACGACTCGGCGAGCGCCGGGACGAGCTGGCCGTCGGCGTCGACGCCGACGAGGCCCTCCGCGAAGGACGTGCCGACGTAGTAGTTGAGGATCATGCCGGTCTGCCCGGTGTTCAGCGTCGAGAGCGACCCGTTGAGGCCGACCGTGACCTGGTCGAGCGTCTTGCTCGGGTCGGCCTGGGCGACGCTCGCCGTGGGAGCCGCGTCCTTCGTGGCCGGCGCGCACGCGCTGAGCGCGAGGACGACGCCGAGGGCGAGCGAGGTGGCGAGCGCGCGGGACGCGGGTCGCGTGAGGCGGAGCGACATGGGACGGGTGTCCTTTCGGGTGCTGCGTGACGCTCGTGCGAAGGGGCGAGCGGCGGGGCGTACCAGCGCGCCGGCGGTGCGCAGCGGGGGGCTGGGTCCGGTGAAAGTACAGCGCTGCGCGCCGTTCCGCCAAACTGGATCAGGGGCGTCTAGAAATGTGGACGAGCGGACGTGATCTGCGTCTCCACGGTCACGCACGAGTCGAGCGTCCGCCCGATCGCGCGGCGCTCCGCGGTCGTCACGCTCAACGACCAGCGCGCCTTGACCGTCACCTGCGCTGCGACGTACCGGCAGCGGTATCCGCGCTGTGGCGGGAGCCACCCGTCAGCAGACGCCGCGCCCTTGTCCTGGTTCGCCGTGCCGTCGACCGCGAGCAGGTTCTGCGGGTCGTTCGCGAACCGCGCGCGGTCCTCGGCGGTCCAGGCGTGCGCGCCCGAGCGCCAGGCATCGGCGAGGGCGACGACGTGGTCGACCTGGACGAGCGAGCTCGTGTCCTGCCCCCGCCGGAACTCGACGTCCTGACCTGTGTAGCGGTCAGCGAGACGACCGCTCAGGACGACGCAGTCCTGCGTGCCGGGCTTGAACGTCACGGCGGTCAGGTCGCGGGCGAGGACGTCGTTGCGGGTGTCGCAGCCGTTGCGGTCGACGTCCGCCCACGCCGGGCCGAAGGCCTCCCGGTCGTAGGCAGGAGCGCGCGGAGCGTCGACCACGGCGAGCGTAGCGAGGTCGGCGCGGACCTGAGCGAGCTGCTCCGCCGTCACGGGGTACGTCGCCCCGGGGGCGCGGCCGCCCAGCAGCAGGACCGCGAGGACGGCCCCGAGCAGCACGGCGACGCTCACGAGGAGCCGGACCGTCCGGCGTCGAGCCCCGCGTGCCCGGCCGCCGCGCCCCGCCTGACGGCGCGGGCGGGCGGAACCACGGACGGACGGACGGGAACGCGCAGGTTGGAGGGCGACGGTCGGCACCGGACAAGGATGTCCGACCCGGCTGACATCCGGGCGCACACCGCTCACGGCGCGTCATCGACACGCGCCGCCACTGGTTGTGGGCGGCCTGCTAGCTCCGCACGCCCGGCTCGGCGGACCACGCCACGACGACCGCCGCGCACACCGCGGCAGAGACGAGCGCGACGAGCCACGAGTCCCGCATGAGAGCACCGAACACCGTGATGGCGTGCGCGGCGACCACGAGCGCCGTCGCCCACGTCCGTACGGCGTGCAGCGGGGCGGGCGTCCGGGGCAGGCGCCCCGTCCACAGGGCCTCCGCCGTCGAGGCGAGCGCGCCAGCAAGCACGATCGCCGCGACGATCACCCCGGTACGGGACAGGACGCCCGCGCTCGCGGTCCCGTCGAGACCGGCGGCCGCGATCGCTCGCGAGGCGAGGGCGAGCACGCTCCAGCCCGCGCCGACGACCTCGACCGCGAGCACGGCCGCGACGACGCGCGACCGGACGCGCACGCGCGTGCCCCGGGTCCCCGTGGCAGGTGGCGCGGCGCGGTCTCGGCGCACGGCCATGATGATGCTGTTGTCGCTCATGGAGCCCCCTGGTTCCGTCTGTCCCTGCGATTCTGGCGCGCAGGGCCGACTGAGTCATCATCCCTAGGAATGAGAACTCATCCACCATCGGGCAGGGGAAAGCACCCAGGCCCGCGTCGGTGCGCAGGCCACAGCGCTGGACATCAGCGGGCGTAGGTCGTGACGCCCGACGCGTCCGCGCGGCACCATGCACGTGCGAGGACGCCGTCGGGCAAGCCGCTCGTGGTCGCCCGCTCGAGGCGCGCCGCATCAGCGAGGCTCGCCCATGCGGACACGCGCGCTCCCTCCGCCTGGCCGAGCCGGCCGCGGACGAGCGCGTGGTCCCCACGCGGCTCGACCCCGTCGACAGCGAGCGGAAGGTCGCCCGGACCACCCGGCCCGTCGACGAGGCGCAGCGCCGTCGGCGCGAGCACGGCCCACGCCTCGCTGCCAGAGCCCGGCACAGCCCCCGGGACCGACGTCGCGACGCCAGGCACGAGCGACCCGTCATCGAGCAGCAGCCCGTCCGCGACGGCCGTGCCGCGCACCCGCTCGAGACCCGCGAAGTGCGCCGCGAAGTCCGACCGCGGCAGCGTCAGCGCGAGATCGACCGGCGCGTCGTCGACCACCTCCCCCGCCTCGAGCACGACGACGCGGTCGGCGAGCGTCAGCACGTCCAGGACGTCGTGGCTCACGAACAGCGTCGCGCGCCGCTCCTGGCCCGCGAGCAGGTGACGCACCTGCGCCGCGGCACGCACGTCGAGCGACGCCGACGGCTCGTCGAGCACGAGCACCTGCGGTCGGGACGCCAGCGCCCGCGCGAGCGCGACCCGCGCCGCCTGCCCGCCCGACAGACGCGCGCGACGCACACCGACGAGGTCCGCGAGCCCGACCGCCTCGAGCCAGCGCGCCGCCTCCGCCCGCGCGCGGCCCCGCGCCACACCCCGCGACCGCAGCCCGAACGCGACGTTGTCGACGACCGACAGATGGTCGAACAGCAGCGGCTCCTGCCCGAGCAGACCCACGTGCCGCTCGTGCGGCGGGACCCACGTCGCGGCGTCGGCCACCGTACGGCCGCCCAGCCCGACGCGGCCCGCGGAAGGCCGCACGAGCCCCGCGACGAGCTCGACGAGCGTCGACTTGCCCGACCCGTTGGGCCCGACGAGCGCGACACGCTCGCCCGCCGCGACCGTGAGCGCCGCACGCACACGCCCCGCGACGTGCGCGTCGACGTCCACAGCAGGCGCGGTCACGGCGCCACCTCGCGTGCGGCGCGAGAAGCCCGCCGGTCGGTCGCGCCGTACGCGACGACGACGAGCACCGCCGCCACGACCATCAGGACGAGCGCGAGCGCGAGCGCGGCGTCCGTGTCGGACTCGCGTCGCAGGTAGATCTCGAGCGGCAGCGTCCGCGTCGTGCCCTGGAGCGAGCCCGCGAACGTCAACGTCGCACCGAACTCGCCGAGCGCCCGCGCGAACGCGAGCACCGCCCCGGCCGCGAGCCCCGGCAGCAGCCGCGGCAGCGTGACGCGCCACAGCACGCGCGACGGCCGCGCCCCGAGCGTCGCCGCGACCGCCTCGTGGCGCGTCCCCGCCGTGCGCAGCGCACCCTCGCACGTGAGGACGAGGAACGGCATCGCGATGAACGTCTGCGCCAGCACGACGGCGGTCGTCGAGAACGCGATCGACACGCCCCACGCGTCGAGGTGCTGGCCGAGCAGGCCGCGCCTCCCGAACGCCGTCAACAGCGCGAGACCGCCCACCACAGGCGGCAGGACGAGCGGCAGCAGCACGACCGCGCGCACGAGCGAGAGCCACCGCGCCCGTCCGCGCGCGAGGACGAGCGCGATCGGCACGCCCAGCACGACGCAGAGCGCGGTCGTCGCGAGCGACGTCCGGAGCGACAGGCCGAGCGCCGCGCGGGACGCCTCGCTCGTCACGAGCTCGGGGAGACGCGCGAGGTCGACCCTCAGCACCACGCCGACGAGCGGCACCGCGACCAGCAGCAGCCCGAGCACGGCCGGCACGAGGACCCACCGTGGCGGTCGCACCGGGACGGCAGGCGCCCGCGAGGCCGTGCTGCGCGGCGAGCGCGTCACGTGTCCCCGAACCCCAGCCCGAGGAGCACCCCGGTCCCGATCTCCGAGACGAGGAAGTCGATGAACGCGCGCGCGGCCTCGGGGTGCTCACCCGCGAGCGGTGCAGCCTGGTACGTGTTCTTGTCCTCGATGCACTCGGGGCACGGGACGATGTCCACCTTCGCGGTGACGATGTCCGTCTCGTAGACGAGACCCGCGTCCGCCTCGCACGCCACCACCTTCGCGAGCACGTCGCTCACGTTCGACTCCTCGGAGACGGGGTGGAGCCGGACACCCGTCGCGGCCTCGACGCGCTTGGCCGACGCTCCGCACGGAACCTCGGGCGCGCACATGACGAGAGCGAGGTCGTCGTCGGCCAGGTCTGCCCACGAGGTGACGCCCGCGCGGTTGCCGGGAGGGGTGGCGATGATGAGCGTGTTCGTCGCGAAGGACCGGGGCTCAGCCACGACGAGCTCGGGCGCCTCGGTGACGACGCGCTGCATCGTCAGCTCGTCGGCAGTGGCGAGCACGTCGGCCGGAGCGCCCTCGAGGACCTGCGCGGCGAGGTCCTGCGACCCGGCGTAGGAGAAGGTCACGCCGATACCGGTCGACTCCGTGAACTGCTTGCCGATCTCCTCGAACGCGATCGAGAGGGACGCTGCCGCGAACACCGCGATCTCGTCCCCCGCGAGCTCGGCACCACCCGGCCCTCGTTCGCCCGCGCACGCGGTCAGGCTCGTGACGAGGACGAGCGCCGCGGCTGCGGCGAGCGGTCGGCGGTTCACCGGTGGTCTCCTGGAGTCTCGACGATGAGGGACGTGGCACTCACGATGGGAGCGATCCTAGGCCCGGACGTGCGCAAGGCCGAAGCGTGTGCGGGGCCGTGCGCAGTGCATGGACTCGTGCCGCGCGACGATTTTCACGGCGGTATCGTTGCGGAAACGCTCGACCACGTCACCAGGAGGCGCCACGTGACCCCAGCAGCCGCCTGGCACGTCCACGTCATCACCGTCTCCGACAGGTGCGCCTCCGGGGACGCGGTCGACCTGTCGGGCCCGCTCGCCGCGAAGATCCTCACCTCCTCCGGCTTCCACGTCACGACATCTCTCGTGCCGGACGGCGCAGCCCAGGTGGGCGAGGGCATCGAGGCCGCGCTCGTCGACGGCGCTCGCGCCGTCATCACCACCGGCGGCACCGGCGTGACGCCCCGCGACCAGACGCCCGAGGGAACGCGCCCCCTGCTCGACGCCGAGCTCCCCGGCATCGCCGAAGAGCTGCGCCGCCGCGGCGCCCTCTCCGTGCCGGCCGCGCTCCTGTCCCGCGGCCTCGCGGGCGTCGCGCACGTCCCCGGGCCCGACGGCGGCACGCGCCGCGGCGTCGTCGTGAACCTTCCCGGCTCGCAGGGCGGCGTCCGTGACGGCCTCGACCTGCTCGCGCCGCTCCTGCCGCACCTCCTCGACCAGCTCGACGGCGGCGACCACACAGGAGACGGCGCATGACGACCGCGCCCAGCACGACCGCCGTCCGGCTCGCGCGCGTCACCGACGTCCCGCTGAGCGTCGACGAGCACCTCGAGGCCGTGCGGGCCAGCGCCGCGGGCGCCGTCGTGACGTTCATCGGACAGGTCCGTGACCACGACCCGTCAGTCGTCGGCGAGGTCACGAGCCTCGAGTACTCCGCGCACCCCGACGCCGAGCAGGTCCTCGCCGACGTCGTCGCCCGCGTCGCAGCGCCCGGCACGCTCGTCGCGATCTCCCACCGCACAGGCCTGCTCGACGTCGGCGGTCTCGCCCTCGTCGCCGCCGTCTCCGCAGCGCACCGCCGGCTCGCGTTCGAGACGTGCGAGGCGCTCGTCGAGGCGGTCAAGGCGGAGCTGCCCGTGTGGAAGCGGGAGATCCTGCGGGACGGCACCTACCACTGGGTCGGTCTGTGACCTTCCTGCCCGTGCCGCTCGTGCGGCCGCAGGACCCGGCGCCCGGGCCCGGCCTCGTGGCACCCGAGCCCGCACCTGCCGCACCCCGCCGGACCGAGGGCGCGCGTCCCGCGCTCGTCGACGGCTTCGGCCGGGTGCACCGCGACCTGCGCATCTCGCTCACCGACCGCTGCTCCCTGCGCTGCCTCTACTGCATGCCTGCCGAGGGCGTCCCGTGGCTGCCGAAGGACACGCTGCTCACGACGCCCGAGATGGCGCGGATCGCACGCGCCGCCGTCGCCGCAGGGGTCCGCGAGATCCGGCTGACGGGCGGCGAGCCGCTCCTGCGGCCTGACGTCGTCGACGTCGTCGCCGCCCTCGCCGAGCTGCGCGCTCCCGACGACGCGCCCGACGCAGGCACGCCCGTCGAGCTCTCCCTCACGACGAACGGGCTCGCGCTGCCGCGCGTCGCGCAGCGGCTCGTCGACGCCGGCCTGGCCCGCGTCAACATCTCGATCGACACGCTCGACCGGGACCGTTTCGCGACGCTGACCCGCCGCGACCGGCTCGACGACGTCATCGCGGGGATCGACGCCGCGCTCGCGGCCAGCCTCGCGCCCGTCAAGCTCAACGCCGTCGCGATGCGCGGCGTCAACGACGACGAGATCGTCGCGCTCACCCGGTTCGCCGTCGAGCGCGGGTGCGAGATGCGGTTCATCGAGCAGATGCCGCTCGACGCAGGACACGTGTGGGACCGCGTCGAGATGGTCGACGGCCAGGAGATCCTCGACGTGCTCGCGCGCGAGTTCACGCTCACGCCCGTCGGGCAGCGCGGTGCTGCGCCCGCGGAGAAGTTCCTGCTCGACGACGGCCCCGCGACCGTCGGCGTCATCGCGTCGGTGACCGCGCCGTTCTGCGGGTCGTGCGACCGCGTGCGCCTCACCGCCGACGGCTACCTGCGGTCCTGCCTGTTCGCGCGCGAGGAGACGGACCTGCGGTCCGTCGTGCGCTCGGGTGCCGACGACGACGCGATCGACGCGGCCCTGCGCACGTGCCTCGCCGGGAAGAAGGCCGGGCACGGTATCGGCGAGCCTGGCTTCGAGCAGCCCGACCGCCCGATGAGCGCGATCGGCGGCTGAACCAGTCACGGGCGGGGTCTCCCTCGAGGTCGTGACTTCGGCACCCAGGTCGTGAGCCAGGGCTCACGACCTCGGGTCGAGGCTCACGACCTCGACGGACGTCCCAGGACTCGGGCGGCTCGCTCAGCCGCCCGCGAAGGGCGGCAGGACGTCGACCGTCGCGGACGCCGGCACCGGCTCGGCGTCGTCGGACGCGCGCCGCCCGTCGACGAGCAGCGCGCACCGGTCCAGGACCGTCCCCAGCCGCGCCACCCCGCCCAGGGCGGCGCGCAGCGCGCCCACCGTCGGCGCGTCGACCGTCAGCTCCGCCGCTCCCGCAGCCTCAGCGGCACCGGCGAACAGCCTGACCTGCGCCATCAGGAACCCTCGGCCGTGCCCGCGACCTCGGGCCGCCACGACGAGACGAGAGCCGACGCCTTCGTCGAGAGCTCGCGCACCGCGGCCGTCGTGTCGGGCTCGCCCGCCGACGAGTCCGTCGCGATCCCCGTGGAGAGACCCGCCGCGAAACCGATCGCGAACGTCGTCAGCGGCCCCGCCGGACGCGCGACGCCGTGCGCTGCGACGCGCGTGGCGTCGAGGAGGGCGTCGATGTCGACCTCGCCGAAGGACACGCCGAGCTCTCGCTCGAGCGCGGCCATCCACTCGACGAGCGTGACACGGACATCGATGTTGTCGGACGGGCTCATGGGATCACCTCGTTGTCAGGGCCATCGTGTGCCCACCATCCTTCCACCCGCAGGCACGCACGGCCCCTCCCGGACGCCGGCCGCCCGCAGCTGGTCGGTCGCCCCGGCTAGTCGGACGGGCGGTGCTGGTCGGACGGCCGGTGCAGCGCGTCGAGGTCAGCCCACGTGTCGACGTCGGCGCTCGCGCCCGTGACGTCGTCGACCCGGACGAGGTCGAGGCCCCCGACGAGCCCGCGCACGCTCGCCCCGCTGAGCGCGCCGCGCTCCGCGGCGATCGCATCGCTGAGCGCGCCGCGCTCCGCGGCGATCGCATCGCTGAGCGCGCCGGCGAGCGCTGAGCGGCGGTAGACGGCGAGCAACCACTGGTCGCGCCCGTCAGCCCGCGCGCACGCGCCGTCCGCGGCCGGAGCCGCCTGCAGCGCGCCGACGAGCGCGGGCAGCATCCGCGCACCCCCGGGGACGTCGCACGCGACGACCGCGACCATGTCACCGGCGCTCCGCGCGGTGCTGGCCCGCAGCGGCGACCCCGCGTCACGGTGTGCCGGGGCGCGCCCGGTGGTGTCGTCGAGCACCGCGAGCCCCGCGGCGATCCCGGCGACCGGCCCGCCGAACGGCGGATCCTCCTGCACCTGGACGAGCGGCACGGCAGACGGGACAGCGACGTCGGGCGGCCCCACGACCGCGACCCGCCGCACGAGGCCCGACTCCGCGAGGCCGTCGAGGACGTGCGCGAGCAGCTCACGCCCGTCGAGCAGGACGTGCGGCTTCGCCGCGCCGTCGAGCCGCCGCGCCCGGCCGCCCGCGAGCACGACCGCGTCGAGCACGGGCACGGGCGGGACGGTCACGTCAGTCCTCGCGGTGCCAGTCGCCGGACTTGCCGCCCGTCTTCGCGACGAGCTGCACGTCGGCGATGTGCACCGACTTGTCCATGCCCTTGACCATGTCGACGACCGCGAGAGCCGCGACGCTCACCGCGGTCAGCGCCTCCATCTCCACACCCGTGCGGTCGGCGGTGCGGACGGTCGCGACGATCGCGACGCCGTCGTCCGTCACCTCGAGGTCCACGACCGCGCCGTGCACCCCGATGACGTGCGCGAGCGGCAGCAGCTCCGCCGTCCGCTTCGCGCCCGCGATGCCCGCGATGCGCGCGACCGCCAGGACGTCACCCTTCGGAGTCGAGCCGTCGCGCAGTGCCGCGACGACCGCGGGCGTGCACACGACCCGGCCGTGCGCCGTCGCCGAGCGGACGGTCGGCACCTTCTCGGTGACGTCCACCATGCGCGCGTGGCCGGACTGGTCGAGGTGCGTGAAGCTGCTCATCGGTCGATCTCCATCAGGGTGAGGACGTCGCCGGGACGCACCTCGTCGACGTCCGCGGGGACGACGGCGAGCGCCTCAGCGAGGGCGAGGGACGCGACGAGGTGCGAGCCGGAGCCGCCCGACGTCGCGGGGCGGGCACCGTCGTCGTCGACGACGACAGGTACGTGCTGGGTGCGGCCCGCCGGGCTGCGCCAGCCGGTCGCCGCGACGACGTGACGTGCAGGGGCGTGCGGTTCCTGGCCGAGCAGGGCGCGCAGCAGCGGCCGCACGACCACCTCGAACGACACGAACACGCTCACCGGGTTGCCCGGCAACGTCACGATCGGGGTGCCGTGCACGCGACCGTAGCCCTGCGGCTTGCCCGGCTGCATCGCGACCTTCGTGAACGTCACGGCCGGCGCACCGTCAGGGCCGGGGGCGGAGAGCAGCTCCTTGACGACGTCGTGCGCGCCCGCGCTCACCCCTCCCGACGTGACGATCAGGTCCGCGTCCGCCGCAGCCGTCTCGAGAACGGCGCGCAGCGCCGCCGGGTCGTCCGCGACCGCGCCCACGCGGTGCACGTCCGCACCGGCCGCACGCGCGAGGCCCGCGAGGAGCGTCGAGTTCGAGTCCGGGATCTGACCGTGCTCGAGCGGCTCGCCCGGCGCACGCAGCTCGGCGCCCGTCGACAGGACGTGCACGCGCGGGCGACGGACGACGTCGAGCGTCGCGTACCCGACCGACGCCGCAGCCGACGCGTGCCGTGCCGTGAGCCGCGTCCCGGCCGCGATCACGACGTCCCCCGGCGCGACGTCGTCGGCTGCGCGCCGCACGTGCGCACCCTCCGCGGGTGCCGCGACGACCTCCACGCGGACCGTGTCACCGCCCCCGGCGAACGTGCCGGTGACCGTCTGCTCGACCGGCACGACCGCGTCCGCACCCGGCGGGACCGGTGCGCCCGTCATGATGCGCGCCGCCTGGCCAGGCCCGACGTGCGGCTGGGCCGCGCTCCCCGCGGGAAGGTCCGCGACGACGTCGAGCGCCCTCGGCGCCTGCGCGGTCGCGGCCAGCAGGTCCGCCCGCCGGACCGCGAAGCCGTCCATCGCCGAGTTGTCGAACGGCGGCACGGCGACGCGCGCGAGCAGGTCGGCGGCAAGGACGCGGCCCGGCGCGTCGTCGAGCGCGACAGTCTCGACGGCTGGCGTGCGGCCGTCCGCGAGCGTGAGCACCTGCGCGACATGGTCGGCGACAGGGACGAGGGCAGCAGGCACGACCCCAATCTAGCCGCGCGAGATGGGCCACGGTCGTGGCGGCCCACGGTGGCCCACCTTGGCCCACGGCGGTGCGGCTGGCACCTGCCCGCCGTGGCCGATGGCGGTGCGGCTGGCGCCTGCCCGCCGGCGAGTCCGTCACCTCCGGCTGAGTCCGTCAGCTGCGACCGACGGACTCGGCCCGGGACTGACGGACTCACGGCCCTGCACCCGGCGCGCCAGCGCCTGGCCGCCGCTGGCCGCTGCTGCGGCCGGGGCCGCCGAGGTCGTGACTTCTGGCCTGAGGTCGTGCGTCGGAGGTCGCGACGTCGCGCTCTAGGTCATGACGTCGACAGCGGCGTCAGGCCTCCGGCCAGACCGTCATGCCGCCGGGGAGGTGCGCGACGCGCGTCCAGCCCGCCGCGCGCAGCAGCGTCAGGGCTTGCGCGGACCGACCGCCGACCGCGCAGAACAGGACGACGTCGCGGTCTCGCGGGACCAGCGCCCGCCCGTCGGTGGTGAGGAGCACGTCGAGCGGGACGTGCACGGAGCCCGGGATCGTGCGGATGTCGCGCTCGTGGGTGGTGCGCACGTCGACGACGACGACGTCGTCCTTCCCCGCCTCGCGCGCGTCGAGCCGACGACGCAGCTCGCGCGCCGTGATCTCGTCGGGCAGGTCGGTGGCCGCCGCGGGCAGGTCTGTGGCCGAGGTGACGCTCTGAGCCGACCCCGGGTTGCCGGACCCGGCGCCGCCCGTGGCCGCGCCGTCCGTGCTCGCACCGGCCGTCCGGGCGCCGTGGGAGCCGGCACCGTTGGTCGCGCCGCTGGTCACCGCGCCGTGGGACCCGTGGCTGTCGGTCCGGGGGCCGTGCGTGGCGACCAGCGGCACCTCGGTCCAGCGCGACCGCAGCGCGTCGATCACGAGGACACGCCCGAGCAGGACGTCGCCGACGCCAGCGACGAGCTTGATCGCCTCCGTCGCCATGAGGGACCCGACCTGGCCGCACATCGCCCCGAGCACGCCGGCCTGTGAGCACGACGGCACGCTCCCCGGCGCGGGCGGCTCGGGGAACAGGTCGCGGAGAGTGATGCCGCGGCCGTCGGGCGCGTCCGCCCAGAACACGGAGACCTGCGCGTCCATCTGCAGCACGGACGCCCACACGACGGGCAGCCCGAGGCGCGCGCACGCGTCGGAGACGAGGTAGCGGGTGTCGAAGTTGTCCGTCCCGTCGAGGACGAGGTCGTAGCCGCGCAGGATCCCGTCGGCGTTCGCCGCGGTCAGCCGCACGTCGTGGAGCACGACGTCGACCCCCGGGTCGAGCGCCCGCGCCGCCCGCGCGGCCGAGCGCGTCTTGAGCGTCCCGACGTCCTCGGTGCGGTGCAGCACCTGACGCTGGAGGTTGGAGAGAGCGACGACGTCGTCGTCCACGACGCCGAGCGTCCCGACGCCCGCCGCGACCAGGTACGAGATCGCCGGGGAGCCGAGGCCGCCCGCGCCGAGCACGCACACGCGCGCGTTGCGGACGCGCCGCTGCGCCTCCTCGCCGAACCCCGCGAGGAGGAGGTGCCGGGAGAAGCGCTCGACGTCGTCGGGCGTGAGCGGCGGCCCGACCGCGACCAGGGGTGCCAGCATCCCCCCAACCTACCGGCGGCCTCGCGCCGTCGACGGCTCTTGTGGCTGCGGGCAGGGTGCCGCGCGTCATGGTCGAGGTCCGCGCGAAGTGCGGACGGCCGAACTTTCCCGCTCGGGGACGCGGCGCGGTGCCCCTGGAAGGATCAGGGGTATGCCCGACAACCTCGACACCTCGCCGCGCCCGGACGACGACGCGCAGCACCCGTGCGGTCGCACGCCGTCGGCCGCCGACGTGCGCCGTTGGCGCCGCTACCTCGCGGACGAGCTGGCGGAGGCGCAGGTCTACCGCGACCTCGCCCAGAGCCGCATGGGCGAGGAGCGGGAGATCCTCCTCGCGATCGCCGAGGCCGAGGGCCGGCACGCCGCGCACTGGACGACCCTGCTCGGGCCCGACGCCAAGCCTGCCGCCCGCACGCTGCGCAGCCGTGCGCTCGGCTGGCTCGCCCGCCGCTTCGGCTCCGTGTTCACGCTCGCGCTCGTGCAGCGCGCGGAGTCGCGCTCCGAGTACGAGGCCGACGCTGACGCGACCGCCGCGATGGCAGCCGACGAACGGATCCACGAGGAGGTCGTGCGTTCCCTCGCGACGCGCGGCCGACGCCGTATCTCGGGGAACTTCCGTGCCGCCGTCTTCGGCGCGAACGACGGCCTGGTGTCGAACCTCGCCCTCATCCTCGGCATCGGCGCATCCGGCGTCTCAGCGGCGACCGTGCTGCTCACGGGTATCGCAGGTCTGCTCGCTGGCGCCCTCTCGATGGGTGCCGGCGAGTTCGTGTCGGTGCGCTCGCAGCGCGAGCTCGCCGAGGCGTCCCGCCCGTCGCCGCACGCGCGCCGTGCGCTGCCTGACCTCGACGTCGACGCGAACGAGCTCGCGCTCGTGTACCGGGCCCGCGGCATGGACACCGAGTCCGCGGAGGAGCGCGCGCGCCGCACGCTCGCGCTCGTGCAGCGCGTCGAGCAGGCGCAGGCAGGCGAGATCGACGTGCTCGAGCTCGAGGAGTCGGCCCTGCCGTCCGACGCGGTGCACGCTGCGGCCAGCGAGGAGCCGCACCACCCGGCGCACGGCGCGGAGTGGCACGACGGCGCGAGCCACGATGCCGACGCGCAGGACGAGGGCGAGTCGCACGACCTGCTCGGGTCGGCGTGGGGCGCGGCGGCGTCGTCGTTCTGCTTCTTCGCGAGCGGCGCGCTCCTGCCCGTGCTGCCCTACCTGTTCGGGCTCGAGGGGTTGGCGGCCGTCGTGGCCGCGACGCTCGTCGTGGGCCTCGCGCTGCTCGCCACGGGGGCGACGGTCGGCGTCCTCTCGGGTGCGTCGCCGGGCCGCCGGGCGCTCCGCCAGATCGCGATCGGCTACGGCGCGGCCGGCGCGACCTACCTGCTCGGCCTGGCGTTCGGCACGACGGTCGCGTAGGCCCTGACCTGCGTGAAGTAGGCCCTTGCTCGCGACGTAGGCCCTTGCAAGGCGCTACCTCGCGTGAACGGGCCTACCTCGAGGAGCGAGGTGGCGGGCGGAGCGCGGCGGGCAGAGCGCGGCGGGAGCGTCCGTCGCGCGACTCAGCGCGACCAGCGGAACGTCTTGGTCGCGACCCCGAACAGCACGACCGACCACGCGGCCATGACGCCGAGCTGCAGCCACGGGACGCTGCCCTCGAACCACGCGGCCGTCATCGCTTGGGACGCCGCCCCGAGGGGCGTGTAGGACGAGATGGTCTGGAGGGTGCCGGGCATGAGCGGCCCCGGCGTCCAGAGGCCCGCGAAGAACAGCATCGGGAAGTACAGCAGCATGCCGATCCCCGACGCGGACGACGCGCGCGGTGCGAGCCCGCCGATCACGAGGCCGATGCTGAACATCGCCGTGACCGCCAGCGGGAAGGCCGCGACCGCGACGAGCGGCAGCTCGGGGCCGGGTGTCCCGACGGCGAGGAGCGCGGCGAGGAGCGCGATCACCGAGCCGGCGACGACGCCGCAGAGCTGGACGACCACCTGCGCGAGGAGGACACCCTGGGGGCGCATCGGCGTCGTCGACAGCCGGCGCAGCACGCCCGTCTCGCGGTAGCCCGCGAGGATCAGCGGCAGGGAGGTGAGGCCGGCGGTCGCGGCCGAGACGCACAGGATGATCGGCAGGAACATGTCGATCACGCGCAGGCCGAGCCACGGTGCGGGGACGTCGGTGAGGGGCTCCCGCATGCCGGGCACGATGAACCCCATGCCGAGCAGCAGGACGCTCGGGAACGCGACGACGAAGAAGACGTTGCCCGGGTAGCGCAGGAACAGCCGGGCCTCGGAGCGGACGAGCGTGGACAGGCCGCGCATCCCGCCACGGGCGGGCGCGGGCGCGGTGACGGTGCTGGTCATGACGTGACCTCCTGACCCTCGTGGGTGACGAGAGCGACGAACGTGTCCTCGAGGGAGCGGGTGCGCGTGCGGACCTCGTCGGGGACGATGCCGAGCGCGTGCAGGGCGATGATGACGTCGGGCAGGACGGTGCGGGTGCCCGTCACCTCGATCTCCTCGCCGACCTGCGTGACCGCGGTGACGGAGGGGAGCGCGGTGAGCGGCGCGTGGTCGATGAACGGCTCGGGCAGGCGCACCCGGAAGGTGCGGTGCTCACCGCTCGCGCCGGTGAGCTCGGCGGGGGTGCCCTGGGCGACGACGCGGCCCTGGTCGATGACGACGAGGCGGTCGCACAGCCGCTCGGCCTCGTCCATGAAGTGCGTGACGAGGATGATCGTCACGCCGTCGTCCCGGACGCGTTCGACGAGGTCCCAGGTCTCGCGCCGCGCGTGCGGGTCGAGCCCGGTCGTGAGCTCGTCGAGGATCGCGACCTTGGGCTTGCCGATCAGGGCGAGGGCGATCGACAGGCGCTGCTTCTGACCGCCGGAGAGGGCCTCGAACGCGGTGTTGCGACGGTCCTCGAGCCCGAGCAGGGTGATGAGCCGGTCGGGGTCGTCGGGGTCGTCGTAGAACGACGCGTAGAGGGCGAGAGCCTCGTGGACGCGCAGCTTGGCAGGGAGCTGGGACTCCTGGAGCTGGATGCCGAGGCGCTCGCGGACGGTGAGCGCGTCCGTCGGGTCCTGAGGGTCGTGGTCGAGGACGCGGACGGACCCGCCGTCGACGGTGCGGAGCCCGGCGAGGCACTCGACGGTCGTGGTCTTCCCGGCCCCGTTGGGGCCGAGGATCCCGAAGATCTCGCCGTGCGCGACGTCGAAGCTCACGTCGTCGACGGCGACGGTCGTGCCGTAGGTCTTGCGCAGGTGGGTGACGCGGACGGCGGGGGTGTCCGCTGCGGCGCTGCGGGGCATGTCAGCCCTCCTTCTTGGCGATGGGGACGCGACGGACGAGCAGGTGGTAGGCGGCCGCTGCGGCCGCGAGGACGAGGACGCCGAGGAGCGGGTGCGACGGCATGCTGCCGGGAGCGTTGCCCCACGCTGTCCACTGGTCGTCGCTCGGCATGCCGACCCATCCGGTCAGGAGGATCGGGCTGAGGGCGAGCGGGAGCGCGAGGATGCCGCCCAGCCCGCCGAGACGGTAGAAGCAGATGCCGACGAGCAGGCCGCTGAGCATGCCGGCGCTGAACAGCAGGGCGAGGCCTGCGCCGTACCGGAGAGCGCCGTCCTGCAGCACGGTGCGACCGACGTCGCCGCTCCCGTGGACCCAGCCGAGGCGGTCGTAGACCCAACGTTCGGTGACGAGGAGGGTGGTCGCGACGACGGCGTTGCCGACGCCGGTCGTGACGGCTGCGATGATCGCGCCCTTGATGAACGAGGCGCGGGTCATGCCGGCGGCGACGTGCGTCGTCAGGAGGGACGTCGTGACCATGATCGCGATGCTGAACGGGAACCAGAGGAACGCGTGGTGGGAGAAGGCGACGGCGGACATCTCGACGTCGACGGAGCGGCTCACGATCACGAGGACCGCGACCACGACGACGAGGGCGATCGCCCACGCCCAGGCCATGAGGTACGCATAGACGCTGAGCTGCCAGGCGGCCGAGCGCCGCCACTGCGGCGCGCGGCGGGTGGGGCGCGCGGTGCGGGTCGTGGTCGTCATGCGTGGGCCTCCGTCCGGGTGGGGTGCTCGGTGAGGTGGATGAACAGGTCCTGCAGGGGGACGGGGCCGGCGGTGACGCCGTGGTCGGCGGCGCGGTCGAGGACGGCGGTGTCGAGGTCCCCGAAGAGGGTGGCCTGCCGGGTGGGGCCGAGGTCGCGCGAGCCGATGACGGTCTGGCCTGCGGCGAGGCGGTCGACGGCGTCGGCGGGCCCGGTGAGGGTCGCTCCGCGGGCGCGCAGCTCGTCGGCTTCCTCGCTGAGGAGCAGCCGGCCCTGGTGGATGATCGTGACGGTCTCGAGCATGGCCTCGATCTCGTTGATCAGGTGGCTGGAGACGATGATCGTGCGGGGGTGTTCGGCGAAGTCGGCGAGCAGCGCCTCGTAGAACGTGTGGCGTGCGGGTGCGTCCATGCCGAGGTGGACCTCGTCGAACATGGTCAGCGGGGAGCGTGACGCGAGGCCGGTGACGACGCCGAACGCGGAGGCCTGCCCGCGGGAGAGTGCCTGGGGCTTGGTGCGCGGGTCGAGGCCGAACCTGTCGAGGAGGTCCTCGGCGAACGCGCGGTCGAAGGTGGGGCGTGCGAGGGCGAACCAGTCGAGGTTGACCGTGAGCGGTTCGTCGCCGATGACGTCGCCGCACTCGCGGACGAGGCAGGTGTGCTCCATGCGGCGCTCGTCCTCGAACGGGTCGCCGCCGTCGACGGCGACGGTGCCGGCGGACGGCGTGCGCAGGGAGGCGAGCGCGGACAGGAGCGTGGACTTGCCGGCGCCGTTGCGGCCGAGCAGCCCGTGGATGCGGTCGGGGGCGAGGTCGATCGTGACGTCGGTGAGGGCGGCGGTGCGGCCGTACGAGACGCCGAGGCCGGAGGTGCTGACGCTGTAGCCGGTCACTGTCGGTCTCCTTCCTGGGGCTGCCGGTCGAGGTGGGCGGTGAGGTCTGCGGTGGTGATGCCGAGGAGGGCGGCCTCGCGGAGCACGGGGTCGAGCCGCTCGGTGAAGAACGCTTCGCGGCGGCGGTCGCGCAGCAGGGTGCGGGCGCCGTCGGTGACGAACATGCCGACGCCGCGCTGCTTGTGCAGGACGCCTTCGTCGACGAGCTGGGCGAAGGCCTTGGCGGCGGTGGCGGGGTTGATGCGGTAGGTCGTGGCGTACTGGGTGGTGGACATGACCTGGTCCCCTTCCTTCAGGGCGCCGGACAGGATCTCTGCGCGGATCGACTCGGCGATCTGCACGTAGATGGGTTCGCGTCCGTCGAACACCGGCCACCTCGCTTCGTTGGTTAGTTACATGACTAATGAACCACGGAACCTGGGAGTGCGCAAGAGGCAGGGCGCCCTTTCGACAGGGTGTATCTGACACCGCGTCGGGGCTTCCTTCTGGTGTCGGTGCCCGTGTCTCCGGGGGGAGGCGCGGGCGCCGATCCAGCGCGGCGGATCTGCGACGTAGGCTCGCGGGGTGCCTCGCCTGCTCATCGACACGACCCCGCTCCAGGAGTCCCCTGACTTCCGCCGCCTGTGGACGGGACTCGGGCTGTCGAGCCTCGGCACGCAGCTCACGCTCGTCGCCGTGGGCCTCGAGGTGTACGCGCTCACGGGCTCGTCCTTCGCGGTAGGCGGCATCGGCGTCGCCGCGCTCGTCCCGCTCGTCATCACCGGGCTGTACGGCGGCGCGGTCCTCGACGTGCACGACCGCCGCAAGGTCGCCCTGGCCTCCGCGGTCGTCCTGTGGCTCGTCACGGCGCTGCTCGCCCTCCAGGCGTGGCTCGACGTCGACCAGCTCTGGGTGCTGTACGCGCTCGTCGCGGTGCAGCACGGGGCGTACGGCATCAACAGCCCGGCCCGCACCGCGATCATCCCGATGCTCGTCCCGCCGCGCAGCCTCCCGGCGGCGAACGCCCTGCAGACGCTCGTCTTCAACACGACCCTCATGGTCGGCCCCGTCGTGGGCGCGATGCTCGTCGCCCGCTGGGACTACGAGATCGCGTACACGATCGACGCCGTGATGTTCCTCGCGGCGCTCTGGGCCATGCTGCGGCTCCCGGCGCTGCCGCCCGGCACCGTCCTCTACGCGCACGACGGCGACGCCCCCGTCGTCTCGACGGCACCGACGCGGCGCCCGGGCCTCGGCGCGGTCGTCGAAGGGTTGCGCTACCTGTCGACGCAGCCGAACGTGCGCATGACGTTCCTCGTCGATCTGGCCGCGATGGTGCTCGCGATGCCGCGCGTGCTGTTCCCGGCGATCGGCGTCGTCGTCCTGGGTGGCGGCGAGAGCACGACGGGCCTGCTCACGGCGGCGATCGCCGTCGGCGGGGTGGTGGCCGGGCTGCTCTCGGGCGGCCTGACGGGCATCCGGCGCCAGGGCGCCATGATCGTCTGGTCGATCACCGTCTGGGGCCTGGGTGTCGCGGCGTTCGGCGCCGTGCTCGTCGCGGCGGGCCGGACGACACCGTCGCACGTCCTCGTGCCCGCGCTCGTCGTGGCGCTCGTCGCGCTCGCGGTGTGCGGGGCGGCGGACAACGTCTCGGCGATCTTCCGTCAGTCGATCTTGCAGACGGCGGCGCCGGATGACATGCGCGGGCGCCTCCAGGGGGTGTTCATCGTCGTGGTCGCGGGTGGTCCGCGGGCGGGTGACATGTGGCTCGGCACGCAGGCCTCGTGGTGGGGCGAGGGTGTGGCGGCGCTCGTCGGCGGCCTGAGCTGCATCGTCGTGCTGTGGCTGCTCGTGCGGTGGCAGCGCGGCTTCCTCGCGTACGACGCGGCCCACCCGACGCCCTGAGTCGCCGCGCGGGCGGCTCCCTCCGCTGACCGATCGCCCGGATGCGCACCTGACGTGTGCGTCCGGGCGATCGGTGCAGCCGGTGGGCACGAGACGCACCTTTCTCTCGTGTTGACGATAACGGTTCTCATTATCTAGTGTGCGGAGCGGACATCCCCCGACCGAGAGGAGCGGGCGCCCACGCGCCCCACCAGCCATGACACGCACCAACCGCACACCCTGGGCGCGCCTCGCGCTCGGCATCGCCGTCCCGCTCGCCCTCCTCGGCGCGTGCGCGAGCGACCCCGGAACCCCCGCCGCGACCACGGCCACGACGCCCGCGACCGTCACCGAACCTGCGACCGAGCAGGCCGCGGCCAAGCCGCGCATCGCCGTCACGTACGACGGCGGCGTCCAGGTCCTCGACGCGTCGACCCTCGAGGTCCTCGCCGACATCCCCGTCGACGGATACGTGCGCCTCAACGCCGCAGGCGACGGCCGCCACGCGCTCGTCTCGACGTCGCGCGGCTTCGAGGTCCTCGACCTCGGCACGTGGAGCGAGGCGCACGGCGACCACGCGCACCACTTCACCTCCGCCCCGCACCTCACGGGCGCCGTCTACCCCGCGCAGAAGCCCGGCCACGTCGTCGTGCACGACGGGCGCACCGCACTGTTCGACGACGGCACGGGCGCGATCGTCGTCGTCGACTCGTCCGACGTCGCGGCAGGTCCCGACGGCGCCGAGGGTGCGCGCCGGCTCACGACGCCCACCGCCCACCACGGGGTCGCGGTCGAGCTCGGCGCCGGCAGCCTCGTCGTCTCCGACGGGACCGCCGAGGAGCGCACGAGCGTCCGCCTCCTCGACGCCGCGGGCCAGGAGACCGCGCGGACCGACGCATGCCCCGGAGTCCACGGCGAGGCCGTCGCGCAGGGCGACGCCGTGCTGATCGGCTGCGAGGACGGCGCCGTGCTCGTGCGCGACGGGGAGATCGCGAAGATCGACAGCCCGGACGCGTACGGCCGGATCGGCAACCAGGCCGGGTCGCACGCCTCGACCGTCGTGCTCGGCGACTACAAGAGCGACCCCGACGCGGAGCTCGAGCGTCCGACGCGCATCTCGCTCGTCGACACGCAGGACGCGACGCTCACGCTCGTCGACCTGCCCGCGAGCTACACCTTCCGCTCGCTCGAGCGCGCCGACGACGGCGCCGCGCTCGTCCTCGGGACCGACGGGGCGATCCACGTCATCGACCCGGCGAAGGCCCAGGTGGCGACGTCCGTCCCGGTGATCGACGCCTGGGAGGAGCCGCTCGAGTGGCAGCAGCCGCGACCGGCGATCCGTGCGCTCGACGGCTCCGTGTACGTGACCGACCCGGCGACGCGACGGATCCTCGCGGTCGACGTCGAGACCGGCAAGGTGTGGCGCGAGGCGACGCTCGACGTCGTGCCCGACGAGATCGTCGGCGTCACCGGCGAGGCGCCCGAGGCGCACGGCGAGGACCACGCCGACGGCGGGCACGACGAGGCCGGGCACGAGGACGCAGGGCACGAGGGCCACGACCACGACTGACCCCGCCTGACCCGGCGCCTCAGCGCCGCCCCCGGCGCGCCAATCCCCTCCCGACCGATCGCCCGGATGCACACCTGACGTGTGGATCTGGGCGATCGGCGCGTGGAGGGGCAGGTCGGGGGCTCGGGCACGCGGCGTGGGCGCCGAGGGGCGTCGCGCGACCTCCTGACCTGCGGTGGGACCTTCGTCCTGACTTCTCGCGCTGCTATTGACGCTGTGTCAATAGCAGGCCTACGGTCGTCACGACACGAGGTCAGGAGGCCCCCATGGCTGAACGCAAGCAGCGCATCGATCCCGAGGTGCGCGCGGAGGAGATCGCCGCTGCCGCCCGCGCGCTCTTCTCCGAGAAGGGCATCGGTCGCACCTCCATCAAGGACGTCGCCGAGCGTGCCGGCATCGCCCGCGGCCTCGTCTACTACTACTTCCCCGACAAGGACGCGCTCGTCGACGCCGTCTTCGAGAGCTACGCCGACGAGTTCGCCGAGGCCGTCCGCCAGTGGGACGCCGCCCGCGAGGTCGGCAACATCGACAAGGCCCTCGTCGACTGCATCGCGCTCTTCCGCCAGCACCTCGGCTCCGAGGACCCGCTGCGGGACGACCTGCAGCGCGTCGAGAACGCCCGCCTCTACAACCGGTTCCTCGACCACGCCGTCCGCGCGATCGTCGCGTGCCTCAAGGTCACGACGATCGAGGCGTACGCCGCCCGCCACCGCATCCGCATCGAGCACGTGCCCGAGACGTTCTACGTGCTCATCTACGGGCTCGTCGGCCTCGTGCGGAACAACCCCGACACGGACGACGCCGTCCTCGTCGCGATCGTCCGCCAGGCCCTGCACATGGGCGAGGAGGGCTGAGCCGCGAGCTGAGATCTGAGCGCAGGCTCCCTTCACGCGCCGGGAGCCGTCACGCGCGAGGGGTGGCGCGCCACCGTGGCGACCCGTGTCGCCGCAACCTTCGTCCAAGGAGATGACGGTGTTCCTCTTCGACTCGATCCCCTGGTACTCGGCCCTCATGTGGTTCGTCGTGCTCGGGGCACTCATCGGCCTCAACGAGCTCGTCCGCTGGTCCAAGAAGGCCGCGATCGCGCTCTTCATCGTGCTGCCGATCATCCTGACGATCTTCGTCTGGCCGCAGACGGCCGGCGCTGGATCCTCGACCGGCACCTGGTTCCACTGGGTCAAGGTGTACTCGGCCCTCGCCGGCTGCATCGGCTTCATGCTCATCCGCTACAACCCGCGCATCGCCGCGATGAAGTACGCGCTGTGGTTCCCGCCCGCGATCCTCGCGCTCAACATCGCCGAGGCCGTCGTCCGTGACTTCCAGGTCTCGGGCATGCACGGCATGGTCGACGGCGTGTTCATGGTCGGCGGCTCGTGGAACATCATGAACGGCATCGCGGGCATCCTGAACCTCGTGACGATCTGCGGCTGGGTCGGCATCTTCGTCACGCGCGACCGGTTCCAGGACATGGTCTGGCCCGACATGATGTGGTTCTGGATCATCGCGTACGACCTGTGGAACTTCGCGTACGTCTACAACTGCGTGGGCGACCACGCGTTCTACGCGGGTGCCGCGCTGCTCATCTCGTGCACCATCCCGGCGTTCTTCCTGCGCAAGGGCGCGTGGCTGCAGCACCGTGCGCACACCCTCGCGTTCTGGATGATGTTCACCATGGCGGTCCCGTCGTTCGTGACCGACTCCAAGTTCGCCGTCGACGCGTCGCACAACACGACCGCCCTGTTCGTCGTGAGCCTCCTGTCGCTCCTCGCGAACATCGCCGTCGTCGTCTACCAGGTGCGCGTGATCGTCACGAAGAAGCGCCACCCGCTGCGCGACGAGCTCTTCATCGAGCAGCCGTCGTACCAGCGGCTCGCGGCCGAGCGCCCCGAGGCTGCTGGCGAGGCGCGGACCGCCGAGGCGGCTGCGGCAGTCTGACCGTCGCCCGGAGCCACCGATCGCCCGCATGCACACGTGACGTGTGGATGCGGGCGATCGGTGCACGATGGGGAGGGCAGAAGGCCCTCGAGGTGCGTCAGGCGGCGAGGAACGCCGCCGACTCGGCGCGCTCACGGATGCCGCGCAGCATCTGCTGGCTCATGAGGAACGACACGAGCGACGCGGGCTCGACGACGAGAGCCGCCGTCTTCGCGAGGTACTGGTACCGCTCGCGCACGACGAGACGCGTGCCGACCGCCCCAGGCAGGAGCGTGAACGACCACGTGAAGCGGAACGGCGGGCCCGCAGGGCCGGTCGAGCCGAGCGGGGACCGCAGGACGAGCGTGCGACCCGGCTCGAGCATCGCGACCTCGAGGTCGAATCCCTCCGCGAGGGCGACGAGGTCGCCGACGGCGAGGGTCTGCAGGTGCGGCTCGATGCGGTCGGCCGACCGGATGTCGAGGCCCGCGAGGTTCTCGAGGAAGTCGTAGCTGTAGAAGCCGCCGCGGCCCTTGCCGAGCTGCACGAGCCACGGCCACACCTGATCGGCGGTCGCGCGGATCGAGACGGCGCGCGTCGACTGGTGGTCGGCGATCGGCAAGAGGTCGTCGCCCGGGAGCGCGGCGTCCAGCTCGGACTCGGTCGTGCCCCACTGCAGCGACCACGTGCGCAGCAGAGGCAGCGAGCCGACGGCGAGGGCCCCGGCGAGAGCAGCCACCCGTGCGGGCGTCGGCTTGGGCGGGAGCAGTCGTCGGAGGGCGCTCATCCACCTACCCAACACCGACGGGCCCGGATCCGCCAGTACCGGAGGTCCCGGCCAGCGACGACGTCCCGTTCAGGCCCGTGGTGGCGTCGGCCAGCCGAAGCGTGTCCGGAGGGCCTTCACCCCTGCGGCAGGCCAGGTGGCGACGTGTCCCGCGAGGTGCTCCTCGGCGAGGTCGAGGAGGGTGCGCGCGGCGTCCTCGGGGCTCTGCGCGAGCGCGGCGTCGAGCCGCGCCCCGACGCCGGGATAGGCGTCCTCGAAGCGACGCTTGCGGTCGAGGTGGTCGACGAACGCGTCGTCCGACGGCGGCAGCACGGTGGTCCACGCGTCGATCAGCTCGGCGACGGCATAGGTGCGCACGTGCGCGCCCGCGGCGACGAGCTCGCCGCGACGGGCCCGGCCCGCACCGATCAGCAGCAACGTGAGGAAGAGCCCGAGCGCTCTGTCGACGTCCACCTCGCGCGGCCCGGGGGTCTGCTCGACCGCACGACGGATCGCGTCGGCGACGTCACCCCGGTCCAGGACGACGCGGTGGTGGTTCGTCGCGAAGCCCGCGACCTCGTCGAGGGTCGCGACGGCGAGCTCGAGGACGTGCGCGTCGTCGTACACGACCTTGAGCCCGTGCGCGGTCTCGCGCGGCGCGAGGACGATGCGCTCGGGGTCGGGCAGCCACGACAGGTCACGACGCATCTGCTCGGCGACCTCGTCGTGCACGACGAGGTAGAAGTCGTGGTCGCTCCACTGGTCGAGACGCTCACGCTGCGCACCCGAGCCGAGCAGCACGAGCCCGAGGACCTCGTCCCGCGTCGTGACGGACGAGACGAGCCGCTCGGTGAAACGGTCGAACAGCTCGGAGGCGTCGTGCTCGGCCGTACCGCCCGGCACGGTCAGCCGAGCTCGACGACGAGGCCTGTCGCGGACTTGTTCACGCGGACCGCCTGCACCTCGGTGCCGTCGGGGAGGACGAACGTCAGGTTCTCCTTCGCATCGCCGACCGACGTGGCGCGCGCATAGGTGAGCTGGCGCAGGAACGCCTGCGAGTCGAGGCCCTCGACCGCAGGAGCGGGCGCGGTGGCCGTCTCGATCGTCGACATCGCGAGACGCCGGGTCGCGAGCTCGGGAGCGGGCTCGGGAGCGGGCTCGGGCTCGACGGCCGCGGGCGTGGAGGGCTCGACGGGCGCGGCCACCTCGGGCTCGGACACCTCAGGCGCCGGCGGCTCGCTCGCCAGGGGCGCGGACGCCTCGGCCTCGGACGCGTCAGGTGCGGACGGCTCGCTCGTGATGGGCTCGAACGCGGTGACCGGAGCCCACGCTTCCTCCTCGACCCCGAACGCGTCGGCGGCGATCGGTACAGGGGCCGGGAGGACGGACGGCGTCGCGGTCCACTCAGACGACGCGGGGGGCGTCCACGGCTGCGACGCGGGCGCGGCCCAGGCGTGGCCCTCGGCGCCGATGGGGTCGGGGGCGTCGGCCTCGGCCTCAGCCTCGGCGGGCGCGGGCGCGGGCGCGGGCGCGGGGGCGGCGGGCTCGAGCGTGGCGTCGTCCGCCGACTCTGGCGCGGAGGAGCCGGCAGGATCTTCGGGGGTGGCCACCGCATCGCCCACAGGCTCGTCACCGGGTGCCTCGGGTGCGGCAGCAGAGGAGGTCGCCCAGGCAGGGAGCTCGACGGCGGGAGCCGTGTTCTCCGGGGTCTCGGCGGGCGTGGGCGTGAACGCGGGAGCCGGCTCGTCGACAGGGGTGACCGGCGCGGGGGTCTCGTCGGCGGTAGCGGTCTCAGGCTGGGGCTCCTGCACGCCGGTCGGTGCCCACTGCGGCACGAACGCGTCGCTGTGGCGCGCGGCTGTCTCGGCGAGCGAGCTCGCCCACGGCAGAGGTGCCGGAGGGTTCTGCGGGGTCTCGGGGGCGGGCTCGGCCGGGGCCGTCTCGGCGACCGCGGGTGCCGCCTCCTCGACGGGGCCCGGCTCGGCGGGTGCCGCCTCCTCGACGGGGCCCGGCTCGACGGCCGCAGGCTCGGCAGGCGCCTCGAGCGGCGAGGCCTCGACGGTGGCGGGCTCCGGCGTCGTGCCGCTGGTCGGCGTCGCCTCCGGCGCGTCCTCGACGGACGCCACCTCCGCGGTTGCGGCAGCCTGCACCGGCGCAGCGGGGCTGGCGGCAGGGCCGCCGAGGTCCTCTGCGTCGGCCGGGGTCGCGAGCGACGGCGCGGAGACGTCTGCGGCGGGCGCGACGTCCGGCGCGGTCGGCGCCTGCGGCTCCTCGGGCTCGTGTGCGCTCACCGGCGAGAGCGGCTCGCCGCGCTGGGCGCGGGCGATGTACGTGTTGAGCGTCGTGATGATCTCGTCGAGGAGGTCGTCCACCTCGACGACGTCGTACCCCTCGCGCAGGCGCGTCGACGTGAACCGTGCCGCGAGCAGGTCGTTCGGGGTCAGCAGCGGGGAGCCGTCAGCCTTGACGGTCTCGCCGCGCTCGAGGTGGGCGAGGGTGTCAGACGCCGCGTCGAGGACCTGGTCGACCTCGGGGATCTCATAGCCCTCACGGAACTTGGTCGCGGTGAAACGTGCGCTGCGAACGTCGGCGGATGACAGCATGCGTGACCTCGATGGGTGAGAGCCGTGACGGGTGTGCCGATGATATCGACACGCTGGGGCCTCGTCATGACCTGCTGACGCGTCGGACCAGGGTGAGTTCTCGCCCGGTCCGACGCGTCAGAGCGTCAGGACGCGGGGGTGGAGCTGCTCGGAGGCTTCGGAGCGCCGGAGATGCCCTGGACGAACGAGGACAAGTCGACCCCGAGCAGGGACTTGATGATCTCCTGGCCCTCACCGAGGACCGAGCTGACCGACTTCGTCAGCTGGGACGCGCCGTCCGTCGAGATGACGGTCATGTTGTCGATCGACGCGAGCGGCTCGGCTGCGGCGCGGACGATCTCAGGCAGGCGCGAGATGAGCTCCTGCGCGAGCGCGGCCTCGCCGTACTTCTTGAGCGCCTCTGCCTTGGCGTCCGTCGCGGCGGCCTCTGCGCGGCCCTCCGCCTCGGTCGCGGCCGCGCGGGCCTCACCCTCGGCACGGATACCGGCGGCGAGGGCGACCTGGCGGTCACGCTCGGCCTCACCGGCGCGGCGGACGGACTCGGCGGCCGCCTCGGCGTCCTGGATCGCCGCCGTCTTGTTCGCCTGCGCGATGGTCGTGCGCTTGAACGCGTCGGCCTCGGTCGCGGCGTTCGCGGCGTCACGCTCGGCGTTGGCTCGCTGGACGGCGGCGTACGCGTCGGCCTCGGCGGGCTTGCGGACCGAGATGTCGAGCTCTTCCTCGGTCACCTTAGCCTGCTCCGCGAGGGCTTCGCGCTGCTGGGTCGCGACGAGGCGGTCCTGCTCGGCGCGGGCGAGCTGGCCGGCAGCCTCCGCCTCGGCGTTGGCGCGGTCGGTCTGCGCCTTGATCACGGCACGCTTGAGGTCGAGCGCCTTCTGACGCTCGGCGATCTGCTCGGCCGCCTCGATCACGGCGAACTCGGCGATCCGCTGCGCCTCGGCCTCGGAGACCTCGGCGACCTGGCGTGCGCGCGCGTTCTCGGCGCGGCCGAGGTTCGCGAGGTAGTCCGAGCCGGGGGTCGAGATGTCGGAGATGTTGAGCAGGTCGACCTGGAGGCCCTGCTCGGAGAGGTCCGTCTTGGTCGAGTCGACGACGCGATCGGACAGGCCCTTGCGGTCGGAGATGATCTGCTCGATCGTCATGTCGCCGACGATGGAGCGCAGCGAGCCCTCGAGGGACTCCTTGATGATCTCGGTGAGCGCACCCTGCTGGGAGAGGAAGCGCTGCGCGGCTCGCCGCACGCCGTCCTCGTCGCCGCGGACCTTGAAGTTGATGGACGCCTTGATGGCGATCTTGATGCGGTTCTTGTCGACGCCCTCGACCGTGATACCGATCTGCCGCTGCTCCAGCGAGATCGCGAAGCCCTGCTGGAGGATCGGCCACACGAACACGCGGCCGCCGACGACGACCCGCTGCCCGCCGATCGCCTCGGCGGCGCGCTTGCCTGCACCGCGACCGACGATGACGAGAGCCTCGTTCGGCGGGACGCGGCGGATGCGGTTGGCGACGAAGGCGACGATCGCGAAGAACGCGATCGCGAGCGCTCCGACGCCGATGACTGTCCAGAAGTTCGGGTCGTTCGGCATGGTGGCCCCCTGCAGGGGAGTCCTTCCTGTGCGGCGTTGCGGTCAGGTGGTGCTGCGCCGCGTGCGGCGGCGCCGTTCGGTGCCTGCGCATGCAGGCCGGATGGTCCCCTGGCGTGGGTGGTTCAGACGGCGCCGTCGGTGGGGGTGTCGAGGGTGACCTCGACGCGGGACCCGGACTGCTGCACGACGACGATGCGGGAGCCCTCGGGGATCGGGGTGCGGGACCATGCCATGCGGCGCTCGATCTCCTGCGCGGCGTCGAGGAAGACCTCGCCGCGCTCGGCGGTGATGTCGGTCTTGGCGACGCCGGTCGTGCCGACGAGGGAGATGGGCTGGCCGTCCTCGGTGCTCTGCAGCCTCCTGACGAGGACCTGCACGACGACGACGGCGAGCACGCCTGCGATCGCGGAGCCCACGTAGGTGACGGCGCTCGGGAGGTCGTTGGCTGTCGTGATGACGCCGACCGCGCCGAAAACGACGGCGCCCACACCGAGGCCCGTACCGGACAGGACGCCGTCCCCGACCTCGAACGCCTCGCCGACGACCATGGAGACGGCCAGGAGCACGAGCCCGATGCCGCCGATGGCGATGAAGATCGTCACGCTGTTCCTTCCCCCGCGGCACTGTGCCGTGGGCCGCACTCTAGCGAACCTTGCGGCCCGGCGTGCGGGTCCGCGGCGCCGGGTGACGTGGCGGGGGCGGGGCGATGAACGTTGAGCCACGTTCTCGTGCAGGGCTTCGTTCCCGGTGGTGGGCTGTGCAGGATCGATCCATGATCACCCGCACCATCGCGCCGCACCTTGACGGCCGCCGCCACGAGTCTGCGATCGACCGCCTCGACGACCCGTTCGCACCGGTCGGTCGGTTCGCCGCACCGATCGACGTGGTGGAGGCGACGACGCTCTATCCGGTCGTCGCGGAGATCTTCCGGCCGGCGTACGTGACGTCGGTCGCGGTGTGCAGCAGCGACGACGCCGACCGTGTCGGCCTGATCTCCCGCGAGCGCCATCTCGCGCTGAGCGCCGGGACGCTCGGCTACGGTCGTGCGCTTCTCGCCCGGCGGCAGGTCGGCGAGGTCGTCGACTGGGCCCCGCTCGCAGTCCCGCAGACGATGCCGGTCGTCGAGGTGGTGCGGCTCGCCATGGCGCGGCCTGACGCGCGCAGGTTCGACGACATCGTCGTCCACGGCGCGGTGTGGCAGGTCGTGACGGTCCGGGCGCTCGTGCGTGCGCTCGCGGACGTCGTCACGACGCACTGGCGCGCCTGACCCGGGCGGCTCGGCTCGGGCTGCGCGTCCCCGCCGGACGCCGCAGGCTGGGGAGATGGACGACGTCGCAGCCCCGCAGCTCTTGCCCTCGCCCGTGACCGTGCTCGTGACCGGCGCGACCGGGTACCTCGGCGGACGGCTCGTCCCGGAGCTGCTCGCAGCGGGGCACCGGGTCAAGGTGCTGGCCCGCGACGCGGGCAGGCTCGCGGAGGTTCCGTGGCGCGGGGACGTCGAGGTCGTCGAAGGCGACCTGGGCGACGCGGGAGACACGGCCCGCGCCCTGCGGCCCGACGGCGCGGGCGGCGACGCGGCGGGCGACGTCGACGTGCTGTTCTACCTCGTGCACTCGATGGGTGCGAGCGGCGACTTCGAGACGACGGAGCTCGACATGGCGCGCTCGGTCGCCCGCGAGGCTCGGCGGGCTGGGGTGCGGCGGATCGTCTACCTGGGCGGCCTGCACCCGGACGGCGTCGAGCTGTCGGCGCACATGCGCTCGCGGACGGCGGTGGGTGAGGCGTTGCTCGCGTCGGGCGTCCCGACGATCGTTTACCAGGCGGGCGTGGTGATCGGGTCGGGCTCGGCGTCGTTCGAGATGATCCGGCACCTCACGGAGAACCTGCCGGTCATGCCGGCGCCGGCGTGGGTGCGCAACCGGATCGAGCCGATCGCGGTGCGTGACGTGCTGCACTACCTCGTCGGGGCGGTCGGCGTGCCGCTCGACGTGAGCCGCCGCTTCGACCTGGGGTCGCGCGAGGTCCTCACGTACGCGGCGCTCATGTACGGGTACATGCACGAGGCGGGCCTGCCCAGGCGTCGCATCTACTCGCTGCCGACGCCCGCGCCACGGCTCGCGGGCTGGTGGGTGACGCTCGTCACGCCGATCCCGCACGGCATGGCTGTGCCGCTCGTGCAGTCTCTCCAGCACGACGCCGTGAGCCGGGAGCACGACATCGACCGGTTCGTGCCGCTGCCGCCGGGCGGGCTGACGCCGTACCGCGAGGCCGTGCGCCTCGCCCTGGGCAAGATGAGCCGGGGCGACGTCGAGACGACGTGGGCGGGGGCGTCGTCGGGCGTGCCGGCGGACCCGCTGCCGAGCGACCCGGCGTGGGCGGGCCTGACCGTGTACGTCGACGAGCGGGAGCGGACGGCGGCGCGCGTCGCGGTCGCGGACGCGTGGCGGGTCGTCGAGGGCGTGGGCGGGGCCAACGGCTGGTACTCGCTGCCGGTCGCGTGGGCGGTGCGCGGGATTCTCGACAAGCTCGTCGGTGGCGTGGGCGGCCGGAGGGGCCGCCGCCACCCCGAGCGGCTCGTGGTGGGTGACGCGGTGGACTGGTGGCGGGTCGAGGCGATCGAGCGCGGGCACCTGCTGCGGCTGCGCGCGGAGATGCGCGTGCCGGGCTCGGCGTGGCTCGAGATGGTGGTCGAGCCGGCGGAGGGTGGTGGGACGCGCTACCGGCAGCGGGCGATCTACTTCCCGCGCGGGCTGCGCGGCAAGGCGTACTGGTGGGCGATCTGGCCGTTCCACGCGCTCATCTTCCCGGCGATGGCGCGCAACCTGCTCAGCGCTGCAGCAGGATCACGATCACGAGCTGCGTGATGAGGAAGCCCGCGACCATGTTGAGCCACAGGAATCGGCGCCAGCCGACGTTGGCCCGCTCGCAGTCCTCGTCGGTGAGGGTGCGGAACGGTGCGATCGACACGGCGTAGCCGAGCGGGATGACCGCGCCGAGGACGCCGGGCCAGCCCGCGCCGAGCATGAGCACGGCCGCGAGCAGGTAGCCGCCGATCGCGAGCCGGACGGTGCGTCGCGCGCCGAGCACGGTCGCGATGGACGCGATGCCGGCGGACCGGTCGGCGCGCACGTCCTGCACGGCGCCGAAGGCCTGCGACGCGGCGCCCCACGCGAAGAACGCGGCGAGCACCGCGATCACGGGGGCGGTGAAGTCGCCGCCGGCGAGCGTCACGGCGAAGACGGCGGGCGACACGAAGTGCGTCGAGGACGTGAGCGAGTCGAGGACCGGCTTCTCCTTGAAGCGCAGCCCGCGCGCCGAGTACGCGACGACGGCGAACAGCGACACGGCGAGCACCGCGGTCGACGCGACCGTGCCCGCGGCGACGAGCACGACGACGAACGGCAGGCACGTGAGCACCGACGCCCACAGCGTCGCGCGGTGCAGGCGCCGGTCCAGGACGATGCCCTCGACGCCGCCCTTGCGCGGGTTGGCCAGGTCGGACTCGTAGTCGAAGACGTCGTTGATCCCGTACATCGCGAGGTTGTACGGCACGAGGAAGAACACGGTCGCGACGGCCATGAGCCACCACCGGTCGCCTCCGGCCAGGAGGTAGGCGGCGGCGAACGGGTAGGCGGTGTTGATCCACGACAGGGGTCGGGACGTGCCGACGAGGCCGCGCAGCAGGCTCGTGCGCTCGGGGTGGTGGGCGACGGCGTCGCGGGAGGTCATGCGTGCTCCTGGAGCTGGCGGTCGGTCGAGGCGGGGGAGGCGGGGTGGCTCGGGCGGGGTGCGAGCGCGACGCGCAGGGCGGGCAGGAGGAGCCCGGCCGCGAGCGGCCAGGCGAGGTCCTCGAGCGGCGCGCGCCAGAGGATCACGCCGGTGAGGCGGTCCTCGTCGAAGCGGAACAGGTCGGACATGACCATGAGCGAGTCGAACACGACGGTCAGGACGCACAGGACGACCACGGTCCCGGCGACCGCGAGGGCGAACCGCGGCGGGAGCGTGCCTCGCCGTCGTGCGACGACGACGCACGCGACGTGCAGCACGACGACGACCGCGAGCGCGACGACGGCGAGGTCCAGGTACGTCATGACCTGACGTCCGGCGTCGTGCGCGCGTCCTGCCCGAGGAGGCGCAGCGCGCCGGCGAACACCACGAGCGTGAGGTAGCTGAGGAACGTCACGAACACGAGCTCTTCGACGGGGAGGTGCGGTGCGACCTCGATCCCGAGCATCGCGGGGCTCTCGCCGCGACCGAAGAACCCGCGGGAGATCGCGACGGCGTCCCACACGAGGAAGCCGACCGCGCCGACGAGCGTCACCGCGACCGTGAGGGCGCGGGCGCGGCGCTCGCGGGCGAAGAGGGCGACCTTCCAGCGGGCGTCGATCGTGACGACGCCCGCGAACGAGAAGGCGAGCGCGCCGAGGTACCAGCCGGTCACGCCGGACGACCGGGGGTCACGGGCGGGCGGTGGCGCAAGGAGTCGGCGGGCAGCGGCCCGGTCGACGTGTCGCCGCGCAACCTCTTGAGCGCGATCTCCGCACTGATGAGGCACATCGGCAGGCCGATCCCAGGGATCGTGGAGCCGCCCGCGTACAGCAGCCCGTCGACGTGTCGGGACGCGTTGCGTCCGCGGAGCATCGCGGACTGCCGCAGGGTGTGGGCAGGCCCGAGGGCACCGCCGCGCCAGGACAGCAGGTCGGCGGCGAAGTCGCCCGGACCGACGGTGCGGCGCAGGACGATCCGCTCGGCGAGGTCGCTCACGCCTGTCCACGCGGCGACCTGGGCGATCGCGGCGTCGGCGACGCTCTCGACCGCGGCGTCGCCCGCACCGTCGATCCCGCCGCGGCCGAGGCTCGGCCCGTCCGTGGGGTCGGCGGGGACGGGCACGAGGATGAAGATGTTCTCGTGGCCGTCGGGCGCGACGCTCGGATCGGTGCGCGACGGCGTGCACACGTACAGCGAGGCGGGGTCCGGGACGCGGGGGTTCTTGCCGTAGACGGCGTCGAAGTTGGCGTCCCAGTCGGACGTGAAGAGCAGCGTGTGGTGGACGAGCCGGGGCAGCTCGCCGCGCACGCCGAGGTGCACGAGGACGGCGCCAGGGCCCGGGTCGCGGCCCGCCCACCACCGCTCGGGGTAGGTCTGGAGGTTCTCGGGGAGCAGGCGCGTCTCGAGGTGGTGCAGGTCGCCCGCGCCGACGACGACGTCGGCCGGGACGAGGTGCGTCCCGTCGGCGTCGCGGACCTCGACCCCGGTGACGTGGGCGCGGCCGGTGCGTGACGTGCGGCCGGACGTGCCCGGGCTGCGGCCCTCGCGGGTGAGGACGGCGGTGACCTCGGTGCCGGTGACGATCGAGACGCCCGCTTCGAGCGCGACCTTGCGGACGGCGTCGATCACGGTGCCGAAACCGCCTTGGGGGTAGCGCACGCCGTCGGCCAGGTCGAGGTGGCTCATGAGGTGGTACATGCTCGGTGCGCGGTCGGGGCTCGTGCCGAGGAACACGGCCGGGTAGCCGAGCACCTGGCGCAGCCGCGGGTCGCGGAACGACCGGGCGACGTGCTTGTCGAGCGGGCGCAGCAGCAGGGACAGGAGCGTGCCGGTGCGCCGCAGCACGTCGCGGTGGAAGAGCGGCCGCAGCGACTGGAAGCTCGTGTAGAGGAAGCGCTCGACGGCGAGCTCGTACGCGTCGCGTGCGAGCTTGAGGTAGGCGCGCAGGCGCTCGCCCGCGCCGGGCTCGACGGTCTCGAACAGGGTGACGGAGTCCTCGAGGTCTGAGCGGACGTCGAGCGGTGCGCGGCCGGTCGCGGCGTCGTCCTGCGTGATGACCCGGTAGGCGGGGTCGAGCCGCACGAGGTCGAGCTCGCGGGCGGTGGTCGTGCCCATGAGCTCGAAGAAGTGGTCGAACACCTCGGGCATGAGGTACCAGGACGGGCCTGTGTCGAAGACGAAGCCGTCGGACTCCCAGACGCCGCACCTGCCGCCGACGTCGTCGCGCCGTTCGATGACCTCGACGTCGTGCCCGTCGCGGGCGAGGAGCGCGGCGGTGGCGAGGCCGGCGATGCCGGCTCCGACGACGACGACTCGGCTGCGGGTCACGATGTCACCTCTCGGTTTCGGCCGGGGCGGGCGTCGGCGAGGGCGACGCGGGCGAGCACGGCGATCTTGGTGCGGGTGGGGACGCGCACGCGGCGCGCGGCGATCGTCGCGGCGGGCGTGCGGCGGAGCTGGTGCGAGAGCGCGGCGAACAGGGCGTGGGCGGCGTGGACGCCGCGGCGGCTCGAGCGGGGCAGCTCGCCGATGGTCGCGCGGGCGGTCGCGAGGTCGCGGTCGATGTCGTCGAGGATGTGGTCGCGCTCGGTGTCGGTGAGGCGGGTGGGCGCGACCTGGAGGTAGTTGCGGCCGAGCTCGTCGCGGTCGGCGGCGAGGTCGCGCAGGAAGTTCACCTTCTGGAAGGCCGCCCCGAGCGCGACGGCGCCGGGCGCGAGGTGCTCGTAGCGTCGCTGACGGTCCGCGGCGGTGCCGGGGGTGTCGAGGAGGAAGACGCGCAGGCACATGAGCCCGACGACCTCGGCGGACCCGTGCACGTACGCGTCGAGCGACGACGCGTCGTGCTCGGTGCGGGCGAGGTCGGTGCGCATGGACTCGAAGAACGGCCCGGTGAGCTCCGCGTCGATGCCCGCGGCTCGGGCGGTCAGGGCGAACGCGTGCACGGTCAGGTTGGTCGAGTAGCCGCGCTCGACGGCGCGGGCCGTCTCGGCCTCGAGGTCGTCGAGCAGCGCGCGGCGGTCCTCGACCGTCGTCCCGTCGAACGCGCCGTCGACGATCTCGTCGGCGAGGCGCACGAGGCCGTAGATGCTGCGCACCTGCGTCCGGACGGGTTCCGCGAGCATGCGGGCGGCGCGGCCGAAGCTCGTCGAGTAGGCGTCGATGATGGTCGAGCTGGCGCGCAGCGCGGCGTCGTCGTACCGGGCTCTGTCGGCGGCGGTCATGCTGCGCGCGACTGACGTGCTGCCCGGGAGGGGAGCGCTCCGAGCCACTCGACCAGGTCGTGGGGCAGGCTTGCGGCGCGTGCGAGCGCGCGGGCGGCGGCCATGTGGTCGAACGCGAGCGCCTCGACGAACGCGCGCGAGCCGCATGCCTCGAGCGCGGCGCGGGCGATCGCTGCGCCCTGCTCGTCGAGGTCGGCGGCGCCGTGGTACGGCGCGACGCTCTCCCAGGCGCCGGTGGTGCGGGCGTGGGCGATGATCGGCGTGTGCTTGCCCTCGCGCAGGTCGGTGAGGTTGGACTTTCCGGTGTGCGCGGGGTCGCCGAACGTGCCGAGCACGTCGTCCTGCAGCTGGAACGCGAGCCCGAGGTGGCGGCCGAGCAGGTCGAGGATCGGCAGGATGCTCGTCGCGCGCTCGGTGTCGACGAGGGTCGCGGCGGCCTGGAGCGGGAGCACGAACGAGTAGACGGCGGTCTTCCGTTCCTCCATCTGCAGCACGTCCTCGAGGCTGGGCTCGACGGTGCCGAGGCTCAGCTCGACGTCGGCGAGCTCGCCGGCCGCGGTCGTGCGGACGGCCTCTTCGAAGAGCTCGAGGAGCTTGGCGACGACGTGCTGGGGGGCCTTGGTGCGGGCGACGGCCGTGATGGCGCCGGCGATCGCGAGGTCGCCGGCGAGGATGCCTGCGGCGTCGCCGAACGCTGTGGCGGCCGCGGGGGACGCTCCGGCGGCGCGGGCTCGCCGCGCGAGCTGGCCGCTCACGTTGAGCCGGCCGCGCCGGGTGGTGTCGTGGTCGATCACGTCGTCGTGCATGACGAACGCGCCGTGCAGGAGCTCGACCGCGTCGCCGACGTGGGCGGCGACCTCGAGGTCGGTGCCGCCGAGCGCGGCGTAGGTGCGTGTGACGAGCTGGGGGCGGGCGCCCTTGCCGCCGCCGGCGGCGTCGCGCATCGCTTCCCACAGGGTGCGGTAGGCCGTGCCGGGCGGGTCGAGGAGCTCGGCGTGGTGATCGCCGGCGGCGAAGAAGGCTTCGCACGGGGTGGCCTGGGTAGCGGGGTGGCGCTGCGACGCGGTGATGCTCGGTGCGGTGACGGTGACCATGGCTGCTCCTGCGCTCTCGGGTACGGCTCAGGGTAACGGAAAATGGTTAGCCAGGCTAGCAATCTCCTAAACTAGGTACTGGTTCGCGAGTCATGGCAACACCGTGCCCGGAAAGTCACGGTTGCGCCAGAGGTTCACGCATCCCAGATGCACGAAAGCCCGCCGCGCACGAGCGGGACGGGCGTACGAGCGCAGCTCAGGTCAGGCGACGTCGTCCACGACCCGCCGCGTGCTCGAGCGACGCAAGATCCCCATCGACGCGAGCACCAGCGCCGCGCCCGTCCCCGCGCACACGATCGCCACGATGAACCCGGCGTGCGGGCCCGCAGCGTCGATCCGCGAGCCCGCGATCGACGACCCGAACGAGACGCCCACGCCCAGAGCCGTACCCACGTATGTGAGGCCCTCGGTGAGCTGGGCCGGCGGGACGATCAGCTGGACGAGCCCGTTGCCGCCGATGAGCGACGGGGCGATCGCCAGGCCGGTGACGAACATGACGCCCGCGAGCGCGGGGAGCGAGCTCACGAGCGGGAACAGCGCGACCCCGCCCGCGAGCGCGAGCATCGTCACGGTGAAACGCGCCCACAACGGCCCGACCCAGCGCCGCGACCCGTACCAGAGGCCCGAGATGAGCGAGCCCGCCGCGAAGATCGCCAGGACGACTCCCGCGGCACCCTTGTTGCCCTGCTCCTCGGCGAACGCGATCGTGGCGACGTCGCCCGCGCCGAACACGCCGCCCAGCGCGACGAACACGAGGACGAGCATCACCATCGCACCGAACCGCAGCACGGTCGGCGGGCGCTCAGCCTTCGTCTGCGGGACGGGGACCGGCTCGGTCGCCTTGAGCGAGAGGAACCAGTAGCCGCCGGCGAGCATCGCCACGATGGGGAACACGAGACCGGCCCACGGGGTGACCGACGTCGCTAGCCAGGTCGCGAGCACCGGCCCCAGGACGAACACGACCTCGTCGAGCGCCGCCTCGAGCGAGTAGGCGGTGTGCATGTCGTGCGGGTTGTCGAGCAGGAGGGTCCAGCGGGCGCGCACGAGGGTGCCCATCGAGCCGATCGTCGAGCCGGCGAACGCCGCGATCCCGTACAGCGCCCACGACGGCGCGTCAGACACGGCAGCGATCATGAGGCCGGTGATACCGGTCGCGGAGACGGCGAGGAGGGGCCGCATGACGCGGGCCTGGCCGTGCCGGTCGATGAGCCGCGCGATCTGCGGGCCGCACACCGCCTGCGAGAGGACGTACACGGCGGACACGCGCCCTGCGAGCTCGTACGAGCCGTACAGGCCCTGGATCATGAGGACGACGCCGATGCCGACCATGGCCATCGGGAAGCGGGAGATCAGCCCGGAGATCGAGAACTGAGCCGCGCCAGGGCGCGCAAGGATCGCCCGATAGGGCCCGCCGAATGCCATTGCGCCATTCTCTCACCGGGTCCGCGGTCCCCGGTGGTGAGATCGGCCACCGTCAGCCGACCGCGAGCCTGACCGCGATGGCGACCATGACGGCGGCGACCGCGCCGTCGATCACGCGCCACGTCGTCGGGCGGTCGAGGGTGCTCGACAGGGCTCGCGCGCCGAGCCCGACGAGGGAGAACCACGCGGCGCTCGCGCCCATCGCCCCGGCTGCCGCGACCCAGCGCAGGTCGCCGAAGCTGTTGGTGACGGTCCCGAGCATGACGAGGGTGTCGAGGTAGACGTGCGGGTTGAGGAGGGTGACGGCGAGGGTCGTGAGCGCGGCGGAGCGTGCGGGCCGAGCCTCGCTCGCGACGAGCCCCTGGCGGGGCTTGAGCGCGGAGCGGAGGGACGTCGCGGCGAACGCGAGCATGTAGACGACGCCACCCCAGCGCAGCGCCTCGAGGACCCATGGTGCGGTGTCCTGGAGCACGCTGAGCCCGGCGGTCCCTGCGGCCATGAGGGCGACGTCGCACGCGACGCAGATCGCGACGACGAGCGCGACGTGCTCGCGGCGCAGGCTCTGGCGCAGCACCCAGGCGTTCTGAGCGCCGATCGCGACGATGAGGCCGAGGCTCGCGAGGAAGCCGGTGGTCAGGGCTGTGAGGGTCGTGTTCACGGGCCGAGGCTAAGCAGAGCGTGCCCGTGAAGGCGAACGCGATAATCTGTTCCCCGTGAAGCAGTTCTTCATCAGCCCGGAGCAGCTCGCCACGCTCGCCGCGATCGCCGACGAAGGGTCCTTCGAGGGGGCCGCCTACGAGCTCGGTATCAGCACGTCCGCCGTGAGCCAGCGCATCCGCGCGCTCGAGACCTCCCTCGGTCGGATCCTCGTCCGCCGCGGCACCCCGTCGACCGTGACCGACGACGGAGCACCCGTCCTGAGGTACGCACGCCAGCAGGCGCTGCTCGCCGCAGAGCTCGCCACGGAGATCGGCGGCGTGCCCGCCGGCGCCGAGCCCGTCCCCCTGACCGTCGCCGTCAACGCCGACTCCCTCGCCACCTGGTTCCGCGACGTACTCGTCGCGGCCGGATCCTGGCACGACACGCACCTGCAGGTCGTCGCCGACGACGAGGCGCACGCCGTCGACCTGTTGCGACGCGGCGCCGTCATGGCCGCCGTCTCGACCGACCCGGTCGCTGCCCCCGGCTGCCGGGCCGAGCCGCTCGGCGTCGTGCGCTACAGCCCGCGCGTGCACCCGGACCTGCTCGCACGCTACGGCGTCCGCACACGTGACGACGTCCCGCGACTGCCCGCCGTGCGCTTCGACGCGAAGGACGAGCTGCAGGACACCGCGCTCCGCGCCGCGGGCCTGCCGCCCGCCGGGCGCGGCCCCGCCGTGCCGAGCCCGAGCGCGTTCGCGACAGCGGTGCGTGCGGGACTCGGCTGGGGCATGCTCCTCGACGGGCAGGTCGAGGCTGCACCCGAGCTCGTCCCCGTGCCGGGCCTCGAGCCGGTGGAACGCCAGCTCGTGTGGCAGCGCTGGACCATCGCGGCGCACCGCCTCGACCGCCTCACCGAAGCGGTGCAGCGGGCCTTCCGAGGCTGACGGGGCACTCCCTGCAGAGAGAAGAGTGAGGGCCGGTGCACACGGATCGTGTGCACCGGCCCTCACTCTTGCGTCGGCCCGCAGGGGCCGCAGCGGTCAGCCTCCTCAGGCGAGCGCGTCGGAGACGACCTGCTTGGCCTCCTCCTGGACCTGCGTGAGGTGCTCTGCCGAGACGAACGACTCGGCGTACACCTTGTAGACGTTCTCCGTGCCCGACGGGCGCGCCGCGAACCAGGCGTTCTTCGTCGTGACCTTGAGGCCGCCGATCGCTGCGCCGTTGCCCGGTGCTGCGGTGAGCTTCTCGACGATCTCCTCGCCCGCGAGCGAGGTGGAGCGGACCTGGGCCGGGTCGAGCTTCGACAGCGTCGCCTTCTCCTCGAGAGTGGCGGGGGCGTCGACGCGCGCGTACCAGGACTCGCCGTGCGCGGCGACGAGCTCGGCGTGCCGCTGCGACGGGGACTTGCCGGTCTTCGCTTGGATCTCGGAGGCGAGCAGGGCGAGGAGCAGGCCGTCCTTGTCGGTCGTCCACACGTTGCCGTCGGTCCGCAGGAAGGACGCCCCGGCGGACTCCTCCCCGCCGAAGCCGACCTCGCCGGTGAGCAGCCCGGGCACGAACCACTTGAAGCCGACCGGCACCTCGACGAGGCGGCGCCCCAGGCCGGCGGCGACCCGGTCGATGAGAGCCGAGGACACGAGGGTCTTGCCGATCGCTGCGTCGGGCCGCCAGCCCGGGCGTGCACCCGAGAACAGGTAGTCGATCGCGACCGCGAGGAAGTGGTTCGGGTTCATCAGGCCCGCGTCGGGCGTCACGATGCCGTGGCGGTCCGAGTCGGCGTCGTTGCCCGTCGCGATGTCGAACGGCGCGGGGCCGCCCGCGGCGGGACGCATGGCGCCGACGAGGGACGCCATCGCGTTCGGCGACGAGCAGTCCATGCGGATCTTGCCGTCCCAGTCGAGGGTCATGAACGCCCAGCGCGGGTCGACGGTCGGGTTCACGACCGTGAGGTCGAGGCCGTACCGCTCGCCGATCTCGCCCCAGTACTCGACGGACGCCCCGCCGAGCGGGTCGGCGCCGATCCGCACGCCCGCCGTGCGGATCGCGTCGAAGTCGACGACGTTCGCGAGGTCGTCGACGTACGCGGACAGGAAGTCGTGCTTGTGCGTCGTCGGCGCGGCGAGCGCCGTCTCGAGCGACACGCGTCGCACCTGCCCGACGCCGTCGCGCAGGATCTCGTTCGCGCGCGCGGCGATCACTGAGGTCGCGTCGGAGTCCGCGGGGCCGCCGTGCGGCGGGTTGTACTTGAAGCCGCCGTCGCGCGGCGGGTTGTGCGACGGCGTGACGACGATGCCGTCAGCGAGGCCGGGCCCCTCGACGCGGACGCCCTCGGACGTGCCTGCACCGTTGTGCAGCAGGATCGCGTGCGAGACGGCGGGGGTCGGGGTGTAGGAGTCGCGGGCGTCGATGCGCACGTCGATGTCGTTCGCGGCGAGGACCTCGAGCGCGGACTGCCACGCGGGCAGGGACAGGGCGTGCGTGTCACGGCCGATGAACAGCGGGCCGTCGATGCCCTGGCTGCGCCGGTACTCGACGATCGCCTGCGTGGTCGCGACGATGTGCGCCTCGTTGAAGGCGCCGTCGAGGCTCGACCCGCGGTGGCCCGACGTGCCGAAGACGACCCGCTGCGCGGGGTCGTCGAGGTCGGGAGTGCGGTCGTAGTAGGCGCCGAGCAACGCGTCGACGTCGATGAGGTCTTCGGGGAGGGCAACGGTTCCAGCTCGAGGGTGCATGCTCCGATCCTGCCACCCGCTCCGGCGCGGGCGCGCCGCAGATCTGGGCCCTCCGACCCTGTTGCGGACGACGACGGCACGTTCCGCGCGGGCCGCCGGGCCGCCCTGCGCCGCGGCAGAGGGCGGCCGGTACGATGAGCGCATGGCCAAGAACCCCACCCCCGACTTCGTGCTGCGTCCGTTCGAGAACCTTCCCGGCGAGGCGGACTGGGTCGCGCTGCGCGAGGTCGTGCCCGCCGCCACGGCGACCGCGCGCACGACGAAGGAGCACGGCGCGCGCGACGTCGTCGTGACGACGACGCTCCCCGGCGGGTGGCCTGCGCTGCACCGTGCCGACGGCGCGATCCTGCTCTCGATCCAGGGGCAGGGCGGCTCGGGCGACACGAGCCGCGACCTCGCGGCGAACCTGCTCGCCGTCATGGAGCTCGAGCCGGGCACGTCCCTGACGACCGTGGGCCTGCCGGGCGAGGGCCCGCGCCTGCAGGACGTCCTCGACCTGACCGTCCCGTTCGAGGTGACGATCCACGACGGCTTCGACTACTGGCTCGACCCGGCCCAGGAGATCACGCCGGACCTCAAGGAGTCCCTCGAGGAGGCCGCCTCGACGATCATCCCGACGGAGAAGCTCGCGGGCGTCGAGAGCGCCTACCTCGCTGACTTCGGTGCGCGCCGCTACCTGCGCTGGTCGATGGCTGTCGAGGAGGACCGCCTGATCGACGCGATCGCGCGCCTGCATGCGAAGCGTCAGTCGTCGCTCGGCAAGTCCCGTTTCCTCGGTGCGTTCCGCTCGTCGGGCATCTGCGTGCCCGTGTGGGACATCGTCGCGGGCACGACGATCGAGCAGCTGGAGGCGGACGCCGAGGCGTTCGCCGCGCTCCTCGCGCCGGCCCTCGATAACACCGAGCCGCTCGACTCGAACGAGCGCCGCGCGCGGGCAGGCATCATCGCCCGCCAGGTCACGCTCCGCTGACCCCGCCACGAGGCCCGTCGACCGCCCCGTGAGGGCGGACGGCGGGGCCTCGCGCACGCCTCTTTGCGGATTCTTGGTGGACCTAGACCGATTCAGCAGAACCACGTGGCCTCCACTAGGGTGGACCGTGTGACACACGATCCACAGGACCGGACGGAGCAGGCGACGACGCCCGCGCAGTCCACGGACCTCCCGGTGGCAAAGACGCCCCGCCCGCAGGTCGGCCCGAACGGCCGTACCCGTCAACGCGTCGCCGTCATCATCCCCGCCAAGGACGAGGCGAAGCGGATCGCCGCGACCGTGCGTTCAGCACGGGCGATCCCCTACGTCGACCTCGTCCTCGTGGTCGACGACGGCAGCGACGACGACACCCAGCACGTCGCGCGCGAGGCCGGCGCCGTCGTCGTGCGCCACTCGCACAACCGCGGCAAGGCCGCGGCCATGGAGACCGGGGCGTCGATCGTCGCGATGCGCGACTCGAGCGACCGCCCTGCCCGCCTCCTGCTGTTCATCGACGGTGACCTCGGCGAGACGGCCGTCAACACGGCCCCCCTGATCACACCGGTCCTCAAGGGCGCCGCCGACATGTCGATCGCGCTCCTGCCGCCGCAGCCGGGCGCGGGCGGCCACGGCATCGTCGTGGGCGCTGCCCGCCGCGCGATCGCGAGCCTCACGGGCTGGACGCCCACCCAGCCGCTCTCCGGCCAGCGCTGCCTCACACGCGAGGCCTTCGAGGCGGCGACGCCCCTCGCGCACGGCTGGGGCGTCGAGACCGGCATGACGATCGACCTCGTGCGCCGCGGCTACGTCGCGGTCGAGGTCCCGTGCGACCTGCGGCACCGCCCGTCGAAGAAGGACCTGCGCGGCACCCTGCACCGCGCCGCTCAGTACCGGGACGTGATCCTCGCGGTCAACGCGCGGAAGATGCGTTCTGTCCTGGGCGGTCGACAGCGCTGACCTCTGCGACGCGACCGAACGTCGCGACGACGAGCGGCAGCGCGAGCGTCGCAGCGATCGCGGGGATGATGATCCCCGAGTCGTTGAGCGCGAACGCGATCGTCTGGACGACGAGGAGCGCGATCAGGCCCGCACCCAGGACCGGGAGCTCACGGGCCACCAGCTTGAGCGGCGCTTCGAGACGGCCCCCCGCGCGGCGCACGCCGAGGTAGACGAGGACGGCCGCGCCGACCGCGATGAGGGTGAACGGCGTGCCGACGAGGTTGCTCGCGTTCTGCGAGAGCTTGCGGGAGACCACGCCCCACAGCCCGCCGTCGAGCACGGTCTGCACGAACGCGCCGAGGTGGGTGCGCTCGCCCTCCGGCCGCAGCCAGTCCAGCACAGCGAAGAGGGAGACGGTGACCGCCCCGGCGGCGAGGACCGCGAGCACGCGCCGCCAGGTCAGGCGCACTCCGAGGACGAGCAGCACGAGGACGGCGAAGCCCGGAACGAGCGCGGGCGGCCCGCCGAAGTCCGCGCCGATCGACGGCAGGCCGTCGAGGACGACGGCGACCAGGCCGATGAGCGCGACGACCACGGCTGCCGTGCGGCGTCGCCCGCGCGCGACGAGCGGCGTCGCCGCGATCGCCGCGAGCAGGACGGTCGACGTCGCGAAGAGCGTGAACGCCGTGTTGTTGAAGCCGTAGAAGCGGCCTGCCACGAGCGCCTGCGTGCCCATGAGCGAGGTGAGCTGGAGTCGGGCACCGAGGGCGACGTCGACCGCGAGCACGACAGCCGTCAGGGCGGTCACGACGGTCAACGGCCCGAGCGGGCGGCGGCGGACGGCGGGCAGGAGGCAGAGGGCGACGACCGCGCCGACGATCGCGGAGACGACCGCCGTCACGGTCAGGTTGGGGACCGGCGAGCGCCACCACGGCACGAGGTTCGCGAGGTAGGTCGCGGTCGGCAGGGCCGCGAGCGCGAGACCGGCCGTGCGCACGGCGCGGAGC
Organism: Flavimobilis sp. BM9; assembly: GCF_058313055.1. Taxonomy (NCBI): domain Bacteria; kingdom Bacillati; phylum Actinomycetota; class Actinomycetes; order Micrococcales; family Jonesiaceae; genus Flavimobilis; species Flavimobilis sp. BM9. Next base: position 182,426 of record NZ_JBZEMO010000002.1, on the reverse strand, counting down.
CAGCGCAGCGGGTAGCCGCCGACGTCGCTGTCCTTGCCATCCTCGGCGGACGAGCGGGTCGCGCGTGCGATCCCGAGGCTCACGACCACCTGCAGCAGGATGTTCGCGACCGTGAACAGGACGTAGAACGGCGAGACGGCGGTGCGGACGACGACGGAGCGGAGCGCGTCGTCGCGCAGGCCCTCGACGCGGGCGGCGAGGGATGCTGCCGAGCCGTCGGCGCGCAGCGGCGAGCCGTCGAACCGGTGGGACGCGGTGCTCGTCGTGCCGGGCGCGGCGCGGTCGACGACCGTCCGCGTGAGGTCGTAGCCGAGCACGTATCCGGGCTGCCGTGTCGACGCCGAGTCGAGGAGACCTGCGGCGTCCCTGCCGGGCGTGAGCGGCCCGACGGCGGCGGCGACCTGGAGGCGCGGCGCGCGCGCCGAGTCGGCGAGGGACGAGAAGAGGACGAGCGGCTGGGTCGCGGACGTCTCGAGCGCGTCGAGGACGTCGGCGACGACCGAGTCGACCGCGGCGACGCCCCTCGCGCGCTCGGCCGCGGTCTCGCCGCGTACGGTGCCTGCGTCGACGACGACGACGTCGGCGGCGGCGAGCCGGTCGACGAGCGCCGGGGTGAGGGCGTCGTCGACCGGAGCCCAGCTCGGGACCTGGCCGGCCGAGCCTGCGAGGGCGATCGCGGCGCCGGGACCGAACGCGGCCGTGGTGAGGCCCGCCTCGGCGAGGATGTCGCCGAGGGTGCCGGGCACGGCGTCGTACTGCCCGTCGCGGGCGGAGGTGACGTACGCGTCCCACGCGGGTACCGCGGCGTCGGCGCGGCCGCTCGGCTCGTCGAGGACGCGGCAGCGGTCCTCGGCGTCCTCGGGGTACTCGTACGTCGTGTCGCCCGAGCGGGTGCCCGCGGACAGCGAGAGCCACCCCTCGGCCGGGCACGTCGAGGAGCGCACGTTGCGCACGACCGTGCTCCCGACCGCGCCACGACCGGCGAGCTCCCAGAGGGCCGGGGTCGCCTCGGGCGACACGTCCTCCCACTGGACCCCGGTGGTCCCGACGACGACGACCTGGACGGCGGGCGGGGCCGGGGCGGCGACGGCGGTGGGGAGGATCGCGCTCAGGGCGAGACCTCCGAGGACCGCGGCCGTCCCGAGACGCGCGAGGGGACGGCGGGTTCGGGTCAGGAGGCTCACCGGCCCAGCCTACGGGCGGGTCACCGCGCGAGGGTGATGCGGCGAGGGTTGCGGACGACGAGGGCGCCGGGCTCGACCCACGCCTTGATCGCGCTCGCGCGGCCGATGATGTCGCCGTCGACCTGGGCCTGCTCGCCGCCGCGGATGCGTGCGGTGACGGAGCGGCACTGCGTGTGGTCGATCCGGCCGATGCGGTTCGGCAGCTCGACCGTCTTGACCCCGAGGCCTTGCAGGACGACCTCGCCGAAGAGCTGGGCCCAGCCGGCGATGCCGCCGCGCGTGTCGATCGCGGCGATGTCGAGGATGCCGTCGTCGACGACTGCGTCGGGGATGAGCGTGATGCCGCCCGGGAGGCGCCCGCAGTTGCCGACGAGGAGCGTGCGCAGGCGCGTCGTGACGGCTGGCTGGTCGTCGAGCTGGATCGACGCCTCGAGGCGGCGGCCGTGCAGGTGCCGCACGCCGGCGGCGAAGTAGGCCATCCAGCCGACCTTCGCCTTGAGGGTCGAGTTGGTGTCGGCGACCATCGCAGCGTCGAAGCCGACGCCGCCGATCACGGTGAAGAGGTGCTTCGAGCCGACCTCGGCGAGGTCGGCCTCGTCCTCGTCGCCGTCCGGCGCCGGGGCCTCGAGCACCTCGAGCCAGCCGACGTCGATCGAGCGGTCGCGGCCGTCGAGCGCGATCGTGAGCGCCTCGTCGAGGTCTGTCACGGGGATGTCGAGGTTGCGGGCGAGGAGGTTGCCCGTGCCGACGGGCAGGAGACCCATGGGGACGCCGGTCCCGACCATCGCCTCGGCGACCGCGCGGACGGTGCCGTCGCCGCCCGTCGCGACGACGACCTCGGCGCCCTGTGCGACGGCCTCGCGCGCCTGCCCGACCCCAGGGTCCTCGACGCTCGTCTCGATCCACAGCGGCTCGAGGCCGGTCGCGCGGCACGCCGCGAGCACAGGCTCCTTGAGCGACGCGACGTCGGGCTTCGACGGGTTGGCGACGAACGCGACGACGCGACGCGGCGGGGGCGACGCGGCCTCGTCCCCCGCTGCGCCGTCGGGCAGACCGTGAGCCTGCGAGCGCCGCCAGGGACGGCGACGCTCGCGCCACAGCAGGATCGAGACGGTGAGCGCAGTCGCGGCCATCACGAGGGACAGGCAGATCCAGACGATCTCCCAGGGCGACATCGAGCTCATGCTGGCGAGGCTAGCGCCCCCTGACCTCCGCCGCCCGACCTGGATCGCCGCCCGGAGCCGCACGGACGCAGCGGTGGCGGCGAGCCGTGGCCCGATAAGGTGGGCTCGTGATCGATCTCAAGCTCTTGCGTGACCAGCCCGACGTCGTCCGTGCGAGCCAGGTCGCCCGTGGCGACGACCCGGCGCTCGTGGACCAGATCCTCGACGCGGACGCGCGCCGCCGTTCCGCCCTCGTCGAGTTCGAGACGCTGCGTGCCGAGCAGAAGTCCCACGGCAAGAAGGTCGCGCAGGCGTCGTCGCCCGAGGAGCGCACGGAGCTGCTCGCGCACACCAAGCAGCTCGCCGAGCAGGTCAAGGCGTACGAGAAGGACGCAGCCGAGGCTGGCGAGACCCTCGACGCGCTGCTCATGAAGGTCTCCAACGTCGTGGCCGATGGCGTGCCCGTCGGCGGCGAGGACGACTACGTCGTGCTGCGCGAGGTCGGCGCCCGCCGCGACTTCGCCGCGGAGGGCTTCGAGCCCCGCGACCACCTCGAGCTCGGCGAGATGCTCCGCGCGATCGACACGGAGCGCGGCGCCAAGGTCTCCGGCTCGCGCTTCTACTACCTCACCGGCATCGGCGCGCGCCTCGAGCTCGCGCTGCTCAACGCTGCTGTCGACAAGGCGCTCGAGCACGGCTTCACGCCGATGATCACGCCGACGATCGTCAACCCGCAGATCATGCGCGGCACCGGGTTCCTCGGTGCGCACGCGGACGAGATCTACCGCCTCGAGGCCGACGACCAGTACCTCGTCGGGACGTCCGAGGTGGCGCTCGCGGGCTACCACTCCGACGAGATCGTCGACCTGTCGGCCGGCCCGCTGCGCTACGCGGGCTGGAGCGCGTGCTACCGCCGTGAGGCCGGCTCGTACGGCAAGGACACCCGCGGCATCATCCGCGTGCACCAGTTCCACAAGGTCGAGATGTTCTCGTACGCGCGCGTCGAGGACGCGGCGGCCGAGCACGAGCGCCTGCTCGCGCTCGAGGAGGAGATGCTCGCGCTCGTCGGCCTCCCCTACCGGGTGATCGACACGGCTGCGGGCGACCTCGGCTCCTCGGCTGCCCGCAAGTTCGACTGCGAGGCGTGGCTGCCGACGCAGCAGCGTTTCCTCGAGCTGACGTCGACGTCGAACTGCACGACGTTCCAGGCGCGCCGCCTGGGCGTGCGCGAGCGCGTCGAGAACGCCGAGGGCAAGGTCGAGACGCGCGCGGTCGCGACGCTCAACGGGACGCTCGCGACCACGCGCTGGATCGTCGCGATCCTCGAGAACCACCAGCAGCCGGACGGCTCCGTCCGTGTGCCCGAGGGGCTGCGCCCCTACCTGGGCGGCCTGGAGGTCCTCACGCCCGTCACCGCATGAGCGGGTGCCCCGCCGGTCTCGAGGACGTGCGGGAGCCGCGGCTCCGCTGGCCTGACTCGGTGCTGCCGGCGCCGGACGGCGCCGACCACCTGGTCGCGCTCGACGTCGACGGCACGCTCATGACCGACGACGGCTTCATCTCCCCGGAGGCGAAGTCTCTCGTCAGGGAGATCCGCGCCGCGGGCAGCCACGTGCTGCTCGCGACCGGGCGGCCCCTCGTCGCGCTCCTGCCCGTCGCTGACGAGCTCGGCCTCGACGACGGATACCTCGTTGCCTCGAACGGGTCGGTCACGGCCCGCCTCGGCGGGACGCAGGGCTACGAGATCGACGACGCGGTGACGTTCACGGCGGGCCCTGCGCTCGACCTCGTGCTGCACCACATGCCGCGTACGCTCTTCGCGGTCGAGGAGGTCGGTGTCGGCTACTGGGTCGCCGAGCGCTTCCCGGACCGCACGATCATGGGCCGGCAGACCGTCGTCGACCTGCGCGAGCTCGAGGGGCGCACGACGACGCGGATCGTCGCGGTCGACGCGGGCGAGCCGGTCGACGCGTTGCGTGCGGGTCTCGCCGAGCTCGGCCTGTCGGACACGCACTTCTCGATCGCGGACCTCATGTGGATGGACGTCGCACCGCAGGACGTGTCGAAGGCGTCTGCGCTCGAGCGTGTGCGCGTCCGTCTCGGTGTCGACGAGCGCGCGACGGTCGCGGTGGGCGACGGCGGCAACGACGTCGAGATGCTGCGCTGGGCTGCGTGCGGGGTCGCGATGGGTCACGCTGCGGCGGAGGTCGTGGCCGCGGCGGACACGGTGACCGGCTCGATCCTGGACGACGGCGTCGCTGCAGTGTTGCGGGCCGTGCTCGATCGCCTCGAGGGTGCTGAGCCCCCTCGCCGTTAGCGTTCCGCACCCGCATGCGTGCACAATCAGCCAGTGGCGCATGGCATCGATGATGTTGCCCGGGCGGCCGGTGTCTCCACCGCGACCGTGTCCCGAGCTCTCCGTGGCATGCCCAACGTGTCAGCGAAGACGCGTGAGCACGTCCTGTCCGTCGCCTCGGAGATGGGGTACCGCGCTTCCCCTCTCGCGGCGGCGCTCGCCTCCGGTCGGACCCACACGATCGGCCTGCTCACCCCCTGGGTGAACCGGTGGTTCTTCTCCAACGTGATCGAGGGCGCGGAGCGTGCTCTGCGCGAGGTGGGTTTCGACGTCCTGCTGTACTCGTTCGCGGTGTCGGAGAACGGGCGCACCCCTCGGGTCGACCCAGACGTGCTGCGTCGCCGGGTGGACGGGATCCTCGTCGTCGGGCTGCCGCTCGAGGACACCGAGGTCCGGTCGCTGGAGACGCTCGGCAAGCCGATCGTGTTCATCGGGTCGGGCAGCTCGGACCATCCGATCGTCGGGATCGACGACGTGCGCCTGAGCGTCGAGGCGGTGCGCTACCTCTTGTCGCTGGGGCACCGGAACATCGGGCACATCACGGGGACGCCGGACGACCTGCGGCGGTGGACGCCGCCGGTGGACCGCCGACAGGGCTGGCTGACCGCGCTCGAGGAGACGGGGGTGGCGGCGGACCCGCGCTGGGAGGAGTTCGGGTTCTTCGACATCGACGGCGGCAAGGAGTCGGCGCGGAGGCTGCTCGAGCGCGCTCCGGAGCTCACGGCGCTGTTCGTCGCGTCGGACGAGATGGCGATGGGTGCGCTGCTCGCGGCTCGTGAGTGCGGCATCCGGGTGCCTGAGGAGCTGTCGATCGTCGGGGTGGACGGTCACGAGATCTCGGAGCTCGTGGGACTGACGACGATGAGCCAGCCGGTCGTCTCCCAGGGGGCGACGGCGGCGGCGCTCGTCCTCGACCTGATCGCTGGTCGCCCCGTGGACCGGCGCGTCGTGTTCGACGCCGAGCTGGTCGTCCGGGGGACGACCGGGCCTCCGCGCGAGGGTGTGCTCCCTATGGGCGGACCTGGGCTGTAACGAAGCGGCAACGTGACGAAATCGTTACTCGCTTGCGACACCACGGGCTTGAAAGTCGCCGATGTAAACGCTTACATGGATCTCGGAGGCGGCGCTCGACCAGGAGGTCAGGGCGTCGACACCTAGGGGCAACATCACATCGTTGTGGAGGATCTCAATGAGGAGCTTCAACAAGGGCCGTGCATTCACGGCCTCCGTCGTGGGCCTCGGACTTGCGCTCTCGCTCGCTGCTTGTGGCAGCGATGACGAGAAGAAGACCGAGACCCCTGGCGCCAGCGGCGACTGCGCCGCCTACGAGCAGTACGGGGACCTGAAGGGCAAGACCGTCTCGGTCTACACCTCGATCGTCACGCCCGAGGACACGCCGCACATCGACTCGTACAAGCCGTTCGAGGAGTGCACCGGCGCCAAGATCACGTACGAGGGCTCCAAGGAGTTCGAGGCTCAGCTCCTCGTCAAGATCAAGTCGGGTGCTGCACCTGACATCGCGTACATCCCGCAGCCTGGTCTGCTCTCGACGATCGCGAAGGACTACCCGGACGCTCTCGTCCCGGCCTCGGCCGGCACGGTCGCGAACGTCGACAAGTACTACTCCCCGTCGTGGAAGACGTACGGCACGGTCGACGGCAAGTTCTACGCCGCTCCGCTGGGCGCGAACGTGAAGTCGTTCGTCTGGTACTCGCCGAAGCAGTTCGAGAAGAACGGCTACACGATCCCGACGACGTGGGACGAGCTCATCGCACTGTCGGACAAGATCCTTGCCGACCACGGCGCCGAGGGCGCCAAGCCGTGGTGCGCGGGCATCGGCTCGGGCGAGGCCACGGGCTGGCCGGCCACCGACTGGCTCGAGGACATGCTCCTGCGCACGTCGGGCGGTGACGTCTACGACAAGTGGCTCACCAACGAGGTCAAGTTCGACTCGCCCGAGGTGAAGGAGGCGCTCGGCAAGGTTGGCGAGATCCTCAAGAACCCGGACTACGTCAACGGTGGCTACGGTGACGTCGCGTCGATCGCGACGACCACGTTCCAGGACGGCGGCCTGCCGCTCGTCGAGGAGGAGCCGCTCTGCTACATGCACCGCCAGGCGTCGTTCTACGCGGCCAACTGGCCCGAGGGCACGGAGGTCTCCGAGACCGGTGACGCGTTCGCGTTCTACCTCCCGGGCCTGACCGCCGACAAGCGTCCGCTCCTCGGTGGTGGCGAGTTCGCCGCGGCCTTCTCGGACCGCCCCGAGGTTGCCGCCTTCCAGGCGTTCCTCGCGAGCCCCGAGTGGAACAACTCCAAGGCGAAGTCCACCCCCGCGGGTGGCTGGGTCTCGGCCAACTCGGGTCTCGACCCGGAGAACCTGGTCTCCCCGATCGACAAGCTGGCTGCCACCCTCCTCGGTGACACCACGCAGGAGTTCCGCTTCGACGGTTCCGACCTGATGCCGGCAGCGGTCGGCCAGGGTACGTTCTGGACGGAGATGACCAGCTGGCTGGCCGAGGGCAAGGATGACGCAGCGGTGCTGTCCGCCATCCAGGCTTCCTGGCCCAAGTGAACCCAGGCCTCGGCCTGACAACGCCTGACCTCACGGTCTGAGCACCACGGACCGAGGGCCCGTCGCAGCAGCGGCGGGCCCTCGGGCCGCCAGGGTCCACGGGACCTGCAGCTGCACGACGACGACCTCGGGAGGGTCTGGTGGACTGGTTGCTACATCCGGCGACGACTGGAGGGAAGCTCCTCCTCATGGTCTTCGCCGTCGCGCTCTTCGCTGCGGCGATGGGCATCATCCTGTTCGGGGTGTCGCGCATCAAGCGGCCCCGCAAGTGGATGCTGGCCGCCGCTTTCGTCGGTCCCGCCGTGCTGGGCCTGCTCTTCGGCCTCGTCTACCCGGCCCTGACCACCATCAAGGCGTCGTTCTACGACGCGCAGGGCAAGAACTTCATCGGCGCCGACAACTACACGCGCGCGCTGACGGAGGACGCCTTCCAGAAGGTCCTCGGCAACACCGCGGTCTGGGTCATCCTCGTGCCGCTCCTGTCGACCGGGATCGGCTTGGTCTACGCGATCCTCGTCGACCGCAGCAAGTTCGAGAAGTTCGCCAAGGCGCTGATCTTCCTGCCGATGGCGATCTCGATGGTCGGCGCGTCGATCATCTGGAAGTTCATGTACGACTACAAGGCCGTGCTGGAGAACGTCCCGGCGGCCCGCCAGCCCAAGCAGATCGGCCTGCTCAACCAGCTGCTGATCTGGCTCGGGGGTGAGCCCTACAACTTCCTGCTCAACGGCCCGTGGAACACGCTGTTCCTCATCGTCGTCATGGTCTGGATCCAGGCAGGTTTCGCGATGACGATCCTGTCGGCGTCCATCAAGGCCATCCCCGACGACATCATCGAGGCCGCTCGCCTCGACGGTGTGGGCGCCTGGCAGATGTTCCGCCACATCACGGTCCCGAGCGTGCGGCCCTCCCTCGTCGTGGTCCTCACGACGATCGCCATGGGCACCCTCAAGGTCTTCGACATCGTCCGCACGATGACGGGCGGCCAGTTCGGCACGTCGGTCGTCGCGAACGAGTTCTACACGCAGAGCTTCCGGCAGAACAACCAGGGCCTGGGCGCGGCCCTCGCGGTGATCCTGTTCATCATCATCCTGCCGCTCATCGTCTACAACGTCCGCCAGATGAAGAAGACGGAGGAGGTCCGATGAGCAACACCGACGTTCCTGTCGACCGGATCGGCACGGTCCCGTCCCCGAGCACCTTCGACAAGGTCGAGCTCCGCGCGGACAAGGTCCGCAAGACGATGGCCAGCCGGATCGGCTCCGCCGTCGCGATCGTCATCGCGCTGCTGTGGACGGTCCCGACGATCGGCCTCCTCATCACGTCCTTCCGTCCTGAGCGGGAGATCAAGACGTCGGGCTGGTGGACGTTCTTCTCCAACCCGACGGTCACGACGGAGAACTACGTCTCCGCGATGACGAGCTCGTCGATCAACCTGTCGAACTACTTCATCAACTCCCTCGTCATCACGATCCCGTCGGTCCTCATCCCGATCACGATCGCGCTGCTCGCGGCATACGCGTTCGCGTGGCTCGACTTCAAGGGCCGCAGCATCCTGTTCGTCGGAGTCTTCACGCTGCAGGTCGTGCCGATCCAGGTCACGCTGATCCCCCTGCTCACGCAGTACGTGAACTGGGAGCTCAACGGATCCTTCTGGGTCATCTGGCTGTCGCACTCGATCTTCGCGCTCCCGCTCGCGATCTTCCTGCTGCACAACTTCATGACGGAGATCCCGCGCGAGCTCGTCGAGGCTGCCCGCGTCGACGGTGCGGGGCACGTGAAGATCTTCTTCTCGGTGCTGCTGCCGCTCCTGGTGCCGGCGATCGCGTCGTTCGCGATCTTCCAGTTCCTGTGGGTGTGGAACGACCTGCTCGTCGCGCTGACGTTCGCGGGCGGTGACAACGCGGTCAAGCCGCTCACCGTCTACATCGCTGACCTGTCGGGCACGCGTGGCGCCGACTGGCACCTGCTGTCGGCGGCTGCGTTCATCTCGATGATCGTGCCGGTGATCATCTTCGTCGGGCTCCAGCGCTACTTTGTCCGCGGCCTCCTCGCGGGGTCCGTCAAGGGCTGACGCCGTACGTACGCACGAGAGGGCCGGGCTGCACAGACCCGGCCCTCTCGTCGTCTGCCGTGCGGAGGCAGGCGGTCAGCCGTGGCGGACGAGGACGACCTTGCCGAACGGCGAGCCGCTCCTGACGTTCTCGTGCGCCTGCTGCGCGTCCTCGAGGGGGAAGGTCGCATGGACGACGGGCGTGATCGTGCCGTCGACGACGAGCGGCCACACCTCCTCGCGGACCGCGGCCATGATCGCCGCCTTCTCGTCGAGCGGCCGCGCCCGCAGCGTCGTGCCGTGCACGCTCGCGCGCTTGGCCAGCAGTGCGCCGAGGTCGAGCTCGCCCTTGCGCCCACGCTGCAGGCCGATCACGACGAGCCTGCCGCCGGTGGCGAGCGCATCGACGTTCCTCCCGAGGTTGGCCGCGCCCACGACGTCGAGCACGACGTCGGCGCCGCCGAGGTCCTGGCACGCGGCGACGAAGTCCTCGGTCGTCCGGTCCACGACGACGGGCTCGTGCGTGCCCGGCACTGCTGCGAGGAGCTCCCGCAGCCGGTGCGCGCGCTCGGCGCCGCCCGCGACGGCGACGACCTTCGCGCCGCGCGCGACGGCGAGCTGAGCGGCGAGCGAACCGACCCCGCCCGTCGCGCCGTGGACGAGGACGACGTCGTCATGCTGCATGCCCCCGACGTCGACGAGGTTGGACCACGCCGTCGCGAGGCCTTCGGGCAGAGCGGCGGCCGCGACGTCCGAGACCGTGTCGGGGACAGGCAGCAGCTGCGACGCCGAGACCGCGGCGAGCTCCGCGTAGCCGCCGCCGGAGAGCAGAGCCGCGACCCTGTCTCCGACCGCCCACCCGCGGACGAGAGGGCCGGTCGCGACGATCAGCCCAGCGACCTCGAGGCCGGGCCAGGACGGCGCGCCGGGCGGCGGAGGGTACGCGCCGGCGACCTGCAGCAGGTCTGCCGGGTTGACCCCCGCAGCGGCGACGGAGACCAGCACGCCGTCGTCCGCAAGCACCGGATCGGGTGAATCCTGCACAGCCAGGATCGCCCCGGCTTCCTTCTGGGCGGGGCATGCTGTGATAATGCGCACGGCGCACATCCTAGTTCTGCCACGCCGTCACCACCCGGCGAGAGGAAGTTTGGGTGTTTTCCCCGCCTTCGGGGTGGTGCCTCGTCATCCGAGGTCGCGCTCTGCTAATGGAACCGGCCCAACATGCCGATTCATTGAGAACAGCGCGCGACCTGCCTGGGCCGCGAGCTGGGAGACGCCTCCCGTGGGCCCTCCGTGACAAGGACGAGAGAGGTACCGATGCTCCGCAGACTAGGGGTGCGCGGAAAGATCCTGGCGACACTGGCCGTGCCGGTGCTCGTCCTGGTTCTTGGCGCCGGTTACCTCGTCGTCGTCGCATACGACACGTGGCAGTACTCGCGGCTGCAGAGCAGCTACCTCGGAGCCGTCGTCGTCCAGGACGAGCTCATCGGCGCCCTCCAGGAGGAGCGCTGGACCTCGGTCTCCGTGGCCACAGGCCGAACCGCCTACGCCGCGGAGCTCGGTGAAGCCCGCAAGGCGACCGACGACGCGATCAGCAAGCTCGACCGCGCCCTGCGGCAGATGGACCGCAAGAGCGACAGCGCCGCAGTCAACGAGACGATGGCCGAGGCGGTCCGTGCGCGGGAGCCTGCCGCGATCGCGCTCGCGCGAAGCCTCGTCGACCAGCGCGTCAACTGGGGTACGACCGGTGGCGGTACGACCATCCGTAACCTCATGTCGTACTACGACACGATCATCGATGCTCAGCTCGACCTCGGTGACATCCTCTCGACCACGGTGCGCGACCGTGGCCTCGGCACCTACGTGGTCGCGTACACGAACACGAACCGACTGCTGGACAACATGAAGGTCGAGGCGCAGTCCGGCCACATCCTCATCGAGGACTCCAACGCCGGCCGCGACACCGAGGTCGACCGCCGCGCCGTCGCGGTCCAGATGGCCCAAGGTACGTCGGTGCGCACCGACGCGATCCGGACCGTCGACGACCTCGGTATCGATGGCGTCGCGATCCCGGAGCTCACCTCCTCGTTCCAGACCGCCCGTGACGGCCTGCTCCAGGCAGCCCCGAACTCGATCCCGTTGCAGTACCGGACCCAGTGGGAAGCCAACGCAGCGGCCGAGAACGAGCGGATCCTCAAGGTGCGCGACGACCTGCGCGCCCGCGCCGTCGACTATGGGAGCTCGGCCGAGGCCGCCGCGACCCGTTCGCTGCTCCTCACGCTCGCCGCCGCGCTCGCCGCCGTCGTTGCGTCCGTCGTCGTGGCGCTCACCGTCGCGCGGACGATCACCGAGCCGCTGCGCCGCCTCACCGAGGCTGCCGGCCGAGTCCGCGACGAGCTCCCGCGTATCGTCGACGAGGTCGCCGAGCCCGGCAAGAGCCCCGACATCTCCGTCGAGAAGATCGAGGTCAGCTCGCAGGACGAGGTCGGCCGACTGGCCGCCGCGTTCAACGAGGTGAACGCCGTGACACTGCGTGTCGCGCGCGAGCAGGCCCTCCTGCGCGGCTCGATCGCCGAGATGTTCATCAACGTCGCGCGTCGCGACCAGGTGCTCCTCAACCGCCAGCTCGTGTTCCTCGACGAGCTCGAGCGCTCCGAGGAAGACCCGGGCACGCTCTCCAACCTCTTCCGTCTCGACCACCTGGCGACGCGAATGCGTCGTAACGCCGAGTCGCTCCTCGTCCTCGCCGGCATCGAGTCGGGACGTCGCGTCCGCGCAGCGATGCCGCTCTCCGACGTCGTCCGTACGGCCTCGTCCGAGATCGAGCTGTACGAGCGCGTCGAGCTCGACCTGCACGTCGACCCGCTCATGCTCGGTCACAACGCGCTGCCCGCAGCGCACCTGATCGCCGAGCTCCTCGAGAACGCGACCGTCTTCTCCGACCCGGGCACGCCCGTCGTCGTGACGGTCGAGGAGGACCTGCGCTGGTACACGGTCGCCGTGCTCGACGAAGGCCTCGGCATGAGCGACGAGGAGCTCGACGAAGCCAACGAGAAGGCGTCCACGTACGCCGCGAGCGAGATCGTCGGTTCGCAGCGCCTCGGCCTCTACGTGGTCGGGCGACTCGCCTACAAGCTCGGCGCGTCCGTGCGCTTCTCGCGGCCCGAGGACCGTCAGGGCACGCTCGCCCGCGTCATGCTGCCGCGTGCACTGTTCATCGCGGCAGAAGAGGTGCCGCTCGACGAGCCCGTGGACGTCCTGAGCAAGGACAACCGTCAGGCGACCGACGCCTGGGTCGCTCCGGAGCCCACGGCCGCGCGGCCCCTCTCGACCCGTCGCAACGTCGAGCCCGAGCCGCCTGTCGCCGTTCCCGTCGACCTCGACGCGCTCACCGACGGCTCCACGAGCACAGGCATGCCGCGTCGTAAGACTCGCGTCACCCCCGAGGCTGCCGCGCCCAGCGCTTCGCTCGGCGCGCTGCCCGAGGCGGACATCGTCCTCCCCGAGCTCGCCGCGTCCGAGCTGCCGAGCGACTTCGTCGCCGGCGCCGACGAGCTGTGGACCCCGCCGAGCAACGTCGCTGGCCCGTCGTCGCTACCGACACGTGGAGGCGGTCTTCCTACCCGTGGTGGCCTGCCGACCCGCGGGTCGGTGCTGCCGACGCGCAATCCTGCTCCGACCGCGCCCTCCGCCTCGGTCGCGGGAGAGCCGGACCTCGACGAGACCGGCCCGGTCGCACCCGTGCCTGAGCGTGCCGCGGTGTTCTCGAACTTCCGTACGCGACGCTCGCTCGAGTTCATGGGCGAGTCCATCGAGCCGCGCAGCGCTCACGAGCAGGAGCCCGAGACGTCGGTGCCCGCCGTCGAGGCCCCCGCGGCCCAGGAGATCCCGTCCGTCGAGCCCGACCTGCCGATGCGCGACGAGCACCAGGACGCGGCCGTGCAGGCGCTCGCCGACGCGTGGAACCCGAGCTTCGCCGGTGGTCTCGATGGCGCGGTCGCGTCCGTCGCGGACCAGCCCGACCTCGGTGCCTTCCACGATGCCGAGAGCGCCGCGTGGCAGCCGACCCACGCGTCTGAGCTGCCGGCTCCGACTCGTGACGACGACAGGCTGCGCACCCTCGGTGCGCACGTCGGTTCGATCGCGTCTGCTGCGGAGATCGACGACGAGGCGTACCCGGACGTCCCGACGCGCCGGGGCCGCTACGCCCGCTACGACGACGCGAACGCCGAGACGGTCGCGCAGGGCGACGCGGCTCCCGCCTACGAGGCGGAGCCCGTCGTCGAGCAGGCACCGGTGTTCGACGCCGTGCCGGTCGCAGAGATCGACCCCGCTCTCGGGTTCGCGATCCCCGGCCTCGTCGAGGACGAGGTCGAGGTTCCTGATCTCGCCGCCGACGTCGCGTACGACGACGCGCCCGTCGAGGAGTACCCGGCGGAGCCTGTCGGCTACGCGAACGAGCCCGCGCCGCAGGCGTGCGAGTCGTTCGAGGCCCCGCAGGCAGAGTTTGCAGCTCCGCAGTACGAGGCGCCCCAGTTTGAGGCCCCGCAGTACGAGGCGCCTCAGCAGGAGGCCACGCAGCACGTCGCTCCGGCTGAGCCCGCGCCCGTGCAGGACGCAGGCTTCCTGCCGATGCCCGCGGCGAGCGCTGACATCGCTCCGTTCGCCGTCAGCCCTTCGGGTGCGGCGCTGCCGAGCTTCAGCGACGTCCTCGGCGCCGCGCCGGCCGCCGCGGCCCCGGCGCCCGCCGCCGAGCCCGAGAAGAAGCGCGGCCTCTTCGGTCGCAAGCGCAAGAAGAAGGGTGAGGACGCGCCGGCTGTCACGCCGCCGCCCGCACCTGTGTCGCACGAGCCGGCCGGATGGGGGATGGCGCCCGCGCCGTCCGCCCCTGCCCCCGCGGCCTTCCAGCCTGAGCCGCAGGCCGCCCCGGCATTCGAGGCTCCCGCAGCGTTCGCACCGCAGGCTGCGCCGCCCATGCCGACGCGGACGCCCGCGGCGTCCATGGACGCCGCGCCGCTCGAGCGTCGTACGCCGTCCACGTTCACGCCCCAGGCGATCGAGCCCGACGGCTTCACCTACTCGCCTCCGGCGTTCGGTGCGACCGTCGCGTCGGCGGCCGAGACCGTGGGCCGTGCCGCGCCGTCGGCCACCGCATTCTTCGGTCCGAGGGACGACGCCGCACCCGTGGCGCCGTCCGCGCCTGCCGCTCCGGCTGCCCCCGATGCCCAGCGCACCAGCTGGGGAGTGGGCGAGCTGGACGCAGAGCTCTCTGCCCGGCTCGCACTGCAGGCCGGGATCCAGGAGCAGGCGCTGGCCGAGCTCAGCCAGCTCTCCTCGTACCGGCCGAACCAGATGGCTGGCACCGCGGCGAGCAGCAACCTCACCAAGCGAGTCCGGACGGAGGTGCCCGCCTCTACACTTCCGGACGAGGGCTCTTCCAAGATCAGCCGCGACGCGGCAGAGCTCCGGTCGCGACTGTCGTCCTTCGTGAGTGCCACCAACCGGGCACGTCAGGAGGGCGACGGAAGTCCGGCGCAAGATGTCCATGAACCGACCCACGACCCCGCACCACAGTCGCGTTGACTCTGGAAGAAGGAGAGAAAGTGTCCATCAGTACTGAGGCAACCAACTTCGGGTGGTTGCTCGACAACTTCGTCAGGACAGTTGCCGGCACCCGCCACACGCTCGTCGTCTCTGCGGACGGTCTGCTCATGGCGATGTCGGAGAACCTGGACCGGACCTCCGGTGACCAGCTTGCCGCTATCGTGTCTGGCATGTCCTCCCTGACGCGTGGTGCCGCGCGCCAGCTCGAGGCTGGGAACGTCCGCCAGTCCATCATCGAGATGGACGACGCGTTCCTGTTCCTCATGAACGTGTCCAATGGTTCCGTGCTCGCTGCGGTGGCAGAGTCCACCTGCGACGTCGGCCTCATCGGCTACGAGATGGCTCTGCTCGTCTCGCGCACCGAGGCCACGCTGACTCCGCAGCTCATCACCGAGATGCGCGGCAACCTTCCCGTCGACGGTGCGACTCGTCTTCTCGGCTGAGGGAGATTCACATGTCTAGCTCGCACGACGGTCACGAGTTCGAGAGCTCGACCGTCCGGCCCTACACAGTCACGGGCGGCCGTGTCCGGTCCGCGACGTCCGACCTCCCCCTGGAGGCGCTCGTCGAGGCGATGCCCGGTGCTGTCACCGGAACGCGTCTGACGCCCGAGAAGCGCGAGATCATCCGCCATGCGGCGCTGAACTACGTCTCGGTCGCGGAGCTCTCGGCGCTCCTGCGCATGCCGATCGGTGTGGTCCGCGTCGTCATCGCCGACCTCGCCGACGACGGGTACATCAAGGTGCACACCGCGGCGCCCGTCAACGTCCACACGGGTCACGGCCAGCCTGGCCACCAGAACCCGGCCCTGTCCCTGAGCGTGTTGGAGAGTGTTCTCAATGGCATTTCCTCCCTCTGAGTCCGCGTCCGTCACGCCGCACGCGCCTGCCCCCACGGTCGTCAAGATCGTCGTCGCAGGTGGCTTCGCAGTGGGCAAGACGACGTTCATCGGCTCCATCTCTGACATCGAGCCCCTCAACACCGAGGCTGCGATGACCGAGCACTCCGTCGGCGTCGACGACGCCGGTGGCGTGACCGACCGCAAGACGACGACCACGGTCGCCATGGACTTCGGTCGCATCGAGCTCTCGAGCTCGCTGTGGCTGTACCTCTTCGGCACCCCCGGCCAGGACCGCTTCCTCTTCATGTGGGACGACCTGGTGCGCGGCGCGATCGGCGCCGTCGTCCTCGTCGACACCGACCGCCTCGAGCAGTGCTTCCCGGCGATCGACTACTTCGAGTCGCGGGGCATCCCGTTCGTCGTGGGCGTCAACTGCTTCGACGGCGTGGCCAAGCACCGCCTCGAGGACGTCCGTGAGGCCCTGCAGGTCCCCGCGCACGTCCCGATGCTGTACACGGACGCACGCTCGCGTGCGGCGACGAAGCAGACGCTGATCTCGCTCGTCCAGCTCGCGATGGCGCGCCTGCGCGCTGCCTGAGCCTCCGCAAAGCCGTAGTCCCCGGCCGGGGCCGTCGTTCGTCGACGGCCCCGGCCGGTGTCGTCTCGGGTAGATTCGTCCCGTCCGCGGGAAGGGCCCGCGCGTGCGACGGAGGTTGCCGTGTTTCTCGTCGACGGCTCGGCGCTGCGGCTGACGGTCGTCGACTCCTCGTACCCGCTCCTGCCCGGCGAGGATCCTGCGATCGTGGGGGAGGCGCTCGCCTGGCGGGCATGGCTGGACGAGCACGAGCCGGACGTCGCAGTCACGGAGATCGGCCTGGTGCAGCTGCGTCGGACGGCGGACCCGCTCGGCCCAGAGGCTCGCGAGACGGTGCGTCAGCTCGTGCCGCGGCTGACCGTCCTGCGGATCCCGGACCGGGCGATGACCGTGTCGCCGCTCGTCACGCCCGTCCTCGGGCCGTTCGACGCCCTGCACCTCGGCCTCGCCGTCGTGCACCACGAGATCACGACGATCGTGACGTACGAGCGCGACCTGGCGCGCCTCGCGCGCATGTATGCCCTCGAGGTCCTCAGCCCGGGCCGCGACGACGCCTGGTGGGTCTGAGGGGCGGGTCCTCCGTGGCAGAATGTGGCGCGAGGAGGGCTGACAGAGCGGCCTAATGTGACGGTCTTGAAAACCGTTGTCCCGCAAGGGACCGGGGGTTCGAATCCCTCGCCCTCCGCCATCGACGAAGGCCGCGCCACGCAGGCGCGGCCTTCGTCGTACTCCTCGCCGCGACGGGCCCGAGGGGAGGATGGTCCCGCCTCCGCGCCGTCACGGGAGGGATGATGTCCCCGTGAACACCACCGCGACAGAGGACGAGCTCGAACCGGTCGGGCTCATCAGACAGTCCGGCGCCGTCCTACGGCTCGGCCGCCTCAGCCTCTCCGCAGGCACGGGCAGCTACCGGGTCAAGGCGACCATGGAGCGCGCGGCACGCGCGCTCGGCATGGCGCGGCACGAGGCGCACGTGACCCTCACCGAGATCACCGCGACGTCGCACCGAGGCCCCATCTTCCGCACCGAGGTCACCGAGGTGCGATCCATCGGCGTCAACTCCGACCGTCTCATGGAGATCGAGCGCTACGTCTCGGCTCTCCCGGAGGAGACGACGGTCGAGGAGCTCGAGCGCGGGGTGGACCGGATCGCGTCCAAACCATTGCTCTACGGGCGCGTGGCGAACGCCCTGTTCGCCGCGGTCGCGTGCGCGGCGTTCGCGTTCCTCAACAACGGTGGGCCCGTCGAGTGCGCAGGCGTGTTCCTCGCGGCCGGCTCCGGCCAGCTGCTGCGCCGCACGCTCCTGCACAAGGGCTTCAACCAGTTCGCGGTGACGATGCTGGCCGCGTGCCTCGCGTCGTTCATGTACCTCGGGCTGATGATGGCGCTCGACTCGACCGTCGCCGCGTGGGGCGGCCACGAGGCCGGCTACGTGTCGGCCGTCCTGTTCCTCGTGCCGGGCTTCCCCCTCGTCACGGGCGCCCTCGACCTCGCGAAGCTCGACTACTCGGCCGGCGTGGCACGCCTGACGTACGCGGTCATGATCCTCATGTCGGCCGCGCTCGCCGTGTGGGGCGTGTCGACGCTCGCAGGCGTGACGCCCGACGCCGTGCAGCCGCTCGACATCCCCACAGGCCTGCTCCTCACCCTCCGACTCGTCGCGAGCTTCCTCGGCGTGCTCGGGTTCGCGCTCATGTTCAACAGCCCGTGGACCATGGCGCTCAGCGCCGCGAGCATCGGGATGGTCGCGAACGTGCTACGCATCAGCGTCGTCGAGCAGGGCCTCGCGCCGCAGGCGGCCGCAGCGATCGCGGCGTGCCTCGTCGGGCTCATCACCGCCGTCGTCGCTCCTGCGATCGACGTGCCGCGCGTGACCGTGTACGTGCCCGCTGTCGTCATCATGGTCCCCGGCGCGACGGCGTACCGCGCCGTCTACTACCTCAACGACCATGCGTCGACGACGGCCCTCGGGTACGCCGTCGACGCGGGGCTGATCGTCATCGCGCTCGCGATCGGGCTCGCGCTCGGACGCATGCTCACGGACCGCGGATGGATGTTCGAACGCTAGTGAGCAGCCAGTTTTGCCCGAGGCTCATGCTCGGATAGGCTGTGCGGGCCTGGAGACGTCGCATAGTCAGGTCTAGTGCGCCACCCTGCTAAGGTGGTAACGGGGCAACCCGTTCGAGGGTTCAAATCCCTCCGTCTCCGCTTCCGAAGGGCCCCGGTCAGCAGACCGGGGCCCTTCGACATACCCGGCTCCGCCGGGAGCGCGAGGGCTGTGATCGAGGCCATGCCTTCGCCGATTTCGCATCCAGCCCCTGGGGCGGGTATGCTCTTCGAGGTCGCCCAAGCGGTGATCATGCGCCCGTAGCTCAACGGATAGAGCATCTGACTACGGATCAGAAGGTTGGGGGTTCGAATCCCTCCGGGCGCACTCGTTTGAGACAGCGATGCAGACCCCCGCGGCCACCGGCCGGCGGGGGTCTTTGCATTCCGCAGGCAGATAAGAAGGCCAGGTCAGGCGCTCGGCGCTCGGCGGTGGCGGTGGCGCGGCGTCGGGTGACGGAGATGGTGACGCATTCGCGTCTGATCCCGAGCTCTATCTGGGCGAGGTCGGCCATGAGAGGGGGAGGCTGGACGTCGGCCGGTGATGAACAGTGTGTGAACTCGCCTCGGGGACGCGGACCTCCATATCTATGCGTGTCAATATAGAGGCATGTCGATAGAGCAGGCAGCGACTCCGAGCGTCACTCATGAGGTCATCATCATCGGATCGGGTCCCGCCGGGTACACCGCGGCGGTCTACGCGGCCCGCGCCGGGCTGGCACCTCTCGTGCTCGCCGGGTCCATCACCGCCGGCGGCGCGCTGATGAACACGACCGAGGTGGAGAACTTCCCGGGCTTCGTCAGCGGGATCCTGGGGCCGGACCTCATGGAGAACATGCAGAAGCAGGCCGAGCGCTTCGGCGCGGTCATCGAGTGGGACGACGCGACCGAGGTGCAGCTCGAGGGCCCGATCAAGACGGTCCGCGCCGGCAACGGCCAGACGTACACCGCCCGCGCCATCATCCTCGCGACCGGGTCCGCCTACCGCGAGCTGGGCCTGCCCGACGAGAAGCGACTCTCGGGCCGTGGGGTCTCCTGGTGCGCCACGTGCGACGGGTTCTTCTTCCGCGGCCAGGAGATCGTCGTCGTCGGCGGCGGGGACTCGGCTGTCGAGGAAGCAACGTTCCTCACCCGCTTCGCCTCCAAGGTCACGATCGTGCACCGCCGCGACGCGCTGCGGGCGTCGAAGATCATGGCCGAGCGCGCTGCGGCAGACCCGAAGATCGAGTTCGCGTGGAACTCCGAGGTCGTGGGCATCAGCGGCGAGGCGAAGGTTGACGGCGTGCGCCTGCGCGACACCATCACGGGCGAACAGCGCGACCTGGGTGCGACAGGAGTGTTCGTGGCGATCGGCCACGACCCGCGGACCGATCTCGTCCGTGGCCAGGTGACCCTGGACGCCGAGGGGTACATCGAGGTCGAGGGCCGCACCACGCGGACGAACATCCCCGGCGTCTTCGCCTGTGGAGACGTGGTCGACCACACCTACCGCCAGGCGATTACCGCCGCCGGTTCCGGCTGCTCAGCAGCCATCGATGCCCAGAGCTACCTGGGCCATCTCGTCCCTGCGGCCGCGTCACACACCCAGCTCGTCGACGCCTTGGAGGCACCGTGAGCACCGCAACCGTCGTCGTCACGGATGGCACGTTCAAGACCGAGGTCCTCGAGTCCGAGATCCCCGTCATGGTCGACTTCTGGGCCGAGTGGTGCGGGCCCTGCAGGCAGGTCGCACCCATCCTTGACGAGCTCGCTGAGACGTACGCGGGTCGGTTGAAGGTCGTCAAGATCGATGCCGACGCCAACCCGGTGACGCTCGCCGCGGCGAGCGTGGTGTCGATCCCGACGCTGAACCTCTACGTCGCGGGTGAGCTAGTTCAGACGATCATCGGCGCGAAGCCGCGCACGGTTCTTTCTGCGGCGATCGATGAGGTGCTCGCGTGACGACGACGTCGACCGCGACCGAGGCGCTGGCGCCTGCACGCTTGTCGACGCTCGACCGCTGGCTGCCGATCTGGATCGGGCTGGCGATGCTCTCGGGTCTGGTACTGGGCAACGTCGTCCCGGCGCTCTCCGACGCGCTGGCCGCGATGGAGGTCGGCGGGATCTCGGTGCCGATCGGCATCGGCTTGCTCGTCATGATGTATCCCGTCCTCGCGAAGGTCCGCTACGACCGCGTCTCTACCGTCACGAGCGACACCCGGCTGCTCGTGAGCTCGCTCGTCCTCAACTGGCTCGTCGGCCCGGCGCTCATGTTCGCCCTCGCCTGGGTCTTCCTGCCCGACCTTCCCGAGTACCGCACCGGCCTCATCGTCGTGGGCCTCGCGCGCTGCATCGCCATGGTCGTCATCTGGAACGACCTCGCGTGCGGGGACCGCGAGGCGGCAGCGGTGCTCGTCGCGATCAACTCGGTCTTCCAGGTCGTCGCCTTCTCCCTCCTCGGGTACTTCTATCTCACGGTCCTACCCGGATGGTTGGGCCTGGATACGCAGGGCCTCGACGTATCCATGGGGCAGATCGCACTCAACGTCCTCGTATTTCTCGGGGTGCCGCTCGTGGCTGGCGGCGCGTCGCGTTGGATCGGCGAGCGGGCCAAGGGTCGTGACTGGTACGAGTCGACGTTCGTCCCGCGCATCGGTCCGTGGGCGCTCTACGGCCTGCTCTTCACGATCGTCCTGCTCTTCGCCCTCCAGGGCGAGGCCGTCACGTCCGCTCCGCTCGACGTGGTCCGCATCGCGCTCCCGCTGCTCGCGTACTTCGGCCTCATGTGGGGTTTCGGCATGGTCACGGGACGAGCGATCGGGCTCGGGTACGCCCGCTCGACGACCCTCGCCTTCACCGCTGCCGGCAACAACTTCGAGCTCGCCATCGCTGTCGCGATCGGCACCTTCGGCGCGACATCGGGACAGGCTCTCGCCGGTGTCGTCGGCCCGCTGATCGAGGTCCCTGTCCTCGTCGGGCTCGTGTACGTCTCGCTCTGGCTGGGGCGCCGGTGGCGCGCCGACAAGCCGACCGTGCCGCAGGTCCGCGGCAAGGTCCTCTAGGGGGGGCCGGGATGACTGACATCGACGCGAGCGCCACCGGTGCCGTCGCCAGCCGTCCTCCGGCATCCGAGGCGCACACCATGGGGTTCGACGCCGCCGAGCGCGTCGGCGCCACGCTCAAGGCGTTGGCCGAGCCGGTGCGCCTGCGGATGCTCTCGCTCATCACCACGTCTGCGACGGGGGAAGCGTGCGTGTGCGACATCACCGCGATCGCCGAGATCTCTCAGCCCACAGTTTCCCACCATCTCAAGGTGCTCAAGGACGTCGGTGTGCTCACCTCCGAGCGGCGCGGCACGTGGGTGTACTACCGCGTCGCGCCGTCGCTGCGTGGCGCCGTGTCCACCCTGCTCGATGCCTTCGCCCCCGCGACGCTCGATGCGCACACGAGCGGCGCCGAGCCTGGCGGCCTCGCCGACGTCGACCACGCGCTCGTGCGGATGGCCGACGGCCTGGCGGGGTGCTATCCAAGTCTGGATCACGACGCTGTGCTGTGGGTCGTCCGGGAGTCCTACACGGCCCTCGCTCGTCGTTCGACGGTGCGCGCGCACCTCATCGTCACCACAGAGCGGTTCGCGCGGCAGCGGCTGGACGACCTCACCCGCGCGGCCGCCGTAGGCGTGGACCGCCGGCCCCAGGTGCTCTTCGTGTGCGTCGCCAACGCCGGGCGCTCCCAGCTCGCAGCGGCTCTGCTCCACAGCTATGCCGGCGACGCCGTCATCGTCCGATCGGCAGGCTCTGCCCCCGTGGGCGAGGTGCACGCCGGGGTCCGACCTGTCCTCAACGAGCTCGGTGCATCGGACGCCTTCCCCAAACCGCTCACCGACGACGTCGTACGCGCGGCGGACGTCGTCGTCACGATGGGATGCGGCGACACCTGCCCGATCCTGCCCGGCAAGCGCTATGAGGACTGGTCCGTCGGCGACCCGGCTCTGGCCTCGCCTGAGGGCGTCGCCGCGATCCGCGACGAGCTCGACCGACGCGTCCGCGGCCTGCTCGCCGAGATCATCCCGTCTTCTACCGTGCCTGCCCACCCCACCGCGGCCCTCGCCGCACCGCCCGACACCCAGGAGAACTCATGACGACGACCGATATCACGACTGGCTCGACCACCGAGCAGGCCCGCCCCAGCGCGCTCTTCGTGTGCGTCCACAACGCCGGCCGCTCCCAGATGGCTGCGGGCTTCCTGCGCGAGCTCTCTGGCGGGGCCGTCGAGGTCCGCTCGGCGGGCTCGATGCCGGCCGACCAGATCAACCCGACCGCTGTCGAGGCGATGCTCGAGCTCGGCATCGACATCCGTGCCGAGCAGCCCAAGGTCCTCACCACCGAGGCCGTCCAGGCGTCCGACGCGGTCATCACGATGGGATGCGGCGACGTCTGCCCGATCTTCCCCGGCAAGCGCTACGAGGACTGGAAGCTCGACGACCCGGCAGGCCAGGGGATCGAGGCCGTCCGCCCCATCCGCGACGAGATCCACCGACGCGTCCTGGCTCTGCTCGACCAGCTTGGCGTGCCTGCAGTCCCGCTCACTGCCGGCTCCTGAGCCTGCGGCCGGAATGAGCGCACGTGTCCAGGACGACGCGGCGAGGACGCCGTCGCGCGTCCTGGGCCTGCGCTAGCATCACGGCGCGTCTGAGTCTCCCGCCCGTCCGTGGCTCACGCCGGTCGCGAAGCCCAGCCCGGGGGCGCCGACCCGGAGCGTGACGAACTGCGCCTCGGCGCTCGTCCCGCAGCAGGAAGACTCCGACCCGTCCTCCGCGACGTCCGTGGAGCACACGCCGGTCGCGGGCAGGTCGAGGTGCACGCGGTCGGCCGCCGCGCGGTCGCCGGCGAGGGCGGCGGCGATCGACCGGACCTGCTCGTAACCGGTGGCCAGGAGGAAGGTGGGCGCACGGCCGTAGCTCTTCATCCCGGCGAGGTAGAAGCCGGCGTCCGGGTGCGCGAGCAGGGCCTCGCCGTGCGGAGGGACCGTCCCGCACGAGTGCTGGTTTGGGTCGATGAGCTCGGCGAGGCCGCGGACGCACTCTAGTGCGGGGTCGAGGTCGAGACGGATCTCTCGCGTGATGTCGAGGTCCGGGCGGAACCCGGTCGCGTTGACGATCCGGGAGACGGTGAGGTCGAGGACGTCGTCGCGCGAGCGACCGAGCACCCGGACTCCGTCGCCGCTCGGGATGACCTGCTCGATGGAGCTCCAGCGTACGAGCGTGACGAGGCCGGACTCCGTCGCCTCTTTGAGGCGCATGCCGAGCAGCCCGCGGGCGGGGAGCTCGTCGTCGGTGCCACCTCCGAAGAGTCGGCGGGCGGAGCCGCCGCGGATCGCCCATGTGATCCGGGTTCCCGGTGCGCTCTCCGCGAGCTCGACGAGTGCGAGCAGGCTGTTCGCGGCCGAGTGGCCCATGCCGACCACGAGGGTGTGGCGTCCGGCGAAGTCGGCGCGGTCGGCACCCAGGATGTCGGGGAGCGGGCCGCAGAGCGCGTCGCTGGCGTCCGCCTCGCCCAGGGCCGGGAGGCCGCCGACGCCGAGCGGGTTCGAGCGGCCCCAGGTGCCGGAGGTGTCGATGACGGCCTGGGCCAGCAGGTCGTCGACCGCCCCGCCCGCCATGACGCGCACGCGGTACGGCATGCGGTCGCGCCCCAGCGAGCGGGTCTTGTCCGCGCCGTCGCGAGTGATGCCGAGGACGCGTGCGCGGGTCCGCAGGCGACCCGCGATCGCGGCAGTCTCCGCGAGGGGGAGGAGGTAGCGGTCGACGAGCTCAGCACCCGTCGGCAGCGCCTCCGGGTCGGGGGCGACCCACCCGGCGGGCTCCAGGAGGCGTCGAGCGGCGGCGTCGATGTCATAGCGCCACGGGGAGAAGAGGCGGACGTGACCCCAGGCCGAGACGGCTGCTCCGGCGAGCTCGCCCTGCTCGAAGACGAGTGGCTCGAGCCCACGCTCGAGCAGGTGGGCGGCCGCGGCGAGACCGACCGGTCCGGCCCCGACGACGACGACGGGCAGGGATGTGGGCGGCTGGCTCATGGGTGCTCCAGTTCTCGGCGGGACGGCCTCGACGCGGTCGTTGAGCAGTGTTGGATCGAAAATAACCGATCCATGCGACAATTGTCGCATGACCGACGATCTGAGCGCCGTGTGCTGCGCCCCGGCAGTCCGCGAGGCTCTCGACGTGCGCGCAGCCGAGCGGATCGCCGCGGGCTACCGTGCGCTGGGTGACGCGACGCGGCTGCGGCTCCTCGCGCTCGTCTCGGCCGGTAAGGACGGGACGGCGTGCGTGTGCGACCTCACCGGGCCGGTGGGCCTGAGCCAGCCGACCGTGAGCCACCACCTGAAGGTCCTCGTCGACGCCGGTCTCCTCACACGGGAGCGGCGGGGGACCTGGTCCTACTACTCCGTCGTCGAGGCACGGCTGGATTCGCTCGGGCGCCAGCTCCTCTCCGCGCCGTCCCGCCCGAGGGCCTAGAGCATCAACCAACCATCAACTCGGGTGTACGTGGACTCGTACGGCTCGCGTCGGGCGCGCTGGTAAGGCCCCTTGCATTCCCGGCGCGACCGTAGAGATCAGCCGACCAGGGGCGCGAGGATGTCACCGACCTGCGCGGCCGTGGGCACCCGGCCGGACAGGACGAGCTTCTCGTCGACGACGAGGGCGGGGGTCGCCATGACACCGTAGCCTGCGATCACCGCGTAGTCGGTGACCTTCTCGAAGGTGGCGTCGATGCTCAGGGCGAGGGCGGCCTCGCGGGCGGCCTTCTCGAGGTTGGCGCAGTTGGTGCAGCCGGGGCCGAGGATCTTGATGATCATGAGGACTCTCCTTGGGGTCTTAGACGGGGATGACAGCGTTGAACAGGTAGCCCACGGCGATGATGCCGAGGCCGGTCACGGCGATGTAGGTGGCGATGAGCGGGGGCTTGAGGACGCGGCGCAGGAGGATCGTCTCCGGCAGGCTCAGGGCGACGACCGCCATCATGAAGGCGAGCAGGGTGCCCGTCGGCAGGCCCTTGTCGTGCAAGGCCTGGACGATAGGCATGATCCCTGCGGCATTGGAGTACAGCGGGATGCCGATGCCGACCGCGATGAGCACTGCGAACGGGTTCCCGGCCCCGGCGTAGCGCGTGAAGAAGTCCTCGGGTGCCCAGCCGTGGATCACGGCACCCAGCCCGATGCCGATCAGGAGGTAGGGCCAGATCTTGCGGACGATCGTGGAGACCTCTTCGATACCCATCTGGATCCGGTCGTCCCATGTCAGGCCGACCGTCGAGTCGATCACCTGCCCGCCCAGCCTCGTCTCGAAGACGAATGGCTCGACCCAGCGCTCCAGCTTCAGTCGCCCCAGGGTGAATCCCGCGACGATCGCGATCACGAGCCCGGCGACGACATACATGAGCGTCGGCCCGGTGCCGAACATCCCGACCAGGAGGGCGATGGCCACCTCATTGACGAGGGGGCTGGCGATGAGGAACGAGAGCGTGACTCCCAGCGGGACGCCGGCGGAGACGAAGCCGATGAAGGCCGGGACCGCGGAGCACGAGCAGAACGGGGTGACGACGCCCAGTCCGGCAGCCATCACGTTGCCGAGGCCTTCGCGCTTGCCGCCGAGCAACGCGCGGGTCCGCTCGACGCTCATGAAGGAGCGCAGGACCGTGACCACGAAGATGATCCCGGTCAGCAGCAGGAGGATCTTGACCGAGTCGTAGAAGAAGAAGTGCACCCCGGTACCCAGCTGGCTGGACCCGTCGAGCCCGAGGGCCCCGTAGATCGCCCAGTCCCACAGCGGCAGGTTCAGCCGATAGAGCGCGAACCAGATGAGCACCGCTGCACCCAGACCGGCCCATCGGCGCGCGGGCGTCCTGGCCCTCAATCGCTCGGCAAGGCTCACGGCGAGATCACCGCATCGGCGGACAGTTCAATGACGATTGCTTCAGTCACAATTGAAACGTAGGACTCGCGGGTGCTCGAGGAACGGGACGTAGGTCCGTGCCGCAGGGTAAACTTCAAATGTGACTGAATCGCTGGATGCTCTCGCCGATCCGGTCGTGCTGACCAGCCCTCTGCGCGCCGATGCCGGGGAGGCAGTCTCCCTGCTGACAGCCGTCGCCGATCCGGTGCGCTGGACCGCGCTCCAGTTGTTGGCCATGAGCGAGTCGTGCGTCTGCAACCTCCAGGAGCACATCCCCATCGCGGCGAACCTGCTCAGCTACCACCTCAAGGTGCTGCGCGAGGCGGGCCTCGTCACCACCAGCCGTCGCGGTCGCTGGATCGACTACTCCCTCGCGCCGAATGCTCTGGACCGGCTGGCAGCCGCCCTGCCGGGCACCGGACCCGCCCGCCCGTCGACAGGTGAGACCCCCGGTCCCGCGTAGCGTTCTCGCGAACGTCGCGGAGCAGGGCCGACGGGACGTCACTCGGGGAGCGCCGTGCCGTCCCCTGCGAAGCGAAACGGTGTGCTTCCGTAGTCGTCACCGATGCTGAAGCTGATCACCGGGGGGCCGACGCTCTCGCCGAAGGTGGGGCTGTCGATGTCGCCGTCGGTGGAGCGCCTCACGGAGGCGCTGGCGTCCCCGACAGGGCGTCCTACCGGGGCGGCGCTCTCCTCCATCAGTGGCCATATGCGGTCGAGGGAGATGTCGGACCAGGACATCTGTTCGCCGGCGACGCTCGGCTGGGACGCTGCTGGACCGTCGTGGCTGACACGCCCGCCTCGGTACGTCCAGCGGTCCGTCCGGACGTCACCAGGGGCGAGCGGAGCGTCCACGATGACGAACCTCGCCGTGACGACGACGTCGACGAGACGGTCGTGGCCGATCTCCTCCTGGAGGGCCTCCGTGACATCGTCGAGCAGAGCGGGCTGTCGCAGGTCAGGGCGCAGGTGGCCGTCCTGGATCGCCCCGATGGTCTGTTCGACCGCCGCCCGGTACGGGGCGAGGACCGCGGTCGCCGCGGCCAGCGCCACGAGCGCGTAGAGCGCGAAGCGGAGAGGCCGGCCGCGACGGGACACGCTCAACAGGGGTCCCTTGCGCTGCCCGTCGACGATGCGGGTATGGGGCTGGATCGGCAGGGGCGGCACCGACGCCCGTTCGGGGACGATCAGCCCGGCACGTTCAGCGGGCGACAGCTCACCGTCGACGAAGGCGATCTCCGGGCCTCCGTCGAGGAGGATCACGACCTCGACCTCGGTTCCCGGCTGGAACCGCGAGAGGTCGGTCAGGGTGACGATGGTCCGGATCGTCGTCGCGTACGCCGGGCCGGCGAGGGGACGGACGGTGACGTCGATGTCGCACAGCGGCTGGTCGTTGATCTGCGTGCCCGTCTGGCGCAGGGCGTCGATCCGCGCCACACCCAGGCGTCGAGCATCACGTGCGTGCTGGATCGCCTCGGACGAGGCAGCAACCGATCCGCGCATCGACGAGGCGACGCCCGTGAGGACGACGCCGAGGATGGCGACCGTCAGGGAGATCCCGATGACCAGCCCGCCGTCGCCCGGCGGACCGACGAGCGCGATGATCGCGCCTCCGAGCAGTGAACCGAGGGCAGCGGAGGTGATCAGGCGCAGCACCCGACGATGCTATTCGAGGCGGTCGCACGAGTCGCGCCGAGTGCCGTACGTCATAGCGCCGGGCTGACCTGGGTCGATAGCGTGGCAGGCATGTCTGGGCTGCGTGATGGCGAATGATGCTGTCCTCGAGGCGCGTCGTCCGCCGTGCCCTGGCTGCCCTCCTCCTCGCGGCCGTCGCGTGTGTCCTCCCCGCGGGTGTGGCCGCGGCGCACGACCAGCTGATCGACAGCGCCCCCGCCTCCGGTGAGCGGCTCGACGCCGCGCCCACCGAGGTGCGGCTCACGTTCTCGGGCGACCTGATGGAGCTCGGCTCGACCGTGGTCGTCGCCGACGGCGCAGGCCAGGACTGGGCCGCGAGCACGCCGGTCCTCGACGGGCCAGCGCTGACGGTGCCGCTCGCCCCGGACCTGCCGGACGGCGCCTACACCGTGCGCTGGCGCGTGGTGTCCGCCGACGGTCACCCCATCTCCGGGTCGGTGCCGTTCCAGGTCGGGGACGTTCCGTCGCCGGACGCGACGGTGTCGCCCGACGCCGCCTCGCCTAGTGCGGACGCGACGGACAGGCCAGTCGCTGATGCCACGGACAGCGAGAGCCCCCGCACCGAGAACGCGACCACCACGGGGCCGCTGCGCAGCGTCCTGGTCGCCGTCGGCGGTGCTGCGCTCGCCCTGGCGGTCTACGCCGTCGTGCTCCTGTCGCGCCGCAGGGCGCGCAGCCGCCAGCCCTGAGTCCCGACCCCACCGATGAGAAACGAGCCCTGATGTCCGTCCGACGTGCCCTCTCCTCTGCTGCTGCCCTGGCGCTGCTGCTCGCGCTGTCCGCGTGCGACGCGGGCGACCCGAGCCCCGGAGCGTCGTCGACCGGGACGCCCACGCCCTCCGCGGTCGGCGTGGTCGTCCTCGAGGACGGGTGGGTCAAGGCGGCCGAGTCGGGCATGTCGGCGGCGTTCGGCGAGATCGTGAACTCCACGGGCGCGGACGTGACGGTCGTGTCCGTGAGCACGCCCGCCTCGACGTCGACCGAGCTCCACGAGACGGTCCAGGACGACGCCGGGCAGATGGTCATGCGTGAGAAGGAAGGCGGGTTCACGGTCGCGGCCGGAGAGAGCCTGAGCCTCGCCCCGGGCGGCAACCACCTCATGCTCATGGGCCTCGTCGGGCCGCTGCAGGCTGGCGACGAGGTCGATCTCACCCTCACGCTCGCGGACGGCACCTCCGTCGACGCGACAGTCCCGGTCAAGGACTACTCGGGTGCTAACGAGACCTACGAGGGCGGCGAGGACATGGAGATGGGCGGCCACTGATGGCCCGTAGCCGCGAGCGTGAGGCTGGCCGCGGCGGGCTGAGCCGCCGCCAGGTCCTGCTCGGCGGAGCCGTCGCCGGTGCGGGAGCGGTCGCCGCCGTCGGGGCGGACGCGCTGACCCGACGCGCGACGACGTCGGCCCCCGCTGCGCTGCCGGCCGAGCCGCGCGAGGTGCTGCACGGCGGCGACACGGTCCCGTTCTACGGGGAGCACCAGGCCGGGATCGCGACGACGCCGCCGCAGGCGTGCGCGACGCTCGTCGCCCTCGACCTGCGCCCGGAGACCGACCGCGACGCGCTGCGCCGCATGATGCGGCTGCTGACCGACGACGCTGCTCGCCTCACCCGCGGGACGCCGGCGCTCGCTGACTCTGAGCCCGAGCTGGCCGTGGTGCCCGCCCGCCTCACGGTGACGTTCGGGTTCGGCCCTGAGCTCGTGGGTCGGGCTGGCGCCGACGCGCCCGCGTGGCTGCGACCTCTCCCCGCGTTCGGCATCGACCGCCTCGACGACGCGTGGAGCGGCGGCGACCTCCTCGTCCAGGTCGCGGCGGACGACCAGCTGACCGTCGCGCACGCCGTCCGCATGCTGCTCAAGGACACCCGCCGGTTCGCGACCGTCCGGTGGACGCAGTCCGGCTTCCGGCGCGCGCGCGGCTCCGAGGCGTCCACGACGACCATGCGGAACCTCTTCGGGCAGGTCGACGGCACGGTCAACCCGGAGCCGGGCACCACCGACTTCGACGGGGTGGTCTGGGCGCGCGACGGCTGGCTCGCAGGCGGCACGAGCATGGTCGTGCGGCGCATCGCGATGAACCTCGACACGTGGGACCGGCTCGACCGGGACGGGCGCGAGCAGTCCGTCGGACGGCGTCTGTCCGACGGCGCGCCGCTGACCGGCACGCGTGAGCACGACGAGCCCGACTTCGACGCGACCACGCCGCTCGGGTTCCCCGTCATCCCCGAGTTCTCCCACATGCGCCGCGCTCGCTCCGACGACCCGCGCGAGCGGATCTTCCGCCGCGGCTACAACTACGACGACGAGGCGCGCGGCGAGCAGATCTCCAGCTCGGGGCTCGTGTTCATCGCCTTCCAGGCCGACGTCGACACGCAGTACGTGCCGCTGCAACGGCGCCTCGACGAGCTCGACCTGCTGAACGAGTGGACGACGCCGATCGGCTCCGCCGTCTTCGCAATCCCGCCGGGCTGCGCCGAGGGCGGGTTCATCGGCGAGACGCTGCTCGCGTAGCCGACCCCCTGCCGGTGCGGTGAGACGGTCTGGCGGCGGACGGGCCGGTGTCTGCGGGCCGGGCTAGCCTGGCCGCATGACCGCGAACACGAGCCCTGCGTCCCTGTCCGTCGCTGACCGCGCTCGTCGCCTGCGCGACCTGCACGCCGCCCCGGAGATCCTGCGCGTCGTCAACGTGTGGGACGTGATCTCCGCGAAGGCCGTGCTCGCGCTGCCCGAGACGAAGGCGCTCGCGACCGCCGGCCACTCGATCGCTGCGACGTTCGGGTACCCCGACGGCGAGATCCCCCTCGACATCACGCTCGACATGGTCGGCCGCATCGTCGTGGCTGCCGGTGACGTGCCCGTGAGCGCCGACCTCGACAACGGCTACGACAACCCTGGGGAGACCGCCCGCCGGGCGATCGGTGTCGGCGTCGTGGGGGCGAACATCGAGGACCGGCTCGTCCCCGTCACCGAGGCGGCCGAGCGTGTCGCCGCGATCGTCGCCGCAGGCGAGGCCGAAGGTGTGCCGTTCGCGCTCAACGCCCGCACGGACGCGTTCGTGCGCGGCGGCGACAAGCCCGTCGCCGACAAGGTCGCCGACGCGATCGAGCGCGGACGCGCCTACCTCGACGCCGGCGCGGACATCATCTTCGTCCCCGGCGTGCTCGACGCCGACGTCACCCGCCAGCTCGTCGAGGGCATCGGCGAGCGCAAGGTCTCCGTCATCGGCCTGCCCGGCGCCCTCACCGCCGCCGAGTACGAGGCGCTCGGCGTCGGCCGCATCTCCTACGGACCCATGACGCAGCGCGTCGCGCTCACCGCCCTGCAGGACGTCGCCGCGAGCCTCTACGCAGACGGCGTCATCCCGCCGAGCACGCGCGCGCTCAACTGAGGCCGCCCGTGCTCCCGGCCGACGCCGTCGCCGAGTTGCGCGCCGCGCTGCTCGCCCGCCGCGCCGAGGCCGAGGAGCGCCTCGGCGCGCACGCTCGCACCTTCCAGGACATCGTCGACGCCGCCGCCAACTCCAACGCCGACGACGAGCACGACCCCGAGGGCACCACGATCGCGTTCGAGCGTTCCCAGGTCGATGCCCTCGCCCAGAGCGCCCACGACACCCTCGACGAGATCAGTGCCGCCCTCGCCCGGCTCGACGACGGCACCTACGGCGTCTGCGAGACGTGCGGGCAGCCCATCCCGCTCGACCGGCTCCGCGCCCGGCCCACCGCCCCGTCGCTGCGTCGCCTGCGCCTGAGCCGTCAGTGTCGAGAGGCACCGGGCTCAGCGAGCAGGTGCGCGCACCATCGAGAACACGTCCGGGCCGTCCGGCACGTCCGTGTGCGCCGTGACCGCGAAACCGTGCCGCTCGTACAAGCGGACGTTCCGCACGTCCGACGTCTCCAGCGCGACCGGTGCGTCCGGCGCCCGCTCAGCCACGAGCGCAAGCACCTCGGTGAGCACCGCGGACCCCAGCCCGGCGCCCCGACGGTCCGGGCGCACGCCGAGCGTCGCGAAGTCCCACGCCCCCTCCGGGCGCTCCGGCGTCGGGACGCCGATCAGCCGCTCGAGCCGGTCCCCGTGCAGGTCCGCGACCCTCGCCTGCACCCCGTCCGACGGGTTCGGTGCGTCGGGCGGCAGAACCGCCGCGACCGCTGTCACCTCGTCGTCGACCAGCACGACGCCGCAGCCGACCGCGTGCGCGAGGTACAAGGCCTGCAGTTCTTCGACCCGAGCCTCGTGGTCCTCCTCGGGGACGGACCAGCGCGTCCACGGGTAGTCCGCGAAAGCGAGAGCGAGGGTGCGTGCAGCGCCAGGGACGTCGGCGAGCGTGGCCAGTCGCGTCGAGATCATCAGACCTGCCCATCAAGTTCGTGACTGGCGGCGCCACTTGGACACACGACACACGGCTAGGCTCGGACGCACACCGGCGAACGCGACGAGCGCGTGCGGCGGCCGTCATCACCGCTGATGACCAGCCCGAGGGAGAGCCATGACGTCCACGCAGGCAAGCACGAGCGAGTTCGACCTGTTCGGACCGTGGATCGACGTCGTCGAGACTCCTGACCAGGTGCCGCCGCTCTACCGTGACCACCCGCTCGACCTCGACGCGAGCGAGCTCGTGCTCAAGTTCCCCCGCAACATCGCGCGCCGCGACGCCCACCCCGACATGGACCTCTACGACCACCTCGTGGTCGTCGACGCCACGACCCTCACCATGCTGTCCCGCCGCACCGGCGTACGGAGCGACCGCGGGTACGACACGGTCCGCGTGCGGCACGACGAGATCGTCGCGGTCCGCGACGCCGTCAGCATCCTCGACGGCACCATCACCGTGACGACCCGCTCCGGGAACGCTGTGACTGTCCCCTACAACGGCTCCTCACGTGACAACGTCCGTCGCCTCGTCGAGCTGCTCCGAGCCCACGTCACGACCGGCGACCCGACGCAGCGAGGCGCCGCCGTGCTGCGCGCCGGTCGCGCGACCGCCGACCCCGTCGCTGCGCTCGACCTCGGCCGCGACGACCAGTCGCTCGCCAGCCACGTCCGGGAGATCCGACGCGCCCACCCCGACCTCGCACCGTGGACGGGGCACTCCCGCCGGGACGTGCGCCGTCGCGCGACCGGGATCACCGCGCCCTTCCACGCGATCGTCCGGGCGTTCTCGCCCGCGACCCTGCACGCCGCCATCGTCTCCGCCGACGACCGCACGCTCGAGGTCTATGGCCGCCACGCGTGGGTCATCCGCGGACGCGCCCCCGTCATGTCGACGTCACGACTGATCGTCCCGCTCGGCCTGCTCGACACGATCAAGATCGCCCCTGACCCGCAGTACGTCGAGACGATGCGCGCGACGCTCGGCTCGGGCGCCGCCCACGTCGACGTCCTGCTCCCCGAGGGCTCCGACGCGCACCTGCTCCTCGAGCGGGCAGCGCACGGCGGCTGAGAACCCCGGAAACGGCATCGGGGCTGTCCGCGCGCAGAGGCTACCTCCGCACCCCGAGCGGTGAACAGGTCAGGAACCGAGCGTTCCTGACAGCCGCCCGTGTCGTGCCGCGCTGTCGGGATTCATGCCGACGATCTCGACGGTCGCGCCCTTCGCCTCGTAGCGCGTCGTGATCGCGTCGAGCGTCGCGACGGTCGATGCGTCCCACACGTGCGCGCCCGACATGTCGATGACGACGTGCCGCGGACCGTTCGCGTAGTCGAACTGGTAGACGAGGTCGTTCGACGACGCGAAGAACAGCTCTCCGCGCACCGTGTACACGCGCGTCCCGCCGTCGGCAGAGTCGACGTGCGTCACCGACGTCATGTGCGAGACGCGGTTCGCGAACAGCACCGCCGCTACGAGCACCCCGCTGACGACGCCGTACGCAAGGTTGTGCGACCACACCGTCACCACGACGGTCGTGAGCATGACCGTCGTCTCGCTGCGCGGCATGCGTCGCAGCGTGCTCGGACGGACCGAGTGCCAGTCGATCGTCGCGACGCACACCATGATCATCACCGCGACGAGCGCAGCCATCGGGATGGCCGCGACCACGTCGCCCAGCCCGACGACGAGCGCGAGCAGGAACACGCCCGAGAGGAACGTCGAGATGCGGGTCCGGGCGCCTGACACCTTCACGTTGATCATCGTCTGGCCGATCATCGCGCAACCGCCCATGCCGCCGAAAAGGCCCGTGATGATGTTCGCGGCGCCCTGCCCCCACGCCTCGCGCGTCTTGTTCGAGTGGGTGTCCGTGACGTCGTCGACCAGCTTGGCGGTCAGCAGCGACTCGAGGAGGCCGACGAGCGCGACGCCGAGCGCGAACGGGGCGATGATTTCGAACGTCTCGAGCGTGAGCGGCACGCGCGGCAGCCCGAACGTCGGCAGGGACTCGGGGAGGGCGCCCTCGTCGCCGACGTCCGGCACGTCGATGCCCGCGACCAGGACCGCCGTCGTCAGCACGACGATCGCGACGAGCGGCGCCGGGACGATCGTCGTCCAGCGGGGGATGAGCACCATCATGACGATGCCCGCCGCAGTGAGCGCGTAGACGGCCCACGGGACGTCCACGAGGTGCGGGAGCTGCGCGAGCAGGACGAGGATCGACAGCGCGTTGACGAAGCCGACCATGACCGAGCGCGGCACGAACCGCATGAGGCGCGCGACGCCGAGCAGCCCGAACGCCACCTGGATGGCACCCGCGAGGATGATCGTCGCGACGAGGTAGTCGAGCCCGTGCTCGCGCGCGACCGGCGCGACGACGAGCGCGACAGCCCCGGTCGCTGCGGAGATCATCGCGGGGCGACCGCCGAGGAACGCGATCGCGACCGCCATCGTGAACGACGCGAACAGCCCGACCCGCGGGTCGACGCCGGCGATGATCGAGAAGGCGATCGCTTCCGGGATGAGGGCGAGACCGACGACGAGACCGGCGAAGACCTCGGTGCGCAGCCGTCGCGGCGACCGGAGCGCGGCGGCGACGGAGTGGACGGCGTCCGCCTCGGGTGCGCCGGTCGAGGCCTGCTCGGCAGGAGCTGCGTCGCGTGGCTCGGACAACGGGGAAGCGGGCAAGGAGGTCTCCGTCCAAGGGGTGGGCGGCGCGAGAGCCCTCGCTCGATCGCGCCGCCCGACGATACCTCAGCAGCGCCGCCCTGCGCCGCGTCCGGGCGCGGGTCGAGACCCGCCTCACATCACCGGGTCAGGCCAGTCAGTCAGGACTCTCGTCGGTCGTCGCGAGGCGGCCCAGCGGGCGGCCAGACGACGCGCGCTCGGGGCTCTCCTCCGGCGGGCCGAGGCGCGCCGCGAGATGCCCGCCGAGAAAGCCGCCCGCCCCGAGGAGCGACGCCCCCGCGAAGGAGAGGAGCTTCCCCCTCGTCGGGTCGGACCGGCGCGCCCACAGCGACGCGACGCCGAGGGCGAGCGCGCCGCTGTTCGCCGCCACGTGGACGGTCGCGACCCGCTTCTGGGACCGGTCGAGCCGCAGGTAGTCGGCGAGACCGAGGTAGGCGGTCGGGAGGCTCGAGACGACGGCGACGCCCAGCAGCGTGCGCGCCGCGTGACCGTCGCGCGGGTGCAGGACGTCGAGCAGCACGCTCGAGAGCCACGCGCCCACCGGGACGTCCGAGAGCGCGGCGTGGACAGGGTGGCCTACGGGTACGCCTTGCGCGACGTCACGCTCCGTCGCCGACGGGTGCGCCGCGAGGGCGACCCCTTCGACGACCGAGGCCGCGCCGTCGAGCGCGTGCGCGCCCTCCAGCTCCGAGACGAGCTCTGCCGGGGTCGGTACGAGAGCCATGCGTCCTCCTTGAAAGGTGGTGGTCTTCGCCTCTCCCAGCGTGCGCCGGGACACGTGCGGGCGCACGCCGGACGGTCGCGGCCGTGCCGTCAGCCGTCCGACGCCGTCGCGACCGCGCGCGCCGCCAGGTCCGACAGGCGCGAGACCCGCTCCGCAGAGAGCGCAGCCTGCCGCGCCACGACCTCACGGTCGAGCCCGAGATCCGTCGCCCGCTCGACGAGCACCGCCCAGACGCCCGCGGTGCTCGCGACCGCCCCCGCGGCTGCGGCCAACCTGCTCGCGGGGGCCGCGCGCAGGCGCGGGCTGCGCACCGACTCCCGCCGGCGGACCACCGGCAGCCCGGCCAGGTCCGCGAGAGTGACGAGCTGCTCGCGCTCCTCCTCGAGACCCTGCGCCAGGTCCATCACGGTCCCCATGCCAGCATCCTCGCCGACCGGCGTACCCAGGCACGCGGTGCCCGCGAAGGCGAGCGCGCTCGCGTGCGCCCGCACGAGAGCCGTGACCTCCGTGGCGATCGCCTGCCAGGCCTGCCCCGGCGTCGCGTCCATGCGATGCATCGGCCCACGCGTCACGAGGCCGTCCCCGGCGCGGATGCCCTCGACGATCTCCTCGATCGCCTCCTGCGCGGTGTGGTGCGGCACCCAGCCGAGCACCTCACGCGCCCGTCGCGTCGACATGAGCGGCGCCGACGCACCCATGTCGAGCCACCCCGGGTCTGCGGCGAGCACGCAGCTGCGCCACGCGGCGTCCATCGCGATCCGCACCGGCCGGTGCGGCACCTCGACGGTGGCGCGGGCCCCCAAGATCTGCGCGACGTCGTCCGCCTGCACGACGTCCGGTGCCGCGATGTTGAACGGGCCCCGCGCGTCCTGGACGGCAGCGCGCACGTACGCGTCCGCGACGTCGTCCGAGTGCACCGCCTGCAGCCGCATGCCGCGCGGCCACGGCAGGACCGGGAGCGCGCCGTGCGCGAGCGCCGCGCGCGGCACGCGCGGCCCCAAGAAGTACCGGTACACCTCCGCGCCGGCCGAGCGCTGGAAGATCAGCGCCGGCCGCAGCCACGACACGGCCGTCTCGGGGTGGGCCGCCGCGAACTCCTGGATGACGCGCTCCTGCGCGGACTTGTCGACGCTGTAGTGCGACGTCGGCACGCCAGCCGTCGGGTGGTCCTCGGAGCGCAGCTCGTCGTCGTCGACCGGTGAGTACGCGCCGACCGACGACGCGAGGACGACCGTCGGCACGCGCGCCTCCGCGACGGCCGCGAGCACGCGGGCCGTCCCGGCCACGTTCGCTCGCCGCAGCGCGTCACGCTCACGGTTCGGCTGGATCTGCCACGCGAGGTGCACGACGGCGTCCGCACCCGCCATCGCGGCCGCGAGCGTCCGCACGAGCCCAGCCTCGTCGCCCGGCTCGCCGACGTCCGCGAGGTGCCACTCGACGCCCGCGAACGGCACCGCCGTGCCCGGGTGCCGGCGCGACACCCCGACCACCTCGGTCACGCGCGGCTCCGCCGCGAGCGCCCGCAGGACAGCCGACCCGACGTTGCCGCTCGCGCCGACGACGACGACCCTCACCGCGCGCCGTCCGCAGCAGGCAGGCGCGGGTCGAGGACGACCTTGATGCAGCCGTCCTCCTTCTTCTGAAACATCGCGTACGCCTCGGGCGCGCTCTCGAGCGGGAGCCGGTGCGTGCGCAGGTCCAGGACGCCGAGCGGGTCGGCCGGGTCGGTGACGAGCGGCATGAGGTCGTCGACCCAGCGGCGCACGTTGCACTGGCCGGTGCGGATCGTGAGCTGCTTGTCGAAGATCTCCATGAGCGGCATCGGGTCGACCGCGCCGCCGTACACGCCCGACACGGACACCGTGCCGCCGCGGCGGGCGGAGCTGATCGCGGCGTGCAGGGCGGCGAGCCGGTCGAACCCGGCCTTCTCGATCATGGGCGCCGCGACGGCGTCGGGCAGGTGCATCATCGCGCGGTGCGCGCCGTGGCTCACGGGCGAGCCGTGCGCTTCCATGCCGACCGCGTCGACGACGCCGTCCGCGCCCCGGCCACCCGTGAGCCCGCGGATCGCCTCGGCGACCTGGCCGGAGCCAGAGAGCTCGCGCAGGTCGAGCGTCTCCACGCCGTGCCGCGCGGCCATCGCGAGCCGCTCAGGCACGAGGTCGACGCCGATGACGCGCGCGCCCCGGTGCCGGGCGATGCGGGCGCTCATCTGGCCGATCGGGCCCAGACCGAGCACCGCGACGGTGTCACCGGGCGCCATGCCGGTGTACTCGACGGCTTGCCAGGCCGTCGGCAGGACGTCGGAGAGGAACAGGTACTTCTCGTCGGGCGCGCCGTCGTCCGGGACGACGATCGGGCCGTAGTCCGCGTGCGGCACGCGCAGCTTGCCGGCCTGCCCACCGGGCACCTGACCGTAGAGCTTCGTGTACCCGAACAGCGCTGCGCCCTTGCCCTGCTCGCGCACCTGCGTCGTCTCGCACTGCGACTGCAGGCCGGCCGTGCACATCCAGCAGTGCCCGCACGAGATGTTGAACGGCACGACGACGCGGTCGCCAGGCTTGAGGTTCGTCACCCCGGCGCCGACCTCCTCGACGATCCCCATCGCCTCGTGGCCGAGGATGTCGCCCGAGTCGATGAACGCTCCGAGCAGGGAGTACAGGTGCAGGTCGGAGCCGCAGATCGCCGTCGACGTGACCGAGATGATCGCGTCGGTGGGCTCCTCGATCCGCGGGTCGTCGACGGTCTTGACGGAGACCTTCTCGGTCCCTTGCCAGGTCAGTGCGCGCATCGTTCCTCCATCGGTTGGGCCCGCCAGCACGGGGTGTGCGCCGTGCGGGCACGGATCTTCGGGACTTCTCGCAGGTCAGGCGCCCTCGTTGGGGCAGTCGGCTGTGGTGAAGCCGTTGACCTTGTGCGTGCCGTCGCAGAACGGCTTGATCGCGGAGCCGCCGCAGCGGCACAGCGCGACCGCGGAGCGCGTGCGGCCGACCTCACGGTCGTCGCCGGTCAGCAGGCGGACGGGGCCACGGACGAGCAGGGGACCGTCCGGGCACAGGGTGATCTCGACGTCGTCCCGGGTCCGGCCGGTCACGGCGTGACCTCGCGCAGCGCGGAGCGGCCGGACTTCCACGCGTCGAGGTGGTCCACGGCAGCCAGACCGTCGATGAACAGGCACGCGGCTGCCCCGAAGACGATGTCGCCGAGCAGCTCGGGCTCGGTCTCCGCGAGCCCACCCGCAAGGTCGCGCCCGGCGATCTGCTCGTGCACCGCGTCGGCAGCGACGTGCTCGTCGAAGTAGTGGGTGGCCTCCTCGCCGTAGCCGTGTCGGCGCAGACCGTCACCGTAGAGCCGGTTGGGGATCGACGACGTCATCTCGAACGCCGCGAGGTGGCCCGTGATCGCGCCGCGCAGGCTGCGGTTCAGGCCGCACATCGACATGAACGTCGACGCGCACAGCGTGATCCCGGGTGCGTGGTCGACGTACGCGCCGTACGAGTCGTCGAGGCCGATCGCGCGCATAGATGTGCGGAACAGCTCGGAGTGCATCGACCCGAGGTGGCCGCCGCCGTACTCGTCCGCCTGGATCTCGACGGCCGCAGCCTTCGCGCGCCCGGTCAGGCGCGGGATGGACCACGTGTGCGGGTCCGCCTCCTTGAGCTGGTAGACGGACTTGAGCATGAGCATCTCGCGCAGCTGCTCGAGCGTCGCGTGCCGCGCGGCGTACCGGGAGAGGCTGGGCCCCTGGTCGGCGGCCGTGAGGGCGAAGAGCGCGGCGGCCACGTTTGGTGCGGCGGGCGCGGGGAGCGCGGGGAGCGGGACGCGGTCGCGGAGGTCCTGCTCGAGCGCCCGCTCGAGCAGGCGGCGCAGCCCGACGACGCCGGGTTGCCACTCGCGGTCGTCGTCCACGCCCTCGATACCCCGGTAGTGCAGCTCCTGGAGGATGAACAGCGCGAGCTGCAGGTCGTCGTCGCGCAGCAGGTCGCCGCTCGCGACGGCCGCGGCGACCGCGCGGGCCGCCAGCTCGTGCACGGGGCTGTCCGGGGCGTCGGCGGCGCCGGTCCTCAGCGCGTCGAGGACGGCGGTGCTCACAGGCCCGCGAGGTTGCGGGGCGGGCAGCCGCAGGGTCGCGGCGATGGTGGTCTGGCTCATGGACGGGCTCCCGTCGGATCGTCGATGGACGACGGCGAGCCAGCGGCACGGGCCGTCCAGGTCCTGTTCCCAGCCTGCGCCACCCCGAGAGCTTCCGCCCGCTGGGGCAAGAGCCCGCACCTCCAGGTGGCGCGCGTCGGGTCGTCGAGGCCGGATCATCGTGCTCGGCGCGCCGAGAGCCCCCGTCGGTGCCAAGGTTGTCGTCGCAGGGGAGGAGCGGAGGGACCGATGACTGTGAAGCGCACGCCCGGCGACGCGACCGCGGGCCGCGACGAGACGGCGGCCGAGCGCGCGGACCGGAACTGGGGAGAGCTGCTCCAGGAGCTGCGCATCCTGCAGACCGGTGTGCAGATCCTCACGGGCTTCCTGCTGGTGCTTCCGTTCCAGGGGCGGTTCGGAGACCTCGACGCATACCAGCGCGGCCTCTACCTGGTCCTCGTCACCCTCGGGATCGCCGCGATGGGCTTGCTCATGACACCGGTGAGCGTGCACCGCGCGGTGTTCCAGCGGCAGGTCAAGCCGTCGCTCGTGTCGATGGGAGACCGGCTCGCCCGCGTGAGCCTCGCCGTCGTCGCTCTCCTCATGGGTGGCGCGACCTCGTTGGCGTTCGACGTCGTCCTCGGCAGGCTGGCCGGCGCGGTCGTCGGGGTCGTGGTCGTCGTCGCCCTCGCGCTCTCATGGCGCGTGGTCACGCGCCGCGTCGAGCGCGGGTGACCCACGCGCCCGACGCGGCGACGAACGCTCAGCGCTCGGTGTGACCGAGGTCTGGCTCGGCGACGAAGCGTACGGTGCCGTGCTCCGCCCCCTGCAGCTCGAGGACGACCAGGTGGTTGTCCACCTCCCGCACGAGCGGTCCCGGGACGTACATCGTGCGGGTCGGTCCCTGTGCCGAGAACCGGCCGAGCAGCGTCCCGTTGAACCACACGAGGCCCCGCGTCCAGCCGTCGAGGCGGAGGAAGTGGTCGCGGCCAGCGACCGAGTCGAAACGGCCGGCCGCGAACGTCGAGCCGGCGACGGGACCGACGCCGACGCTGCCGCCGTCGAGCGCCGTCGCGAGAGCCGGGCTCACCTCGTCGAGGTCGAGCCCGCGCGTCCGCCACGCGTCGATCGTGCGGCGCGCGGTGCGCGCCGGCCCGAGCAGGCCCTTCGCCTCGCCGAGCCGGTGGCCGTAGTTGACGCGGCCCTGGTCCTCGACGAGGAGGCGCAGCCGACCAGCACGGGTGGGCAGCGTGAGGGAACGCGAGCCCTCGGAGCGGGACAGCACGCCGAGCGGCTGCCCGTCGAGGTGCGCGACGGCACGGTCCCGGACCTCCGCGAAGCTCACGACGGCGTCGTTCGCGGCGACGTCCGTCTCGTAGACGACGAAGCCGCTCCAGCGACCGAGCTCGTCGTGCGTCGGGAGGTGGTCGTGCGTCTGCTCCTCGCCGAGCAGGTCGAGGACGTCGGCGAGCGGGACGGTCCGGTCGAGGTCGACCGTGAGCTCAGGACCCGGCAGCGGGGGCGCGGGGAGCTCGTCGGGTACCGGCACGTAGCGCGAGATGACCTCGCGGAACGCGAGGTACTTGGGCGTCACGGCGCCGTGCTCGCTGAGCGGCGCGTCGTAGTCGTACGACGTCGTGATCGGCCAGTACGTGCCCTTGTCGTTCGCGCCGTTCGTGAGGCCGAAGTTCGTGCCGCCGTGGAACATGTAGAGGTTGACGGAGCCGCCTGCGGCGAGGAGCGCGTCGAGGTCGTGCGCGTTCTGCTCGGCGGTGGCCGTGTGGTGGTGCTCTCCCCACGAGTCGAACCAGCCGTTCCAGAACTCCATGCACATGAGCGGGCCGGTCGGCTGGTGGCGGCGCAGCGTCTCGAGCCGCTCGGTCGTCCGCGAGCCGAACGTCGCGGTGCGGTGCACGTGAGGGAGCCCGCCGCGCGTGAGCATCTCGTCGTCAGCCTGGTCGCACGTGATCAGCGGGACGTCGATGCCGTTCGCCCGGATGAGGCCCTCGAGCCTGGTGAGGTACTCGGTCGAGTCGCCGTACGCGCCGTACTCGTTCTCGAGCTGGACGAGCAGGACGGGCCCGCCGCGGGTGACCTGACGCTGCGCGACGACGGGCAGGAGCTGCGCG
This sequence comes from Flavimobilis sp. BM9, assembly GCF_058313055.1. NCBI lineage: Bacteria > Bacillati > Actinomycetota > Actinomycetes > Micrococcales > Jonesiaceae > Flavimobilis > Flavimobilis sp. BM9. The sequence continues at coordinate 140,295 of NZ_JBZEMO010000002.1, read as the reverse complement.
TAGTAGTCGGCGACGGCCGCGAGGAAGCGGGGATCGGCCGTCCGCACGCCGACGTTCCCGTCAGCGAACAGCCAGGCCGGGAGCCCGCCGTTGTCCCACTCGGCGCAGATGTAGGGGCCGGGCCGGACGATCGCGTGCATGCCCTCCGCGGCGACCAGGTCGAGGAACCGGCCCAGGTCGCGGGCGCCGTCGGTGCGGAACTCGCCGGGACGGCTCGAGTGGAAGTTCCACGCGACGTACGTCTCGATCGTGTTGAGACCCATGAGCCGCGCCTTGTGGATGCGGTCCGCCCACAGGTCCGGGTGGACGCGGAAGTAGTGCAACGCTCCCGAGACGACCTGGTGGGGCCGGCCGTCGAGGAGGAATGCCTCCGCGCCGATCTCGAACGTGGGCATGGCGATGTGCTCCTTGCTGAGGGTGGGGTGTGCGTGGGGCGCGCCGGCCGGGGCCTCGGGGGTAGCCCCGACCGGCGCTGGATCGTCACTTGGAGACGGTGAAGCCCTGCTGCTCGCCGTAGTCGAGCGAGGCGGTCTGCCACGCCTTGAGGCCGTCGACGAGCGTCGACTTGCCGACGTACGCCTGGCCGACCGAGTCGTTGAAGATCGAGTTCGCGTAGACCTGGAACGGCAGGTACTGCCATCCGGCGACGACGTCCTTCGCGGACTGCGCGAGCACCTCGTTGACCTTCTGCCCGCCGAAGTACTCGAACTCCTTGGAGATGAACGCGTCCGAGGAGAGCTCGGCGGTGGTGGCGGGGAACGCGCCGCCGTCGATACGGATCTGGACGCCGTCGCCAGCGTTGGCGAACTCGACGAACGCGTACGCGAGCTCAGCGGACTTCGTCGCCGACGGGACGGCGAGCGAGGAGCCGCCGTTCTCCGCGGTCGCCGCCGCACCGGCGGACCACTGCGGCATCTGCGCGACGCGCCACTTGCCGGCGCCGCCCGGGACACCGGACTCGAGGTTGGCGGGCATCCACGCGCCGATGGTCAGCGTCGCGATGCTCCCGTTGTCGAGGCCCTGGTACCACTCGTCGCTCCACGAGCTGATCGGGGCGACGAGCTCCTCGTCGATCATGGTCTGCCACAGGTTCGCGAACTTGGCCGAGCCCTCGTCGGCGAGGTTGATGCCGACCGTCGTGCCGTCGACGGTGAACGGCTTGCCGCCGGCCTGCCAGATCATCGACGTCGTGAAGCCTGCGTCGCCCGTGTCGTTGGCGATGTAGACGCCCGACTTCTTCAGGGTGCGCGCGGCCTCGAGGTACTCGTCCCAGGTGGTCGGGATCTCGACCTTGTTCTCCTTGAAGACCTCCTCGTTGTAGAAGAGGGCCATCGGGCCGGAGTCCATGGGCATGCCGAAGATCTGCTCGCCGACGGTCACCGCGCCCTCAGGGCCGGGGGTGAATACGCCGTCGAGCTCGCCCGCGCCGAGCGGGGCGAGGTCGGTCAGCGCGCCGGAGATCGCGAACTGGGGAAGGGCGTAGTACTCGACCTGCGCGACGTCGGGAACGCCCGAGCCGGCTGCGATCGCGTTCTGCAGAGCGGTGTACTGGTCGTTGCCGGTGCCGGCGTTGACGAGCTCGACCTCGGTGCCGGGGTGCTTCTTCTCGAACGCGTCGACGACGGCCTCGAGCGTGGGCTCCCACGCCCAGACGGTGATCTTGCCGGACAGCTCGCCCGCGCTGGAGGCCGGGGCGCTGCCTGCGGGCGTGGTCGGGGAGTCCTTCGCGCCCGAGGAGCAGGCCGTGAGCGCGAGGGCGAGGACGCCCGCGGCTGCGAGGGCCGCCGTCGTGCGGCGGGGTGAACGTGGTGCCATGGTGATCGCTCTCTTCTTCGTGAGTGATTGTGGTGACGTCAACATCGGGTGTGTGACGGCCGGGCGCACGGTCGCAGGACCGTTACTCCTTGACCGACCCCGTGGCCAGGCCCGACTGCCAGTACCGCTGCAGCAGGAGGAAGACCACGATGAGAGGAAGGATGGTGAGCACCGATCCGGTGATCACCAGGTTGAAGACGGCCTCGCCTCCCGCGGTGGCCGCCTGGGCGTTCCACGCGTTGAGCCCGAGGGTCAGCGGGTACCACGTGGGGTCCTTGAGCATGATCAGCGGCAGGAAGTAGTTGTTCCACGTCGCGACCATGGTGAACAGCAGCACCGTGACGATGCCGGGGGCGAGGAGAGGCAGGCAGATCTGCCCGAACGTGCGCGCCTCGCTCGCGCCGTCGACCCGAGCCGCCTCGAGGAGCTCGCCCGGGATGGCCTCCTGGGCGAACGTCCACATGAGGTACAGGCCGAACGGCGAGATGAGCGACGGGATGATGACCGCCCAGGGCGTGTTCGTGAGCCCCATCCGCGAGAACATCAGGAACGTCGGGACCGCCAGCGCGGTGCCGGGGACCGCGACCGCACCGATGACGACCGCGAACACCCAGCGCTTGCCCGGGAAGTTGAACTTCGCGAGGCCGTAGCCGCCGAGGATCGCGAGGGCGGTCGCGCCACCAGCGCCGAGAGCCACGTAGAAGACCGTGTTGCCGAGCCAGCGCATGAAGATGCCGTCGTCGTACGTGACGGTCGTGACGATGTTGTCCCACAGCGCGAAGTCGCCGCCGAACCACAGGCCGAACGTGCTCAGCAGGTCGCCCTGCGTCTTGGTCGCGTTGATGACGAGCCACACGAGCGGCACGAGGCTGTAGAGCAGGACGATGCTCGTCACGAGCGTGAGCATCACCGAGCGGCGAGGGCGCTCGACGGTGTACGAGCGGCGCCGGCGGGGGGCGAGTGTCGAGGTCATCGGTCAGGCCTCCTTGCGCATGCCGCGCAGCTGCACGACGTAGGCGATGACCATCGTGAGCAGGCCCATGATGATCGCGACGGTCGCGGAGTAGTTGTACTGCTGGCCCGAGAAGGACAGCGAGTAGGCGTAGAGGTTCGGCGTGAAGAACGTCGTGATCGCGTTCGGCGCCATCGCCTGCAGGATGCTCGGTTCGTTGAACAGCTGGAAGCTGCCGATGATCGAGAAGATGAGCGCGACGACCAGGGAGCCCCGGATCGCGGGGATCTTGATCGCGCTGATGACGCGCCACTGACCGGCGCCGTCGATCTCGGCAGCCTCGTAGAGCGAGGTCGGGACGGTGCGCAGCGCCGAGAAGAAGATCAGCATGTTGTAGCCGACGAACTCCCAGGTCACGATGTTGCCGATCGCGAGGAGGATCCACTCGGGTGCGAGCGGGTTGGGGATCGACGTGCCGAGGAGCTCGTTGAGGTTGCCGATCAGGCCGAAGCGCGTGCCGTACATGAAGCCCCACATGAGTGCGGCGACGACGGCGGGAACGGCGTACGGCATGAAGATCGCGATGCGGAAGAAGTTGCGACCGTGCAGGCGCCCGGAGTCGATCGCGAGGGCGACGAGCAGGGCGATGCCGAGCATGATCGGCACCTGGACGACGAGGAAGAGCGAGACCCGGCTGAGCGCCGACCAGAACTTGTCGTCGCGCAAGGCGGCCGAGTAGTTGTCGAGGCCGACGAAGGCGTTGCCGCCCACGAGCTGCTTGCGGAAGAGGCTCAGGTAGATCGAGTAGGCGATCGGGGCGAGGAACGTCAGGGTGAAGACGCCCATGAACGGCCCGATGAAACCCCAGCCGACCCATCGGCGGTCCAGACGCCGCGGGCGCCGGCGGCTGCCGGCTCGCGAAGTCGGGGTGGTGACGCTCTGTTGCACGTGCGGCACTCCTTCGTGTCCAGTGATGTTTACGTCAACATCACGGCGAGCGTGGCATGCTCATGCCGCGGGTGTCAACGGGATCGCACCCCGCGAGACTATTCTGTGACCCGACGATGGTTGCGTCACCATCGCTGCTCCACCCGACGGGAGAGGTGCCCTATGGACCGCCCCACCACGAGCCAGCCCCGCACCTCGCGGCGCCGCTCCGGCCCTTCGATCGGCGACGTCGCCGCGCTCGCGGGCGTGTCCGCCCAGACCGTCTCCCGCGTGTCCACGGGGGCCGACGTCGTGCGTCCCGAGACCCGCGAACGCGTCCTCGCCGCGATGGAAGAGCTCGGCTACTCGCCCAACAACGCGGCGCGGGCCCTGCGGATGGGCAGCTTCGGCGTCCTGGGCGTCGTCGCCCACCGGCTGTCCCGTGCGGGCGAGTCCCACACGATCGACGCGCTCGTCGAGGCCGCGCGACGCGAGCGCTTCACCGTCAACCTCGTCGACGTCGAGAACCCCGCGTCGACCGGTGTCGACGAGGCAGTCCGACGGCTCTCGCACCAGGCGATCGACGGACTCGTCATCATCCGCGCCGAGACGGTCACCCCCGAGACGCTCGCGCTGCCGCCGCACCTTCCCGTCGTCGTCTCTGACTCGCGGTTCGTCGGGCACCACCCCGCCGTCGGCGCGGACCAGGAAGGCGGCACGCGCGACGCGATCGCCCACCTCCTCGGGCTCGGCCACCGGACCGTGCACCACCTCGCCGGGCCCGCCGACAGCGGCCCTGCGAGCCAGCGCGTCAACGCCTGGCGGGCCTCCCTCGAGGCGCACGGCTGCGAGGTCCACGAACCGCTGCGGGGCGACTGGACCGCGGCGTCGGGCTATGCGCTCGGCTCGCGGTTCGCCTCCGACCCGGCCGTGACGGCCGTCTTCTGCGCGAACGACGAGATGGCCGCGGGCCTCATGCTCGCGCTGCACGAGCTCGGCCGCCGGGTGCCTGAGGACGTGTCGGTCGTCGGCTTCGACGACATCCCGCTGTCGCGCTACCTGTGGCCGCCGCTGACGACCGTCAAGCAGGACTTCGCGCGGATCGGCGAGGAGCTCGTGCACCTGCTCGTCGAGCAGGTCCGGAACCGCACCGTCCTCGCCGACCGGCACATCCTCGTGCCGACGCGGCTCGTCGTCCGACGCAGCACGGGCGCCCCGCGGCGCTGAGCCGGCGCGCCGAGGCGGTGCCCCCACCGCGCCGAGCCCGACCCTTCCCGTCTCCCGGCGATCGCCCAGATGCACGGGTGGAGTGTGCGTGGGGGCGATCGGTGGGTGGGCGGGCGGGGCCCGAGGTGGTGCGTCCTTGATGGTGACGTCACCAGCGGCCGGGGGTCCGCCGAGGTTCAGCTCCTCTTGACGACGCCTTCATCCCCTGACAGGCTGGCCCGCGGCGTCGATGTTGACGTAAACACTGCGCATCGCGACGCTGCCTCCCCCTCCTCGCTCAACGTTGAGAAGAGAGTCCCCTGATGACCAGCACACCGCACGCGCGTCGACGGCGCGCCCTCGCCAGCGCGCTCGCCGCGTCCCTCGCCGCAGGAGGTGTCGTCGCGGGCGCGACGAGCGCCTCCGCCGCACCGCTCCCCAGCGCGACGGCGACCGCCGCCGCCCGTCCCACGACCATCACCCCCAACCCCGCCTACGCGGGCGAGCCCTTCCAGGGTTGGGGCAACTCGCTCGTCTGGTTCGCGAACGCGACCGGCGACTACCCGGACGAGCTGCGCGAGCAGCTCTTCGACCTCGTGTTCGGGGCCGACGGCCTCAACATGAACGTCGCCCGGTACAACATCGGCGGCGGACGCGCCTCCGACGTCGGCGACTACTTCCGGCAGGGCGCCGCGGTCGACGGCTACTGGGCCGAAGACCTCAGCGACGACCCCGCGAGCCTGTACGGACCCGTCACCACGAGCTTCGCCGACCGCGCCGCGCTCGCCGCCGCGTGGGACCCCGACGACGAGGCGAGCTACGACTGGACCAAGGACGCGACCCAGCGCTGGTGGCTCGAGCGCCTCGCGCAAGCCCGCGAGGACCTCGTCCTCGAGGGCTTCGCCAACTCCCCGCCCTTCTTCATGACGAACTCCGGCTACACCTCGGGCGGTGCGAGCTCCACGACGGAGCAGGTGCTGACGTCCGACGGCGTCCCCGCCAAGTTCGCCGGCTACCTCACCCGGGTCGTCGAGCACCTCGAGGACACGTACGACGTCGACTTCCAGACGGTCACGCCGTTCAACGAGCCGTGCACCGGCTACTGGTCCACGCCGTCCGGCCGCCTTGCAGACGGCATCACCCCGTTCACGAACGCGGTGAAGAAGCCCCAGGAGGGCGCGCAGATCTGTGCAGGCCCGGGCGCGGGGCAGCAGCAGGCGCTCGTCAAGCTCCTCGCTGACGAGCTCGAGGCGTCGACCTCGGACGCGGTGGTCTCTGCGAACGACGAGACCCACCCGCAGAACTTCAACAACGCGTGGAAGCAGTACGACGCCGCGACGCGCGCCGACGTCGGCCAGATCAACGTCCACACGTACTGGTCCGGCGGCCGCATGCAGGCGCGTGACAACGCGCTCGCCAGCGAGAAGCCGCTGTGGATGAGCGAGACCGGCGGCGACTTCGTGGGCGGCGGCTTCGACCCCGTCGCGATCAGCGGCGGCCTCGGCCTCGCCCAGAAGATCACCGAGGACCTCCGCGAGCTCCAGCCGAACGCCTACGTCCTGTGGCAGGAGGTCGAGGACTTCTACAACATGGAGAAGGGCGAGAACCTCAACTGGGGTTCCGTCTTCATCGACTTCGACTGCGAGTGGACCGGCACCGACGGCTCCGTCGTCGCCGAGGCCGACGCGATCGGCTTCAAGTCGCAGCGCCGCGTCGCCGACGCGATCGCCGCCGGCGGCACGGCCGCGGACGTGGCCGACTGCTCGATCGTCACCAACTCCAAGTTCGACACGATGCGCAACTTCATGCGCTTCATCACCCCCGGCGACCGCTTCGTCGCGGTCGACGACGCGACCTCGACCGCAGCGGTCGGTGCCGACGGCACGAGCCTGAGCGTCGTGCACACCAACGCCACCACCGCGGACCGCACGGTCGTCCTCGACCTGTCCCGCTTCGGTGACGTCGCGCAGGGCGCGACCGTCACGCCCTACGTCACGACCCAGGCGTCCGACGTCGACGACACGTCGACCGCTCTCGTCGCCGGCACCCCGGTCACGGTCGACCGCGACGCGCGCACCGCGACGCTCACGGTCCCCGCGCGCTCCGTCACGACGTTCGAGGTGTCCGGCGTCTCCGGCGTCGCCCCCGCCGCCGAGCCGCTCCGCGACGGCGACACCGTCCAGGTCGTCGGCGTGCAGTCGGGCAAGGCCCTCACGCTCTCGACCGCGAGCACGACGACGATCACGTCGCCCGCGACGACGTCCGCCGCGCTCCCGCGTCAGCTCTGGGTCGCGCACGAGACGTCCGACGCCTCGGCCGTCGCGGGCCGCCGCACGTTCGCGCTCGAGTCCGTCCACGACGGCCGGTTCCTCGGCGCGACGAGCGCCGGGACCGACCTGCGCGCCATGCCCCTGGACGAGGCGAGCACCACGCCCGGCACACGCTGGCACCTCACGACGCTCGACGGCGTCACCTGGTCCCTCGTCAACGCCGTGACGGCGTCCTCGCTCGAGGTGGGCGGCCAGTCGACGTCCGAGAACGCGCGCGTCGGCGTCTACGAGTCGAACGGTGGCGCGAACCAGCGTTGGACGGTCCGTTCCGTGAGCGAGACGCCTGTCGTGGCCCCGCTCACCGCGCGCACGCAGGTCGGGGTGCCCGCCAGCCTCCCGGCGACCGTCGTCCCGACCTACTCGTGGGGCTCCGGCGTCGCGACGCCGATCACGTGGAACGTCCCCGCCGACGCGTGGCAGACCGCCGGCACCGTGACGATCACCGGGACCGGCACCGACGTCTACGGCAACCCCGTGACCGACGCGCGCGTCGTCGTCGAGGTCGGCCAGGTCGCTGCCGCCGACCCGGTGTCCGTGACCGTCGTCGCCGGCTCGTCGCCCGCGCTCCTCGCGGCCTGGGCGCCGTCGACCGTGCCCACGCAGGTCGGTCTCGGCGACTCGCGCTTCGACCTGCCCGTCACGTGGGCGCTCGACGACGTCGACGCGGCTGCGCTCGCCGACCCCGGGCGGCTGACCGTCCGCGGCACCGTCGCGGCCTCCGCCACGGGCGCGGCCGACGTCCCCGCGACGCTCCATGTGATCGTGGTGCCCGCCGGTGGCGAGGAGAACGTCGCGCTCACGTCGACGCCGTCGGCCGCCGACTTCACCGAGTCCGGCTACCCGGTCTCGCGGACGATCAACGGCAACACGACCGACAAGGGCTGGTCCAACTGGAAGGACACCAAGGAGACGCGCGCGACCCTGACGTACGCGCTCGCGCGGCCCGAGGTCGTCGAGAGCGTGCGCGTCTACTTCTACAAGGACGGGTCGAGCTACACGTGGCCGACGACGATGCGCGTCCAGCACCGTGACCCCCGCACGGGGACGTGGGTCGACTCGGGCGACCTCGTCTCCCTGCCCGAGCAGGCGACCGCTCCGGTCGTCGACCTGCCGGTCGGCGCCGCGACGGACGCGGTCCGCGTCGTGCTCGACGCGCGCGCAGCGACGCACATCATCGTGTCCGAGGTCGAGGTGTACGCCCAGGTCGGTGCGGCATCGTCGGTCACGGACCTCGCACGCCTCACGGTGGGCGGCGTCGACGTCGACGGCCTCGACCCCGCGGTCCACGCGTACGAGGTGAAGGCGCGCGGGTCCCAGCCCGTCGTGCGGGCCGTGCCCGTCGACGGTGCGGCGACGGTCGACGTCGCGCGTGCAGGCGACGTCGTCACGGTCACCGTGACGGCGCCGAGCGGTGCGACGTCGGTGACGACCGTGACGCTCGACAAGGAGGTCGGTCTGGACGCGGTGCGCATCGCGGGCAGCCCGGTCGCGGGCGGCACGCTCACGGCGCAGGCCACGGCGGACCCTGCCGACGCCCGGCTCTCGTACCGCTGGACCGTCGGCGGTGTGACCGTCCCTGGTGCGACCAGCTCGACGTGGACGCCCGGTCTCACCCACGTCGGTGCTTCTGTGGCGGCTGAGATCACGGCCGTGGCCGACGGGTTCCGCACGTCGAGCGTCGTCACTGCTCCCGTCGTCGTCCTCGATGGGCGTGCCGCGAGCGCCGTGCGCCTCATGCCGTCGGCGACGTCGGTCGTCGAGGGTGCCTCGGTGACCCTGGCAGCGACGGTGACGTCGGCGCAGCAGTCCGCGGTCGCGGGCGGCACGGTGGCGTTCTACGACGGCTCGGCGCAGCTCGGGTCCGTCAAGGTCGGTGCCGACGGCCGGGCCGAGCTCGTCGTGAAGCAGCCTGCGGTCGGCACGAGGACGTACACGGCGACGTTCGCGCCGGCCGCGTCCGCGGAGACGGTCGTCGCACCGGCGACGTCGGGCGCTGCGGTCGTGACCGTCACGAAGGCTCCGGTCGAGCCTCCCGTCGTGGCCTCGCGCACGACCGTGTCGGTGAGCCCGACGTCGCTCACGACGCAGGTGAAGCCTGTCGTCACGGTCGGCGTCACGGCTGCGGGCAAGGCGGCGAGCGGCACGGTCACCGTCACGGTGCGACGTGGTGCGAAGGTCGTCGCGACCCGGACGGGGACGCTCTCGCGCGGCACCGCGAAGGTGACGTTCCCGCGCCTCACGACGCACGGCGCCTATCAGGTCACGGCGCGCTACGCGGGTGCGGCGGGCGTCGTGGCGTCGGAGGGCAAGGCGACCATCACGGTCCTGCGCGCGACGACGACCAAGGCCTCGCTCGCGAAGAAGAAGGTCCGCGCCTCCGCGCGGGCCCAGGTCGCGGTCAAGGTCGGCGCGACCCCGCGCGCGACCGTGACGGGCAAGGTCAAGGTCGCGGTCTACCGCGGCTCGAAGGTCGTGTCGACGAAGACCGTCAGTCTGAAGACGTCGGGCGCGACGGTGCGGCTCGACCGGCTCAAGCAGGGCAAGTACACGGTCCGGGTGACCTACCTGGGCTCGTCGTCGGCGTCGTCGTCGAAGGCGAGGTCGCTGAAGCTCACCGTGACGCGCTGAGCCGAGCCTGACCGTCCGGCGTGCGACAGCCGGACGGTCGGGCCGCGACGACGGATCGCCCGCATGCACGACTGACGTGTGCATGCGGGCGATCCGTGCGTGGGAGGCGAGGGGCGCCGTGTCTACTCGGCGAGGATCAGGTACAGCGCCCTGCGGACCTCGTCGAGCTTCTCGGTCGCGGCGGCCCGCTGCTCGTCGGTCGCGCCGTGGCGCAGCTGCTGGATCGCGCCGCGCAGCTTTGTCACGCTCTCGTGGAAGGCGACGTCGGTCGCCGACTGCCCGGGGGTCGTCGCCCAGGTGCGGGCGATCTGCTCCGCATTCTCCGCGACGTACGTGCGCCCGGCCTCGGAGAGCGTGTACTCCGTGCCGCGACCTTCGCCGGTCGTGTCGACGAGACCCTCGTCGACGAGCTGCTGGAGCGTCGGGTAGACCGAGCCTGGGCTCGGTCGCCAGACGTCGCCCGTCCGGGCGGCGATCGACTTGATCAGGCCGTAGCCGTTCGACGGCTCCTCGGCGAGGAGCGACAGGACGGCGAGGCGGACGTCGCCGCGACCGGCGCGCCGAGGGCCGCGGCCGTGACGACGCGGGCCGCCCGGACCGAACGGCCCCGGCCCGAACGGCCCCGGTCCGAACGGTCCCGGACCGAACGGCCCCGGTCCGAAGCGGCCGAAGCCGGGGTCGAGGTCGTCCTCGTCGAGGTCGGCCGGAGGGCCGCCGGGGCCGAATCCTGCGGGGCCGAACGCGCGCGGGTCGCCCTGGCGGGGGCGCGGGGCGTCGTCCGGTCCGAAGTCGCCGTGGTGGCGCCGGCGGCCGCGGCGCGGTCCGTCGGGGCTGAAGAGGTCTGGGGTGATGCGTGGGGTCCTCATGGGGCTCCCCCTCTCTGTCGTGCGCGGCGTGACTCTCGTGCCGCAGCGATACTTCACGATATATCGCTGACGGATCGGCGGTCAAGAGTCGCCGGGCCCTGCGAGCTCACTCTTCGAAGAGGTAGCCCATCCCTGGCTGCGTGATGATGTGCCGGGGAGCAGAAGGATCGTCCTCGAGCTTTCGACGAAGCTGAGCCGTATACACCCGCAGGTAGTTCGTCTCAGCCGAGTAGGCAGGCCCCCACACCTCGTGCAGCAGCTGCACCCGCCCGACCATCCGGCCGCGGTTGCGCACCAGCACCTCCAGGACCGACCACTCCGTCGGGCTGAGACGCACCTCCGCACCGCCGCGGCGCACCTGGCGACGCGCCAGGTCGATCCGCAGGTCACCGGCGACGACCACCGGATCCTGTCCCGACACGCCGGCTGGCGCGCCGCGCCGCACCGCTGCCCGGAGCCGCGCGAGCAGCTCGTTCATCGCGAACGGCTTGGTCACATAGTCGTCCGCGCCCGCATCGAGCGCATCCACCTTGTCGTCACCCAGGTGCCTCGCCGACAGCACGACGATCGGCACCTCGCTCCATCCGCGCAGCCCTGCGATGACCTCCAGACCGCTCATGTCCGGCAGCCCCAGGTCCAGCAGCACGACGTCGGGGTGGGAGCGTGCCGCAAGCTCGAGCGCATCGGCGCCGGTCGACGCCGTCGCCACGCTCCATCCGTGCACACGCAGGTTGATCGATAGCGCACGAACGAGGCCTGCGTCGTCGTCGGCGACGAGGACCGACGTGCCCGGCGGCGCACCGCCACCGGTTGGACTGTCGCGCGTCACAGCTCCTCCTCCTGGACCCGGCCAACCGCGATGGGAACCGTCAGGACCATCGTGAGTCCTCCTCGGGGAGTGTCCTCGACAGAGAGCGTCGCCCCGACCGCCTCGACGAACCCGCGCGCCACCGCGAGCCCCAGACCCAACCCGTCCGACGAGGTGTCTCCGAGCCGTTGGAACGGCTCGAACATCAGCGCCTTGTGCGAGGCGTCGAGGCCCGGGCCACGATCGACTATCCGGATCTCGACCTCTCCGGGACGCGCGGAGGCCGTCACCAGCACGGGGATGCCGGGCGGAGAGAACCGCACGGCGTTCGCCGTCACGTTGGCGACAGCACGTTCGAGCAGGCCGGCGTCCGTGAGCACGAGCGGCAGGTTGTCCGGCACGTCCAGGCGAACCTCGTCCGCGGTGAACGGCTCGACGGCGAGAGGCACGATCTCGTCGACGGACCGTGGCAGCAGGAGCGGACGCACGCTCCCCGTCTGCAGCCGCGACAGGTCGAGCAGGTTCGCGATGAGGCGCTCCAGGCGAGTCGTCGAGTCCGAGATCGTCTCGAGCAGCACGTGCTCATCCGCGACGCTCAGCCCGATGTCGGCTGCCGCGCCATGGCCGTCGGCGACGAGTCCGTCGAGAGAGGCGCGGATCGAGGAGAGCGGCGTCCGAAGGTCGTGCGACACGGCCGCGAGGAGCGCGGTGCGGGTCGCATCCGCCTGTGCCAGGGCCTCGGACTGCGCGGCCTGCTCGCGCAGCCGACGATACTCGAGCACGATCCCTGCCTGGGCAGCGAAGGCCTCGAGCACCTGCCGGTCGCTGGCAGGCAGCACCCGGCCTAGCACGACGAGCCGTCGGTCGTCGTCGATACGCACCTCCGTCCGCACCGGGTCGTCCTCGTGGCGCTGGCCAGAACGCTCGGCGTGCGCGACCGTGACCCAGCCTGCCCGGGGGTCAGAGCGGGTCTCGAGCCGGACCTCCGACACGGCGAACGTCTCCGCGAGCCGCTCGACGACGGCCTCCGCCGTGTCGTCCCCAGAGAGAACCGAACGGGAGAGCGCGGCGAGCGTCGCAGCCTCGGCGCGCGCCCGGTAGGCCTGTGCGCTGCGCCGGGCCGCCAGGTCGACCACGGACGCGACCGACACAGCGACGAGGACGAACACGAGAAGCGCGAGCGCGTTCTCAGGACTCGACACGGTGAGCATCCCCGTCGGCGGCGTGAAGAACCAGTTGACCGACACGAAGGACACCACCGCGGCGGCGACGGCTGGCCAAAGGCCACCGACCAGCGCGACCGCGACCGTCGCAGCGAGGAAGAGCATGAGCTCGCTCGTGAGCGGCGCGTCGGCCTGCACCAGGGCGATCCCCAGCGTGAGCAAGGCCGGCAGGATGGCGGCAAGCAGCCATCCTGTGGCCTGCCGAGCCTGCGAGAGAGACGATCCCGTCCGGCGGAAAGTGAGCTGCGTCCGCGCCCGCTCGTGCGTGACGAGGTGGACATCGATGCTCCCTGCGAGGTGCGCCATCTGCGCGCTGGAGGAGCCGAGGACCGCCTCGCGGAGGCGGGAGCTGCGGGAGACCCCCACGACGATCATCGTGGCGTTCACCCCGCGGGCGAAGTCGACGACCGCGGTGGGGACGTCCTCCCCGACGACCGTGTGGAACGTCCCGCCGAGCGCCTCGACGAGCTCGCGGTCGGCAGCGATCGCGGCAGAGGGCGCGGAGGGGAGCCCATCCGTCGCCAGGACGTGGACCGCGAGGAGCTCTGAGCCTGCGACCCGCTGCGCGATGCGCGCGCCGCGCCGCAGGAGCGTGGTGGTCTCAGGGCCCCCCGTGACAGCGACGACGATGCGCTCGCGCGCTGGCCACGTCCCCTCGATGTCGTGGTCCGAGCGGTACCTGGTGAGCGCGTCGTCGACGCTGTCCGCGAGCCACAGGAGGGCGACCTCCCGCAACGCCGTGAGGTTGCCGACGCGGAAGTAAGACGACAGCGACGCGTCGATCTGCTCCGCCCGATAGACGTTCCCGTGCGCGAGCCGTCTGCGCAACGCGTCGGGGGAGAGGTCGACCAGCTGTACCTGGTCCGCGGCGCGGACGATGTGGTCCGGCACCGTCTCACGCTGACGTACACCTGTGATCGCCTCGACGGCGTCCCCGAGGGACTCGAGGTGCTGGATGTTGACGGTGGTGACGACGTCGATCCCGGCGTCGAGCACCTCCTGCACGTCCTGCCACCGACGTGAGTTCCGTGCTCCCGCCGGGTTGGTGTGCGCGAGCTCGTCGATGAGAGCGACGTCGGGTGCGCGCCGTAGGACGGCGTCGACATCGAGCTCGGCCAGCTCTGTGCCGCGGTGGTTCACGAGCGTGCGGGGCATCACCTCGAGGTCGCCGATCTGGGCAGCGGTAGCGGCGCGCCCGTGCGTCTCGACGAGACCGACGACGACGTCTGTGCCACGGTCGCGCCGCCGCCGCGCCTCGTCGAGCATCGCGAAGGTCTTGCCGACGCCGGGGGCCGCACCCAGGTAGACAGTGAGCCGCCCGGGCCGGCGGACGTCAGGCATGCGCACCTCTCATGAGGACATCATGCCCAGCGCGAGGTTCAGCTCGAGCACGTTGACGCGAGGTTCGCCGAGGATGCCGAGGTCGCGGGCGGTCGTGCGGTCGACGACGAGTGCCCGCACCGAAGCAACCGGCAGTCCGCGAGCCGCCGCCACGCGGGACACCTGCTGCAGGGCGTAGGCGGGCGAGACGTGCGGGTCCAGCCCCGATCCCGAGGCGGTCAGCGCGTCGGCCGGCACGTCCCCCGGAGCGGCGCCATCAGCCTCCACCACGGCGCGCCGTCTGTCCTGCACCGTCGCGAGCAGCTCACGGTTGAGCGGGCCGAGGTTCGACCCGCCTGAGGCGAGGGTGTCGTAGCCGTCGCCAGCAGCCGAGGGGCGCGGGTGGAACCACTCGGCGCCGTCGGACGCCTGGGAGATCAGGAGCGAGCCGACGGCTTCCGTGCGGGTCGTCGTGCGCTCGCCCTGCGCTGTGACGAGCGATCCGTTCGCCTGCCACGGGAACGCGAGCTGCCCGACGGCGACCACCGCGAGCGGGTAGAGGGCGCCGAGCGCGACGGTGAGCACGACGAGCGCGCGCAGACCGGCGAGGCTCTGCCGGGCGAACGCGACGATGCTGCGCCGCAGGCCGCGGCTGCGCGAGGCGGAGGAGCGCGGGCCGGAGCCCTTGTCGTGAACCATGTCAGCCGATCCAGGGGAGGAGGGAGATCAGGAGGTCGAGGATCTTGATGCCCACGAACGGGGCGATGAGCCCGCCGAGCCCGTAGACGAGGAGGTTGCGTCGGAGCATCGACGAGGCGGGGGCGGGCCGGTAGGCCGCTCCCTGCAGCGAGAGCGGGATCAGGGCGACGATGATGAGGGCGTTGAACACGACGGCTGACAAGATCGCCGACTCGGGGCTGGACAGCCGCATGATGTCGAGAGCGCCGAGCTGGGGGAACACGGCCACGAACATCGCGGGCAAGATGGCGAAGTACTTCGCCACGTCGTTGGCGATCGAGAACGTCGTCAGTGCGCCGCGTGTGATGAGCAGCTGCTTGCCGATCCGCACGATCTCGATGAGCTTGGTGGGGTCCGAGTCGAGATCGACCATGTTGCCCGCCTCCTTGGCGGCGGTCGTGCCGGTGTTCATCGCGACGCCGACGTCCGCCTGCGCGAGGGCTGGGGCGTCGTTGGTACCGTCCCCAGCCATCGCGACAAGGTGACCAGCCGCCTGCTCCCGGCGGATGAGGGAGAGCTTGTCCTCGGGGGTCGCTTCGGCGAGCACCTCGTCGACGCCAGCCTCGGCACCGATCGCCTTGGCGGTGATCGCGTTGTCGCCGGTGACCATGACCGTGCGGATGCCCATCGCGCGTAGCTCGTCGAAGCGCGCCCTGAGGCCGTCCTTGACGACGTCCTTGAGGTGGACCACCCCGAGGGCCCGTGCCGGAGAAGCACCCCTCTGCACCGCAACGACGAGCGGGGTGCCGCCCGTGGTGCTCACCTCGTCGACGAGAGCCTGCACCTGATTGGGCGTGCTACCTCCGGTCGAGCGCACCCACGCACCTACCGCGCTCGCGGCCCCCTTGCGGATGCTCACGGCGGGATCGGCGCGCCCGTCGGGCGCAGGGAGGTCGACGCCGCTCATGCGGGTGGTCGCGCTGAACGGGACGAGCACGGCGCCCGCTGGCAAGGGGCCCGTCCGGGTGGACGGCCGCTCGCTCTGCCCCCCGGTCGGTCCTTCGGCCGGTTCTTCCGCCCAGCCGTCGTCGACCAGGTCGACGACGCTCCGCCCCTCGGGGGTCTCGTCCGCGAGGGACGCCAGGCGTGCTGACGCTGCGAGCTCCTCGACGGAGATGCCCGGCGCTGGCAGCAAAGCCTTCGCCTGGCGGTTGCCGTATGTGATGGTCCCCGTCTTGTCGAGGAGGAGCACGTCGACGTCTCCAGCTGCCTCGACGGCGCGACCGGACATGGCCAAGACGTTGCGCTGCACGAGCCGGTCCATCCCGGCGATGCCGATCGCCGACAGCAGAGCCCCGATCGTCGTCGGGACGAGACACACGAGGAGGGCGATGAGTACGAGGAGCGGCAGGCGTGCGCCCGAGTACACCGCGAACGGCTGGAGGGTCGCGACCGCGAGCAGGAAGATGATCGTGAGCGAGGAAAGCAGGATGTTGAGGGCGATCTCGTTGGGTGTGCGCTGGCGGTCGGAACCTTCGACGAGCGTGATCATCCTGTCGACGAACGTCGAGCCGGCAGCCGCTGAGATCCGGACGGCGATGGTGTCCGAGAGCACGACGGTGCCACCCGTGACTGCTGAGCGGTCCCCTCCGGACTCCCGGACGACCGGCGCGGACTCGCCCGTGATGGCGGACTCGTCGACGGCGGCAGCACCTTCGATGACATCGCCGTCACCAGGGATGATCTCGCCGGCACGCACGATGACGACGTCCCCGACGCGGAGCGTCGCCGACGGCACCTCGTCGGTGGAACCGAGGATCAGTGGCCCGTCGTGCCGAGAACGCTCGAGCGGCTCGGAGATCCGCCGCGCCGTCGTCTGCTTCTGCGTCGCCCGAAGACTCGAGGCCTGCGCCTTGCCCCGGCTCTCTGCGACCGACTCTGCGAGCGTGGCGAACAGGACGGTCGCCCAGAGCCACACGACGATGGCTACCGCGAAGGCTGACGGGCTCACGGCGGCGAGGACTGTCGAGGCAGCAGCCCCGATCTCGACGACGAGGATGACCGGGGACTCAGCGAGCTGCCGCGGGTCGAGCTTGCGGAGCGCCCCGGGGAGCGCGGCGCGCACCTGCGCCCCGGTCAACACGGGACGGTGGGTTTCGGGCGGGATCTTCGCGGCGGTGGAACCACCGAGCCGGGTCAGTACCGGTGCACTCATGACAGCGACTCCACGACGGGACCTAGGGACAGGACAGGGATGAACGTGAGACCGACCACGATGAGTGCCACGCCGGCAAGCATGCTGGCGAAGAGCGGCTCGTGGGTGGGCAGCGTGCCGGAGGTCGCAGGGACCGAGCGCTGCGAGGAGAGACGTCCGGCAAGTGCCAGGACGAGTGCGACCGGAACGAACCGCCCCGCGAGCATGCACACGCCCAGGAGGGTGTTGTAGAACGGCGTGCTGGTGGTGAGCCCCGCGAACGCTGAACCGTTGTTGTTGCTTGCGGAGGTGACGGCGTACAGCACTTCAGTGAGGCCGTGCGGCCCGCTCTCCTGGATGCCTGCCTGCCCCGCCGGCAACGCCACAGCGAGGCCTGTTCCCACGAGCACGAGCATGGGGACCGTCAGGATGTAGAGGGCGACGAGCGCCATCTCCTGACGGCCGATCTTCTTGCCCAGGTACTCGGGCGTCCGGCCGACCATGAGCCCGGCGATGAACACCGTGACGATCGCGAGGACCAGCATGCCGTAGAGCCCTGAGCCGACACCGCCCGGGGAGACCTCACCGAGCAGCATGCCGAAGGCTGCGACACCTCCACCAGGAGCTGTGAGGGAGTCGTGCATGGAGTTGACGGCACCGGTCGAGGTGCCGGTCGTGGCTGCCGCGAACAGCGCGGACCCGGCGGCGCCGAAGCGCACCTCCTTGCCCTCGAGGGCCCCACCCGCTGCCTGCGGCACGAGTCCGGGTCCTGCCAGCTCCGCCCAGGTGAGCAGCGCGGTGCCAGCGAGGAACAGCGTCCCCATGACGGAGACGATGGCGACACCCTGGCGGCGGTCGCCGACCATCACCCCGAATGTCCGAGGGAGCGAGAAGGGGATGATCAGGAGCAGGAGGACCTCGAGAAGGTTGCTCACAGGGGTCGGGTTCTCCAGGGGGTGCGCCGAGTTGGCGTTGAAGAAACCACCTCCGTTCGTGCCGAGCAGCTTGATCGCCTCCTGGGAGGCAACCGGGCCGCCCAGGAGGTGCTGCGAGCCGCCCGTCAGCGTCCGTGTCACCGTGTGCGGGTCGAAGTTCTGGATCACGCCGGTCGCGACGAGCGCGAGGGCGCCGACGAACGCCAGCGGTAGGAGCGCCCGCACGCACGTCCGGGTCAGGTCGGACCAGAAGTTGCCGACCCGTCCGTCCGTCCCTGAGCGCCGGAGACCGCGGATCATGGCCACCGCCACCGAGATGCCCACCGCAGCCGACACAAAGTTCTGCACGGTGAGCCCGGCCATCTGGAGCAGGTGGCCGGCAGCGGCCTCGCCGGCGTACCACTGCCAGTTGGTGTTGGTCGCGAACGAGACCGCGGTGTTCCACGCCCCCGCTGGATCGAGTCCTTGTGTCCCAACGCTCATCGGCAGCACTCCCTGGAGCCGTGCCAGGCCGAACAGCACCAGAACCGACGCCAGGGAGAACCCGAGCAGCGACAGCAGGTAGGCGGTCCAGCGCTGGTCGGCGTCGGCGTCGACCCGCATGACGCGGTATACGGCCCGCTCGACCCGCAGGTGTCGCGGCGAGGTGAAGACGCGCGCGAGGTAGTCGCCCAGCGGGACGTGCACGGCCGAGAGGACGACCACGAGCACGCCGATCTGGGCGAGGGCTGTCCAGGTGCCGCCCATGTCTCAGAGTCCTCGGCCAGCGCGCAGGAGCCCGCGGAAGAGATACCCGAGCAGCATGATCGCGGCGACGAGCGCGACCGCGTCCTCGGCCCTCATCGGACGTCGGCCTTGTCCGCGGCGCGGGTCGGTGCGTTCCGCGTGACGGTGACGCCCGGGACCGTCCAGGCGTCGACGCGTCTTGCGACGATCGCCACGGTCGCGAAGAACGCGACGCTGAGCAGGATGTAGACCATGTCGGCCATGAGAGCCACGCCTTCGGGAGTCGGTTCGACGAAGCCTGCTGTCGGCAGGCGCGGTCGGTGCACAGTGGTGCACGGCTCTGGTCTAGTCCTCCTCCGCGCTCCGGCACGAGGTGTTGACGTGTTCTTGACGGGGTGGGGCGCACTCCTGACGGGTTCCTGACGCTCCCGCCGCTTGTGGTGGCCTCAGTCGCCCCCGCGCATGAGCGTGAGGTAGGCGTTCGCGTCCCCGCGATGCAGGTCGATCAGCTCGTTCGCGTGGAAGCGGTCGAGGATCGCCGGGTCGATATAGCTGCTCTTCGCGACCGCGGGCGTGTTCCCCAGCAGCTCCGACGTGCGCACCACCGCAGCCCGGACGGTCCGCGTCCGCTCCCGCTCGTCCGGCGACCACCCGATCCGCGCGAGCTCGCGCGCCGCGATGATCGAGCCGTGCAGCGTCCGGAAGTCCTTCGCGGTGCACGTCGTCCCGCTGATCTCCTGGATATACCGGTTGACGTCCGACGCACGCACGGGCCGCCACGACCGGCCCTCACGACGCGCGAGCAGGCGCGCTCGCGGCGACCGCCGCTCGAGGAGAGACGCGACCGCGTCGGCCAGGTCCTCGTCGACCGTCCGGGTGTGCCACACCTGACCGCTCTTGCCGCGGAACTCGAGCGTCACGACGCCCTCCTCGACACGCACGTGCTGACACAGCAGCGTCGTGAGCCCACGGTTCCCGGTCGCAGCCGTGTGCCGCTCGCTCCCGACGCGCAGGTGCGTCGAGTCGACGAGCCGCACCGCGACCGCGAGGGCGCGCTCGAGGCTGCCCGGCTCGGCGCGAAGGTCGCGCGTCACGCGACGACGCACCTGCGGCAGCCTCTCCGCGAGCTCGAGCGTCCGCGCGTGCTTCGCGCGGTCGTGCGCCTCGACCCACCTCGGGTGGTAGACGTACTGACGCCGCCCCGCGTCGTCGACCCCCGTCGCGAGGATGTGGGACCGCGGGTCGGGCGCGAACCAGACGGCGCGCCACGCGGGCGGCAGCACGAGCGCCTTGAGGCGCTCGACCACCTCGGGGTCCTCGATGCGCGCGCCGTCCTCGTCGACATAGACGAAGCCGCGCCCCGCGCGGCGGCGGGTCCATCCAGGTCCGGAGGTGCGGGCCCGGACGAGGCCGCGGACGCGGGGCACGGCCGTCAGTGGTCGCGCAGCAGGTCGACGAGCTCAGCCTTGCGCAGGGACGAGTACCCGCTCAGGCCCAGCTCCTTGGCACGCGCGCGCAGCTCGGGGACCGTGCGGTCCTCGTAGCTCTCCGCGTCGCCACCCTTTTGACCGACCTTCGACCGGCCCTGGGCAGCCGCCGCGTTGGAGATGCGCGCCGCCTTCTCCTTCGAGGCACCGTCCTCACGGAGCGCCTCGTACATCTCCGGGTCCTTGAGCGACCTGGTGCGCGACCTGGGCATGTCGGCTCAGACCGTCTGGCCGGCGTGACGACCCTCGCCGATCTCCTCGACGACCTTGGCGTTGAACGCCGGCAGGTCGTCGGGAGTGCGGCTCGAGACGAGACCCTGGTCCACCACGACCTCCTCGTCGACCCAGGTCGCGCCCGCGTTCACCAGGTCGGTGCGCAGGCTCGGGTACGAGGTGATCGTGCGCCCGCCCAGGACGTCCGCGTCCGCCAGGATCCAGGCACCGTGGCAGATGACGCCGACGGGCTTGCCGTCCGCGAAGAACTGCCGCACGAAGCTGACGGCCTTCTCGTCCGTGCGGACCGTGTCGGAGTTGACGACGCCGCCCGGCAGGACGAGCGCGTCGTACGAGGCGGGGTCAGCGTCCGACGTCGTGACGTCGACGCTGGCCTCGTGCCCGTTCTTGCCGGTGATCGTGCCGCTGTCCGTCGAGACGAGCTCGGCGACCGCGCCGTGCTCGGTGACCGCCTCCCACGGGCTCGTCAGCTCGGAGTCCTCGAAGCCGTCCACGGCGACGAAAGCGACCTTCTTGCCGGTGAGGTGTGACATGTGGCGCTCCTCTCGGTACGTGCGCCCGCCGGGTGGGCAGGCATCTCGACCATCGTGTGCACGGCCGTACGGGGCTCGCAACCAGGAGCGGACGGCCCTGAGCCGCGGGAGCGCTCAACAGGTGTGCGAGACCGCCGATCTGGACGGTGAGAGAAACACCACCATGCGGCAATAGGAGCCACCATGAGCCGATCGACCCAGACACCGAACCCTGCGGGGAAGGTCGCACCGCCCGACAGCACGATGGCGTCCCGGGCCGTGGGCCGGGGCAGGTCGATCGCCTTCCGGCTGCGAATGCTCGCTGCCGTCGGCGTCATCGGCGTCCTCGTCGTCGGCGTGCTCGCGGTCGTGCTCATGGGCCGGCTCTCGGCTGCCACCGGGTCGGTCGCCACAGCGAACTCGATGGTGATGCAGCCGCTGAACATGCTCCACCAGAACCAGATCAAGGGCCGCATGATCATCGCCCAGGTCGCCGCGGCAGGCACGCCCGAGGCAAAGCAGGAGTGGGTGACGAAGCTCGGGGCGAACGACGCCGAGATCGACGCCTCGATCGCACAGCTCGAGGCTGCGCTCGCGGGGCAGATGCCGAGCTGGGCGACGTTCCGCGAGGACTACCAGAAGTTCCTCGACGTCCGGGACGCGCGCATGATGCCCGTCGCGCTCGACGGGACCCCCGAGGAGTACACGGCATTCCTCACGAAGTCGCTGCAGCCGATGATCGACGACTATGTGGCGCAGCTCGACGCTCTCGCGGCCGAGACGACCGGATGGATCGACACGATCGCGCAGGACGCGGAGAGCGACGCGCAGCGTTCGACCAACATCGTCATCGTCATGATCGTGACCGCGCTCGTCTTCCTCGGTGTGCTCGCACTGCGCATCTTGCGGTCGGTGCGGCGGTCCATCGCAGGCCTGCGCGCGGCGATCGCCGCGATGGCCGACGGCGACCTCACGGTCGCCGCTGACGAGACGACGCGCGACGAGCTCGGCGAGACCGCCGCGCTGCTCAACGTCGCGCGCAGCTCGCTCGCCGAGATCCTCGCGGGCGTCGGCGAGACGACCGTGACCGTCGCCTCCGCCGTCGAGGAGCTGGGTGCGTCGGGCGAGCAGGTCGCCGCAGGCGCCCAGGAGTCGTCGACGCAGGCCGGGGTCGTCGCCGCTGCGGCGGAGCAGGTGAGCCGCAACGTGCAGGCTGCAGCTGCGGGCGCCGAGCAGATGGGCGCCTCGATCCGAGAGATCGCGCAGAACGCCTCCGAGGCCGCCCGCGTCGCCGCCCGAGCGACGGACGTCGCCGAGACCACGAGCGCGACCGTGGCACGGCTGGGGGAGTCGAGCCAGGAGATCAGCGCCGTCGTGCGGGCGATCACGTCGATCGCCGAGCAGACGAACCTCCTCGCGCTCAACGCGACCATCGAGGCTGCGCGTGCTGGGGAGGCCGGGAAGGGCTTCGCGGTCGTCGCGGGCGAGGTCAAGGAGCTCGCTCAGGAGACGGCGCGTGCGACCGAGGACATCGCGCGGCGCGTCGAGGCCATCCAGACCGACACGGACGGAGCGATCGGTGCGATCAGCGAGATCACGTCGATCGTGTCCTCGATCAACGACTTCCAGCTGACGATCGCGTCCGCGGTCGAGGAGCAGACGGCCACGACGAACGAGATGAGCCGGTCCGTCGTGGAGGCCGCGACAGGGTCTGCGGAGATCGCGCAGAACATCACGAGCGTCGCGACGGCGTCCGAGCAGTCGAGCATCACCGTGTCGCACATGACGAGCGCGACGACGGAGCTCGCCCGCATGGCGAGCGACCTGCGCGACAAGGTGATGCAGTTCCGTTACTGAACTGGGCTTTGACCAGGCCTTGAAGGGGCCTTGGGTCCCATGTGGAACGACCCTGGCCTGGTGTGAGGTGGAGTCGGGTCCGTCCGCTCAGGGTGAGGTGTCGCATGTCTGCTGTGCTGGAGCTGCTCGCTGAGCATCCCGTGCTCCTGCTGTTCCTCGTCGTGGGGCTGGGCGCCGCCGTCGGCCACGTCACGGTCAAGGGGGTCGGTCTCGGCGCGGCAGCCGTGCTCTTCCTCGCGCTCGTGTTCGGCGGGCTCGGCTCGGCGCACGACGTCGAGCTCGTCGTCCCGCCAGCGTTCGGCACGCTCGGCCTGACCCTGTTCACCTTCACGGTCGGCGTGGTCTCGGGCGCCGAGTTCTTCGCGTCCCTGCGCAAGAGCCTGCGGCTCATCGCCTCGATGATGGGCGTGCTGTGCACGGGCGCGCTCGTCGCCGTCTGCCTCGGCGCGGTGCTCGACCTGTCACCCGCCACGGTCGCGGGGACGTTCGCCGGCGCCGTGACCAACACCCCGGCCCTCGCGGCGGCGCGCGACGCCGCAGGGGACCAGACGGCCCCGACCGTCGGCTATGCCGTCGCGTACGTGTTCGGCGTCGTCGGCATGCTCGTCGTCGCGATGCTCGTCCTGCGCGGGCGCAGCTCCGACACCGACTCGCCGCCGCCGCTCGTCGAGCGCGCGGTGCGCGTCGAGACCGCGACGGGCCAGTCGCTGCGCGAGCTGACCGACCTGTTCGGCGGCCAGATCTCCTTCGCGCGCCTGCGCAGCGGCTCCGAGGAGGCGCCGCCGCGCGCTGCCGGGACCGAGGACGTCCTGGTCAAGGACGACGTCGTCACGGTCGTCGGGCCGGAGAGCCTCGTCAACAAGATCACGACGATGCTCGGCCACACGTCGTCGCACCACCTCGCCCGCGACACGCGCTACCTCGCGATGCGTCGTGTCACCGTCTCCAACCCGCGCGTCGCGGGTCGCACGCTGCGCGAGCTCGACCTGCAGCACCAGTACGAGGCGAGCGTGACTCGCCTGCGCCGCGGCGACGTCGACGCCGTCGCGCACGAGGACCAGGTGATCCAGCTCGGCGACCGCATCCGCGTGATCGCGCCGCGCGGCGTCATGGACAAGGTCACGAACCTGTTCGGCGACTCGTCGCGCGGATTCTCCGACATCAACCCTGTCGCGCTCGGCGTCGGGATGTCCCTCGGTGTGCTGCTCGGCCTCGTCGTCCTGCCGATCCCCGGCCAGCACGTCACGATCGGTGCCGCCGCGGGCACCCTCGTCGTCGGGCTGGTGCTCGGCCGGATCGGCCGGATCGGCCCGGTCGTCACGACGATGCCGTTCACCGCGGCGCAGACGTTGTCCGAGCTGGGTCTGCTCGTGTTCCTCGCGCAGGCGGGTCTCGTCGCGGGCGGGCAGATCGCGCCCGCGTTCGCGTCGGGCGAGTGGATCCGCATCGCTGCGCTCGGCGCGGCCGTGACGACGGTCGTCGCGCTCGGGCTGTGGGTCGTCATGCGCCGACTCTTCAAGGTGGGCGGGACGTCGCTGTCCGGCATGCTCGCCGGGACGCAGACGCAGCCCGCGGTCCTGGCGTTCGCGAACCACCGCACGGGCTTCGACTCGCGCGTCGCGCTCGGCTACGCGCTCGTCTACCCCGCTGCGATGATCACGAAGATCGTCCTGGGCGGGCTGCTCGGCTCGCTCGCGTAGCCGGGGCTCGTGGGCTGCGGCTATGCCGCAGGCACGGTGCGCGAGGCGCGCCACCAGACGAAGAAGCCGGCGAGCGTGAACGCGCCGTAGAACACGTACATCGACGCGGTCGCCCAGTAGCCGGCGGACAGCAGGAGCGGCACGCCCACGAGATCGACCGCGACCCACACGAGCCAGAACTCGACCCAGCCGCGGGCCATGCCGTAGGTCGCCAGGACGGAGCCGACGAAGATCCACGCGTCGGCCCACACCGGCTCGTACGAGCCGAGGCTCCGGAAGATCGGCGTGAAGACGAGCGTGCCGGCGACGGCGGCGACGACGAGGAGTGCGCGCTGGCGTCCGCCCGCCCACGTCGGGACGATCTGCCCGTCCGCCGTCGCGTCGACGGTCGCGTCCGACGCGGCGGCCGTCCGGGCTGCCGTGCGCGCTGCCCGCCAGGTCGTCCAGCCGTACACGGACACGATGACGAACATGACCTGGCGGCCGGCCTGGCCGAGCAGGTTCGTCGCGTCGGGGGTGCCGAACACGGCGCCGAGGAAGACGGTGAACAGCAGGACGTTGCCGACGATGCCGACGGGCCATGCCCACACGCGGCGGCGCATGCCGCCGAGGGCGGAGGCGAGGCCGAAGAGGTTGCCGACGACCTCGCGCCACAGCACGACCTGGTCGCCGACGGTGAACGTGGCGTCGAACAGCCACGAGAAGAAGCTCACGCGTGCGCTCCAGTCGCGTCGGGGGTCTCAGGATAGGTCTGCGCGGTGCTTGACTGGTCCGATGACGATCAGCTTCGGCTCTGACAACCACGCCGGGATCCACCCGGAGGTGCTCGCCGCGGTCGCGGAGGCGAACGTCGGCCGGGCCCCCGCGTACGGCGACGACCCGTGGACGGCCCGCCTCGACGAGGTCTTGCGGGGGCACCTCGGCGAGAGCGCCCGCGCGTTCCCCGTGCTCACGGGCACGGGCGCGAACGTGCTGGGGTTGTCCGCCGCGGTCCCGCGCTGGGGTGCGGTCGTGTGCGCGCGCACGGCGCACGTCGTGGGCGACGAGGGTGGCGCTCCTGAGAAGGTCGCGGGGCTCAAGCTCCTCCCGGTCGACGCGCCGGAGGGGAGGCTGACGCCCGAGCTGGTCGCGCCGATGCTCGCGGGTCGCGACGACGTGCACCGCGCGGAGCCGGCGGTCGTCTCGATCACGCAGGCCACCGAGCTCGGGACGCTCTACTCGCCGACGCAGGTCGCGGAGCTCGCGGAGCAGGCGCACGCCCACGGGCTGCTGCTGCACGTCGACGGTGCCAGGATCGCGAACGCGGCTGCGGCGCTCGACCTGCCGCTGCGTGCGTTGACGACCGACGTCGGGGTGGACCTGCTCTCCTTGGGCGGCACGAAGAACGGGGCGCTCGCGGCGGAGGCCGTCGTGGTCCTCGATGCGGCGTCGCCGCGCGGCGCGGAGGTCGCCGAGGGGGTGCGGCGGCTGCGGATGAGCGGGATGCAGCTCGCGAGCAAGTCGCGCTTCGTCGCGGCGCAGCTCCTCG
This sequence comes from Flavimobilis sp. BM9, assembly GCF_058313055.1. Classification (NCBI taxonomy): domain Bacteria; kingdom Bacillati; phylum Actinomycetota; class Actinomycetes; order Micrococcales; family Jonesiaceae; genus Flavimobilis; species Flavimobilis sp. BM9. Next base: position 114,369 of record NZ_JBZEMO010000002.1, on the reverse strand, counting down.
CCCTGTTCGACGGTGACCTGTGGTTGCGCAACGCGCGTGCGGCGAACGCGATGGCGGCGCGGCTGCGGGCGGGGATCGACGAGCGTGTCGCGGCGGGGCTGCTCCCGGGCGTGGTGCCGGTGTACCCGAGCGAGGTCAACGGAGTGTTCGTCGAGCTGCCTGCGGGGGTCGCGGCGGAGCTGCGGTCAGGTTTCGTGTTCTACGACTGGCCGGGGGAGCCGGGCGTGGTGCGGCTGATGTGCGGGTTCGACGCGGTCGAGGACGATGTCGACGCTCTCCTCGGTGCTCTCGAGGCGGCTGTCGCGGCCGGCTGATCCGTTGCCCGATGGGCAACGTTGCCTGACGGGCAACCAACAACATATGCTCGCGCGGTGCCCACCCCCACCGTGAGCGGCCTGCGCGAGGCGAAGAAGCGCGCGACCGCACGAGAGCTCGCCATCGCCGCGTACACGCTCGTGCGCGAGCGCGGCTACGACGCGGTGACGATCGACGACATCGCCGCTGACGCCGGATACTCGCGGCGCACGTTCGCCAACCACTACGCAGGCAAGCCCGAGGCCGTCGTCGACGGCTTCCTCGCGCACGCCGCCGTCCTCACCGACCTCGACGAGACGCACGTCCCCACCTCGTTCGACGACGTCATCGACGCCTCCGAGGCCTACGTCCTCGGCATCATCAACGGCCCCGTGCTCGACGACGTCCGGGCGCTCGCGATCGTCGCGCACGAGCACCGCGTCCTCGAGTCGACGGCGCACGCCCGCATGCAGGCGTACCGCGCCGCGCTCGCGCAGGACGCGCTCGGAGAACGCTTCGGCAGCGTGCGCGTCCACCTGTTCGTGGGGGCGGTCATCGGGCTGCTCTCCGGCGCGCTGCACGTCGTCGTCGCCGACGGCGTCGAGAACCTCGGCTGCCTCGGTCCGGACGCCGACCCTGCACCCGTCCCGCCCGCGGTGACGCCCGAGCTGCGGGCGCAGCTCAGCGAGCTCGTCGCGGAAGCGTTCACCCACCTGCGCCACGGCTTCTCCGAACGCCGCAGCGACTCCTGACCCGTCACACCGACCGCAGCCGACACCCACCAGAGAAACAGGCTCCCGTGCACAAGCTCTCACTCTTCAGCCTCAAGAACCGGGCGCTCATCGCGCTCGTCACGGTGGTCGTCGCCGTGTTCGGCGGTCTCGCGTTCACCTCGCTCAAGCAGGAGCTCATCCCCTCGATCGAGGTGCCCCAGCTCGCGGTCCTCACCGCGCACCCGGGTGCGTCGGTCGAGGTCGTCGCGTCCGACGTCACCGCGCCCGTCGAGAAGGCGCTCCAGACCGTGCCGGGCCTCCTCGGCACGACGTCGACGTCGTCGACCGGCATGTCCGTCGTCCTCGCCGAGTTCGAGTTCGGCACGGAGACGGCCAAGGTCGAGCAGAAGATGACCCAGGCCCTCGGCCGGATCAGCTCGTTCCTCCCCGAGAACGTCGACCCGAGCGTGCTCGCGATCAGCCTCGACGACTTCCCGGTCATCCAGGTCGCCGTCTCCGCCGACGACACGGAGGCGCTCGCCGGGCGTCTCGCGGACGTCGTCGTCCCTGAGCTCGAGCGGCTCGACGGCGTCGCGGCCGCGAGCATCATCGGTGCCCCCGGGCCTCGCATCGCGGTGACGCCGCGGCTCGAGGACATGGCTGCCTACAACGTCTCGGCGCAGCAGGTCGCGACCGTCCTCGCGCAGAACGGAGTGCTCGTGCCCGCCGGCACGATCGACGAGGGCGGCTCGACCATGGCCGTCCAGGTCGGGCAGCGGCTGTCCTCGGTCGAGGACGTCGCGGCGCTCCCGCTCGGCCCGGCGACCCTCGCCGACGTCGCCGACGTCGAGATGACGACCGATCCGACGTCGTCCTACTCGCTCGTCGACGGCAAGGAAGCGCTCACGCTCTCCGTGACGAAGCTGCCCGACGCCAACACTGTCGAGGTCTCGCACGCCGTCCGTGACGCGCTCCCGGGGCTCGAGGAGATGGTCGCGGGCGCGACGTTCTCCGTCCTCGTCGACCAGGCACCGTTCATCGAGGAGTCCATCAACAGCCTCGCGACGGAGGGCCTCCTCGGCCTCGTCATGGCCGTCATCGTCATCCTCGCGTTCCTGCGCTCCGGCCGCGCGACCCTCGTGACGGCCGTGTCGATCCCCGTCTCGCTGCTCGTCGCGTTCGTCGGCATGCAGGCCGCGGGCTACACCCTCAACATCCTGTCGCTCGGTGGCCTGACGATCGCGATCGGCCGCATCGTCGACGACTCGATCGTCGTCATCGAGAACGTCGAGCGGCACATGCGCTACGGCAAGACCAGGCGCGCGACGATCGTCGACGCGGTGCGCGAGGTCGCCGGCGCGATCACCGCGTCGACCGTGACGACCGTCGCGGTGTTCCTGCCGATCGCGCTCGTCGGCGGCATGGCGGGCGTGCTGTTCCGCCCGTTCGCGTTCACGGTCGCGATCGCGATGGGCGCCTCGCTGCTCGTCGCGCTGACGATCGTGCCCGTCCTCGCGTACTGGTTCCTCAGGTGGAAGGGCCACGGCACGAGCGAGACCGAGCCCGCCGCGGCCGACGACCTGAGCGACACCGCTGAGGCCCCCGGACTGATCCAGCGCAGCTACGGCCGCCTCCTGACGTGGGTGCTGTCGCACCGGTGGATCACGGTCGGCATCGCCGTCCTCGTGCTCGTCGGCACGGGCGCGGTCACGCCGCTGCTCAAGACGAGCTTCCTCGGTGACATGTCGCAGAACTCGCTCGGCATCACGCAGGCCGTCGCGCCGGGCACCGCTCTCGACGACCAGCTCGACGAGGCGCGCAAGGTCGACGAGGCGCTGCGCGCGGTCGACGGCGTCGAGCTCGTCGCTGCGACGATCGGCTCGACCGAGAGCTCTGCGCTCCTCTCCGGCGGTACCGAGTCCATCTCGTGGTCGCTGACGACCGACGCCGACGGCGACCAGGCCAAGATCCAGGAGGACGTGCGCGCGGCCATCACGGCGATCGTCCCCGAGGAGGACGTGACGATCTCGCAGTTCGCGGGCATGGGCATGAGCTCCGACGTCGAGATCGCCGTCAAGGGCGCCGACCCGAAGGACGTCGCGAAGGCGACCGAGACGATCGCCGAGGCGATGCGCCCCCTCGACGAGGTCGAGCAGGTCGCGACGTCGCTCACGACCGCCCGCCCGACCGTGTCGGTCGTGCTCGACCGTGCGCTGCTCGCCCAGCTCCAGCTGAGCGAGGCGCAGGTCGCGCAGGCCGTCGCCGGCATGATCACGCCGCAGCAGATCGGCGCCGTGACGATCGACGGCTCGTCCGTGAGCGTCTACCTCACGCCCCAGGACCCGCCGGCGTCCGTCGACGCGATCCGCGCGCTCGCCGTCGAGCCGGGGGGTCTCACGGTCGGTGACGTCGCCGAGGTCACCGTCGAGGACGGCCCCGTCGCGATCACGACGTCCAACGGCGTGCGCAACCAGCTCGTCACCGTCACGCCCCTCACCGACGACCTGGGACAGACCGCGACCGTCGTCGGCGACGCGCTCGACAAGGTCGAGCTGCCCGACGGCGTGACCGCGGAGATCGGCGGCGTCACGGCCGAGCAGAACGAGGCGTTCTCGCAGCTCGGGCTCGCGATGCTCGTCGCGATCCTCATCGTGTACGTCGTCATGGTCGCGACCTTCCGGTCGCTCCTGCACCCGTTCCTGCTGCTCGTGTCGATCCCGTTCGCGGCGACCGGCGCCGTCCTGCTCCAGGTCGCGACGGGCATCGCCCTCGGCGTCCCGTCGCTCATCGGCGTGCTGATGCTCATCGGCATCGTCGTGACGAACGCGATCGTGCTGATCGACCTCGTCAAGCAGTACCGCGACCGCGGCGTACCGATGACGGAGGCGCTGCACCGCGGCGCCGTCCACCGTGTGCAGCCCATCCTCATGACGGCGTTCGCGACGATCCTCGCGCTCGCACCCATGGCGATCGGCATCACGGGGCACGGCGGGTTCATCTCGCAGCCGCTCGCGATCGTCGTGATCGGTGGACTGTTCTCCTCGACGCTCATGACGCTGCTCGTGCTCCCGGCGCTCTACCACCTCGTCGAGTCGATCGGCTCGCGCGGCGCGACGCGCGTCCAGGAGGTCTGACTCTCGGCGTGCGGGGCCTCGGACGCCCGGTGATGATCGTGGGATGACACCGAGCAGCGCCGAGGCCTCGCCGGCCGACGACACCCGGGCCACCCGTACGCACCACAAGGAGCAGGAGGGCGCAGACGTGTCGCGCCGCACGACAGTGCGGTACGCCGTCGTGCGGGCCGTCCGCGAGTTCATGACGGACCAGTGCACCGACCTCGCGGCGGCGCTCGTCTACTACTCGGTGCTCGCGATCGTGCCGGCGATCGTCGCGCTCGTGTCGATCCTCGGCGTCCTCGCCAACCCGCAGTCCGTGCTCGACGACCTGTTCGGCGTGATCGAGGACCTCGGCTCGGCCGAGGCGGTCGAGACGCTGCGCCCGGTGCTCGAGGAGGTCGCGACGTCGTCGGCCGCCGGGTGGGGGCTCGTCCTCGGTCTCGTGACGGCCCTGTGGTCCGCGTCCGCCTACGTGACGGCGTTCTCGCGCGCAGCGAACCGCGTGTACGGCGTCGAGGAAGGGCGCCCCGTCTGGAAGCTCCGCCCCACGATGTACGGCGTGACCCTCGCCCTGCTCGTCATGGTCGCGCTCATCGCGGTGACGCTGGTCGCGTCGGGCGACGTCGTGCGGGCCGTCGGCGGCCTCGTCGGCGAGGCGGACACGCTCGCGACCGTCTGGTCCGTCCTGCGCTGGCCTGTCGTCGCCGCCCTCGCGGTCCTCGTCGTGGCGCTGCTCTACCTCGCGACGCCGAACGTGCGCCACGAGAAGCGCCGCTGGCTGTCGCCCGGCGCAGCGACCGCGATCCTCGCCTGGGTCCTCGCGACCGGAGCGTTCAGCCTCTACGTCTCGAAGTTCTCGAGCTACGACGCGACCTACGGGGCGCTCGCAGGTTTCGTCGTCTTCATGCTCGCCCTGTGGATCGGCAACCTGGCCCTCCTGTTCGGCATCGAGCTCGACGTCGAGCTGCGTCGCGCGCGACAGCTGCGGCTCGGCCTGCCCGCCGAGCGGGACGTCATCGTGCGGCTCCGCGACACCCGCGCGATCCAGAAGCGTGCCGAGAAGGAGCGCGAGCTCGAGGCCGAGGCTGCCGAGATCGCGCAGGAGCCCGCGCCGTCCGACCCCTGAGGGGCCGCCTCGGCGCCTGGCTGCGGGGCATAGGCTTGGCCCGTGACCATCCCCAACATCATCACGATCGTCCGGCTGGTCGTGCTGACTCCCCTGTTCGTGGTGCTCGCGGCGCAGGGACGGGTCACGGCCGCAGTCGTGACCCTCGTCGTCCTCGGTATCACCGACTGGGCCGACGGGTTCATCGCGAGGCGCTGGGACCAGGTGTCCGAGCTGGGCAAGACGCTCGACCCGCTCGCGGACCGGCTCGGGATGGGCGCCGTCATCATCACGCTCGCCGTCACGGGCAGCGCGCCCTGGTGGATGCTCGCCCTCGTCGTCGTGCCCGACGTCGTGCTCGCCTGCGGGATGCTGTTCCTGCTCGTGACCAAGCGCTTCCCGCTGCCCGAGCTCGAGGTGAACTTCCTCGGCAAGGCGCGCACGGCGCTGCTCATGGTCGGCCTGCCGCTGCTGCTGCTCGCGTCCTCCGACCAGGGTGGGCCGCTGTGGACGGTCGCGTACCTGATCAGCGCCGCTGGCTGCCTCGGTCACACGGCCGCCGCGGTGTCGTACGCGTGGCAGGCGTGGCACCTCGTGTACCGCCCGCAGGTCGAGCCCGCCGCCGACTGAGCGTCGCCCGAGAACGACGAGAGCCCCGAGCACGACCAACGCCCCCGGTCCGAGGACCGGGGGCGTTCGTGCGTTCCGTCAGACGACGGCCCGCGGGATCACAGCGGGCGGATGTTCTCCGCCTGCGGGCCCTTCGGGCCCTGCGTGACGTCGAACTCGACCTTCTGGTTCTCGTCCAGCGAGCGGTAGCCGCTCGACTGGATCGCCGAGTAGTGGGCGAACACGTCAGCGCTGCCGTCCTCGGGGGCGATGAAGCCGAAGCCCTTCTCAGCGTTGAACCACTTCACGGTACCAACAGTCATTCCAATACTCCTTCAGAGTGCTCGGACGGCCCCGCCCTTCGGGGCCCTTCCGTCGCGGTGTTTCGGCGTCCACTCCTGAGGATCAAGATCGCAATGGAATGACCATTGCAGTGAAGACGAGCGAGGCACAGCAACTACCTCGGCATACTAGAGCCAAGATCACCCTTTGCGCGAGATGTTCTCGGCAGTTTTACCGTGCTGTGATCCGAGCCCTCACCCCCGCGCCCGCGACGGCTCGCCTCACTCGCCAGCGAGGTGCGCAGCCAGGCTCGCCGCCGACGTGAGCGGCAGGGAGCACATCGAGCCTCGACACACGTAGGCGGTCGGCTGGCCCCCGATCGCGGTGCGTCCCGCGAGCACGGGCACCGGCCCGTCCGGGTTGCCGACGACGATGACGATCCCCGGCGCGTGCGCGGCCCACGCAGCCATGGCGAGCGGCCCGGAGGCAAGCTCGCGCGGGTCGTCGTCCCCCACGATCACGACCTCGCGCGGACCGTCGAGGAGCGCCTCCGCGACCGCGAGCCCCCAGCCGGCGAAGCGTGGTGCCCCGATCGCGAGCGCGCGATAGGGCGCGAGCGTCAGGTCCGCCGCGACGCGGTACCCCAGGTCGCCCGTCATCGCGCCCAGCCGCACGAGCGCACCGGCGAGCGCGGACCGCCCCGACGGGCTCGCGTTGTCGCTCGGGTCGCCCGCCCGCACGAACAGCGGCGGTCCGTCGACCTCGGCGGCCGAGTCGTACACGCGACCGCCGTCGACGAACAGGTCGAGCGCCGACTCGACGAGCGATCGCGCCGTCGTGAACCAGCGGGCGTCGCCGGTCGCCGCGAACAGCGTGAGCAGGCTGTCGGCGAGCAGCGCGTAGTCCTCGAGAGTCCCGTCCGCGTCGGCGAGCCGGTCGCCGAGGGACGCGCGGCGCAGCCGCCCGTCGCGCACGTGGTGCGTGACGACATGGTCCGCGACCGCCTCGGCGACCTCGACGAGATGGGGCGCGTCGAGGATGCGACCCGCTTCCGCGAACGAGCTGATCGCGAGACCGTTCCACGCCGTGACGATCTTCTCGTCGCGTCCTGGCGGCGTGCGCTGCGCCCGCGCGGCCCGCAGGACCGGCCTGAGCCGGGCCCAGCGAGCGCCGCGGTCGGCGTCGACGAGCTCGGGCTCCTCGCCGGGCGGGGGAGCCGCCGTGAACGCATCGGGGTGCAGGCGCAGCACGGACGCGCCCTCCTCGAACGTGCCCATCGACGTGACGCCGCACGTGCGGGCGACCCACGCGGCGTCGTCGGGGTCCGGGGTGCCGGCGAGCGCCTCCGCGATCTCGTCAGGGGTCCACACGTAGAAGCGTCCCTCGACGCCGTCCGTGTCGGCGTCGAGCGACGCGGCGAAACCTCCGCTCGCGAGCATCTCCCGCGTCATGAACCCCGCTGTCTCGAGGGCGACCCGGCGTGCCCACACGTCCCCCGTCGCACGCCACAGCCGCGCGTACACCCCGACGAGCTGGGCGTTGTCGTAGAGCATCTTCTCGAAGTGCGGCACGGTCCACGTCGCGTCGACGGAGTACCGGGCGAAGCCCCCGCCGAGCTGGTCGTAGAGCCCGCCCGACGCCATGGCTGCCGCGGTCGCGCGGGCCGTGGCGAGCGCCAACGTGTCGCCCGTGCGCGCGTGGTGGCGGAGAAGGTGCTCGAGCGTCATCGACGGCGGGAACTTCGGTGCGTCCCCGAATCCGCCGTTCTGCTCGTCGCGGTCCGCGAGAAGCACGGCCACGGCCCCGGCGAGCTCCTGGGCCGACGGCGCGACCGACCCGCCGTCGAACCCGACCGGCGTCGCGTACGCGCCCCCCTCCTGCTCGGCCCCGGCCCGCAGGTACGCGACGAGCGAGGCCGCCTGCCGCGCGACGTCGTCCCGGCGTTCCTGCCACGACTCCATGACCGCGGCGAGCACCTGCCGGAACGAGGGGACACCCCGTACCGGGACGGGCGGGAAGTACGTCCCCGCGTGGAAGGGCGCGCCATCGGGGGTGAGGAACACGGTCATGGGCCAGCCGCCCTGGCGGGTGATCGCGACGAGCGCAGCCATGTGCACCGCGTCGACGTCAGGCCGTTCCTCGCGGTCGACCTTGATGCAGACGAAGCCGTCGTTCATCTGCGCGGCGGTCGCGTCGTCCTCGAACGACTCGTGCGCCATGACGTGGCACCAGTGGCACGCCGCGTAGCCGACCGACAGCAGCACGGGGACGTCGCGGCGACGTGCCTCGGCGAACGCCTCGTCGGACCACTCCCACCAGTCCACCGGGTTGTCCGCGTGCTGGCGCAGGTAGGGGGAGAGCGCGGACACGAGACGGTTGGGCACTGCAGCCTCCCTTGCTGGTCGTCCTCCCATTCTTGCCCGGGACGTGCGCTCGTGCCGAGGGAGTCCGCCGGCGCGGGAGCGGGCGGGCGTCCCGAACGCTCGCGCCACGGCGTGCACGTCGACGTCGGGCGTGACCTCGCGGAAGTCGTCGCCGTAACGGCTCATCTTCCGACGGTGACCGGCCGATCTAGAGGGCATGACGGATATCAACAGCGCGTCCGGTCTGGTGGGGACGCACACGCCTGCGGCCCACCGCAACCGCGTGCTGGGCCGTCACAGCTGGACCGTGCTGCGTGACCTGCGCCGTCCCGACGACCTCGGCGGTCGTATCGACCGGATCTTCGTGGGCCCGGGCGGCATCGTCGTCGTCGAGAGCGCCCGCTGGCTGGGCGAGGTCGCTGTCGAGCGTGGCGCGCTCCGCCTCGACGGAGCGGTCAAGGACGAGGCGGTCGAGCACGTTGGCATGACCGCCGCCCACATCTCCGCGCTCCTCCCGGCGGACCTGCGCACGTCGGTGCGCGCCGTCGTCTCGCTCGCCTACCAGGGCCTCGCTCCGACCGCTGTCGGCCCCGCCGACGTCATCGGTGAGGTCGGTCTCGAGAAGTGGGTGCTGGGCCTGCCCGCACGGCTCGACGCGCAGCGCGCGGACGAGGCCGCGTGCCTCCTGCTCGAGCTGCTCGTCGCGCGCACCCCGGACGTGTCGACGTCCTCCGCGCTGGAGGCGCCGCGCCGCACCCGCTCCCTCAAGGAGCCGACCGAGCTGCACCTGCAGATGACGACGATCACCCCGCCGTCGACGGGTCAGGTCCCCATCGTCCCGACGTTCGTCACGCCCGCCTCACCGCGCAGCGACCTCGGCGCTCCCGCGCCGGTCGTCGAGCGGGCCGCACCGTCGCGTGCCCGCCGCGGCTCGGGCGTGTGGCCCGCGGTCTGGTTCGGGGCCGCGCTCGTCGCGTTCCTCCACATCGACACCCTCGGCCGCCTGTTCGGCTGACGCGCCCCGCGCGGGAGGCCTAGAGCCCCGCGGTGAGGCGCAGCACGCTCGCGCGCACATCCTCGACGGGACGTCCCGGCTGGAACAGCAACCACTCCAGGCCTGCGACGAGCACCGCACCGAACGTCGCCGCCCCGACGAGGGACGTGTCTTCGTCGGGCGAGATCTCGCTGATCACCTCGGCGAACGTCGCGATCGTCACCGAGCGCAGCGCGCCGATGGTCTCCTGCCACACGCGTTCGACGCGGAACACCTCGGCGGCCATGAGCTTCGCGAAGTCCGGGTTGGCCTGCATGGCCGTGAGCAGCGCCCCCACCACCGCAGCGAGAGCCTCCCGCCCGCGCAGGTCGCCGCGCGCCGCGCTGATGGTCGCCTGGAGGCGCTCGCCGCCCTCGGTGAGCGCAGCCTCGAGGATGTCCGACTTGGAGCCGAAGTTGTAGTAGACGCTGCCCTTGGCGACGCCCGCGGCGAGCGCGATGTCGTCGACCGAGGTCGCGGAGAACCCGCGCTCGGCGACGAGCCGCACGGCGGCCTCGATCACCTGAGCGCGGGTCCCGCGGCGTCGGGCGGCGTGGCCGTCGGCCCTCGGGGCGGGGGGCGCTGCGTCGTTCATGCGTCCGATCCTCCCAGAGAGCCGACGGCGTGCCGAGCCGGTCATGCGAGTGTCACAGCGCGATCGCAGGGTGCAGCCGGTCGAGCGTCCACGTGCGCATCCGGCCCGCACGCCACGCGGTGACCGCGAGCGACCCGAGCAGCACGCCGCCGAGCACGAGCGTGCTCGCCACGAGGCGGCCGTCGGCCCCGCCCGTGATGACCTGGCGCAGGCCCTGGACCGCGTAGGACATGGGCAGCCACGGGTGGATCGCCTGGAAGAACGACGCGGTCGTCTGCACGGGGTACGTCCCGCCCGAGCCGGCGAGCTGCAGCATGAGCAGCGCGAGGATGAGCACCTTGCCCGCCGCCGGCCCTGCGAGGGCGAGGAGCGCCTGCTGCAGCGCGAAGAACGTCGCGGCGACGAGCACGGTGAACGCGATCGTCCCGGGGACGTTCGCGAGGTCCATGCCGAGGCCCAGCGCGACGACGGAGAGCATCACTCCTGCCTGGGCGGCACCGATGAGCAGGCCGGGCAGGTAGCCCGCGATCGCGATGCGCCACCCGGAGACGGGCGCTGCGAGCGCCCGCGGGGGCACCGGGCGCAGCACGAGCCAGGTGATGAGCGCGCCGACGAACAGGGCGAGCGACAGGAAGAAGGGCGCGAAGCCCTCCCCGAAGCCCTCGGCCTGCGCGAGGTCGGTGTCGGCGACCGTGACGGGCGCGGCGACGACGGCCGCGCGCTCGGCGCGCAGGGTCGCGTCGTCGTCGGGGATCTTCTCGGCGCCACCGGCGAGGCCGTCGGCGAGCTGACCCGAGCCGTCGTGCAGCTGGGTGGTGCCGTCGGCGAGCTGGTCCGCGCCGTCGGCCAGTCGTGCTGTGCCGTTCGCGAGCGTGCCGGCGCCGGTCGCGGCCGTGCGTGCGCCGTCGAGGAGCTTGCCCGCGCCCGAGGCGAGGTCGGCTGTGCCGTTCGCGAGCGTGTGCGTGCCGCCGCTCAGCGTCGCAGCGCCCTGGGAGAGCGTCCCGGCGCCGTCTGCGGCGCTCTGGAGGCCCTTCGAGAGGGTGCCCGAGCCCTTGCTGAGCGTCGTCGAGGACGTCGCGAGCTGCGTCGCGCCCTTGTCGACGGTGGCCGCGCCCGTCGCGAGCGTGGTCGCTCCCGCGGACAGCTTCGTGGTGCCGTCGGCGAGCGCGCCAGCACCCTTCTCGAGGGTGCCGAGCCCTGTGCTGAGCGACGTGGCGCCCGCGGCGATGCGGTCGACGCCGTCGCGCAGGGTCGGGGTGCCGGAGCCGGGGTGGAGCTGCGCGTCGATCGCGGCGGCCCCCTCGGCGGCTGCCTCGAGACGCCCGACGAGGGCTGTGCCGTCGATCGCGGAGAGCTTCGTGAGAGCCGCCTTGTTCGCGGCGACGAGGCCCTGGACCTGCGGGTCGGTCGCACCCGGGTCGCTCGCCTCGAGGACCGCGGTGTTCTTCGTCAGGAGGGTCGCGACGTCGGTGAGCTGCTGGGGGAGGCTGCCGACCGTGCCGGCGGACGCGGCGAGGCCGCTCGCGAGGGTGTGTGCGCCGTCGGCCAGGCGAGCGGTGCCCGCCTGGAGGTCCTTGGTGCCCGTGGCGAGCGCGTCGGCGCCGTCGGCGGCGGACGCGGCGCCCGTCGCGAGATCCTGGGCGCCGCTGTGAGCGCTGCCGAGCCCGGTGGCGAGGGTGCTCGCGCCGGTCGCGAGCGCACCCGTCCCGTCGGCGAGCTTGCCGGCACCTGCGGAGAGCTTCCCTGCGCCGTCGGCGAGCGTGGTGCCGCCCTGGGCGAGGGTGGTGGTCCCGGCCGCGAGGTCGGTGGCACCGCTCGCGAGGGTGGCTGCGCCCGCGTCGACCTTCTGGGCGCCCGCGTCGAGCCGGGTCGCGCCCTGGTGCGCGGAGCCGACGCCGGTCGCGAGCGTGCGCAGACCGTTGGCGAGCGAGGCGGAGCCGTCAGCCGCGGACCCGGCTCCGGCGGCGAGGGTCGACGCGCCGTCCGCGAGCTTGCCGGACGCCTCGGTGAGCGTCATCGCGCCGTCGGCCGCGGTCGCGAACCCGTCGCGGGCGGACCCGAGGCCGACGAGGACCTTGTCGACGGCCTGCGCGCCGATCTCTTCGCGGACGGCGGACTCGACCTGGACCATCGCCGAGCGGCCGAGGGTCGTCGCGAGGAACGAGTTGGCGTCGTTGTAGGTGACGTCGATGCGCGCCTGGGCGGGGGCGTCCCCACCGGCGCTGACGATCGTCTCGGAGAAGTCGGCGGGGATCGTCACGGCGAAGTAGTAGTCGCCGTCGGCGACGCCCGCGAGGGCGTCGGCGCGTGACGTCCGGCGCCAGTCGAGGTCGCCCGACTCGACGAGCTTGTCGGCGACCTGGGTGCCGGCGTCGACCGCCTCGCCGTCGCGCTGAGCGGCGACGTCCTCGTTGACGAGGGCGACGGGCAGGTGGTCCATGTTGCCGGTCGGGTCCCAGAACGCCCAGAGGTACAGGGCGCCGTAGAGCAGGGGGATGAGGATGAGGGCGCCGACGGCGACCTTGGGGAGCGTGCCGCGGCGGAACCGGCGGAGCTCGCTCCCTGTCGTTGCTGCAGAGATCATGGGGGGTTCTTCCTGGGGCGAGGTTCAGGCGTCGAGCTGCGGGCCGGTGGTCAGGCGCACGACGTGGGGTGACTTCTGCCAGGTCATGGCCTGCACCTCCCCTGCGGACGCGACGGAGGCGATGACGGTGACGCCCGTGGCGGCGAGGCCGGTGAGGCTGTCCCAGACGAGCTGGCGGCGGGCGGCGTCGTGCACCTGGTCGAGGTCGTCGACGACGAGGAGGCGGGGCTTCGCGAGCATGGCGACGGTGATGCGCAGGAGCATCGCGTCGACCTCGTCGAGGTCCCAGACGACGGTGCCGAGGGCGGGCAGGGGGCGTTCGCCGAAGACGCCGGTCGCGGCGTCGCGGTAGGTCTGCGCGGTGATGCGGGGGGCGCGGCGGTACCAGGGGGTCAGCCAGGTGAGGCGCTCGCGGAGGGTGTCGGCGACGGTGACGGACTCGTCGAGCCGGTCGATCGCGTCGAAGCCGGCGACGGCGCTGAGCTGCTGGACGGCGCGGCGGCCGCGGGGGAGCTCGTGCCCGAGGACGGTGAGCTGGCGGGTGTCGCGGTCGGGGTTCATGCGGCCGGCGAGGGTGAGCAGGAGGCTCGAACGGCCGGACCCCTGGGGGCCCTGGAGGACGACGAGGTCGCCTTCGCGGACGTGGAGGGAGACGGGGCCGTAGACGGTTCCGCGGGCGGACGTGAGCGTGAGGTCCTTGGCCTGCACGACGGCGCGTCGTGGGGCGGGCTGCGTGAGCGGGGCAGGGAGGTCCTCGGCCTCGGTGCGGCTCGCGGGAGAGGTGGGGTTCATGGTCCTGTTCCTGGCGTTGCGGCAGCCTTTTGGTCTGACTGGTCAGTACAAAATTATGCCTGCGCGACGACGAGGTCAACACGGAGCGACCGGTGCGGTCAGGATCACAGCGGGCCGGCGGCCCCGATCAGTCCTTCCAGGCCCACGACAGCGCGGGCGACTGGCGGTGGGACCCGTGCTCGTGCCACATGTCCCGCGCGTCCGCGCGCTGCCGCGCTGAGCAGGTCCGCGCGTAGTACATGACGGACGGGCGGCCCGTGACGACCGACGCCATGCAGTCCGCCTGCAGCTCGCCCGGCTCCGCAGGGCCGCGCGCGTAGCGACGCTCCGTGCGCGCCGTCGAGGCCTCGTACGCACGCTCTCCGTCCACGAGCGGGCGCACCTGGACGACGTGCGCGCACTCGTGCAGCGCCGTGTGCTCGAGGATGTCGTCCGCGAGCCCGGAGCGCAGCCGGATCGACTGCGTCCAGCTCGCCTGCCCGTCCACCCACGACCACGAGGAGCGAGCCTTGCCGACGGTCGAGCCCGACCGCACGTCGGGCGAGTCCACGTAGATCGGCGTGAGCGGGCAGTGCGCCTGGACCGCGTCCCGCGCGCGGGCGACGTACGCGGCGTGCGCCACCGCGTCGGACTGGAAGATCGTCAGGTCAGGGCTCGTCCGCACCGTCCCGGCGCCCGCGGGCGCGAGCACGACGCGGTAGGTCGCGTTGCCCGCCCTGCTCGGCACCGGCAGCGCCACCGTCGTCGTCTCGGCCGTCGCCTCCGCGACGGTCACCCAACCGGCGCCGCCGCGGCGGTCGAGCCGCACCGTGGGGCCTGCCTCGCTCACCTCGACCGTCACGACGACGTCCTCGTCCGTCGCCGCGACGTCGGGATGGTCGACGTCCGTGATCGTCGCGTGGGCGCCCGTCGCGCCCGCCGCCTCGTCAGCGCCTGCGGCGACGGCGCGCACGAGGCCGTCACCCGTCATGGCCGGGAGCGACTGGCGGGGTGCCGCCGACGTGAGCACCCAGGACAGCGCGAGCGCGCTGGCGAGCGCCGTCACGGCGCGACGGGTGCCTCGTCGCACGGGTCGTCCTCCTCGGTCCCGGGAGCCGCCGTGCGGCAGCCCTCTCCATCGTGCACCGTCGCCATCCCTGAGACCAGGACTGGCGGTCCTGGCAGGGGCCTCATGGCGTGCGGGTGCGGCGTGACCGATGTGCGTCGTCGTGCAGTCCCGGTAGCGTGGTGACGGTGGCCGCCTGCCCCGGGCTGCCGCACCGACGAGCGACGAGGAGCACCGACGTGGCTGACGACAACGACGACGGCATGGTCGACAAGCTGATCCTGATCGGCACGTCCGCGCTGGCGGCATGGCTGGCGCAGAAGGTCCTCGGCGCCGTGTGGAAGAAGACCACGGGCCACGACGCACCCAAGGACCCTCTCGAGAACGACTCGACGATCGCGGGGATCGTCACGTTCGCCGCTGTCACCGGCGCGGTCGCAGCCCTCAGTCGCATCGCGGCGAACAAGGGTGCCCGCAAGGTGACGTCGAGGATCGCTGCGGGGCGCGCGTTCAAGGCGTCCCGCTGACAGCCCATGCCTGAGAACGCCCGGCCCCCTCGTCGCTGCTGCGACGAGGGGGCCGGGGCGTGTCTGAGGTCGCGTCAGGCGACCGCGACGCGGATCTCGTTGCGCCACGGGTCGGCGAACGTGAGCACCGCCCCGTCGTCCGCTGCGGCGATGCCCGCGTGTGCGAGGCGGTCGGTCAGTGCGCCGATCTCGTCGCGCGTCGGGACGACGATCGACACCTCGCCCAGGCCGAGGTTCACGGGGCGCGGGCCTGCGCCCATCGACGCCCACGTGTTCATCGCCATGTGGTGGTGGTAGCCGCCCGCGGACACGAAGAGCGCGGAGCCCATCTCGGTCGTCGCCTCGAAGCCGAGGGTGTCGACGTAGAAGCGGCGGGCCGTCGGGATGTCGCCGACCTGCAGGTGGACGTGGCCGAGCGTCGCGGCGGCGCCGTGGGGTGCGGCGAGGACGGCCTCGTCGAGGTGCTGCTCCATGAACGCGTTCGGGTCGAGGTGCAGGGTCGCCATCTCGACGTGGCCGTCGCGCCAGCGCCACTGGTCGCGCGGGCGGTCGACGTAGAGCTCGATGCCGTTGCCCTCGGGGTCGTCGAGGTAGAACGCCTCGGAGACGAGGTGGTCGCCCGCGCCCGTGTAGAGCTGCGGGGCGAGCTGGGCGACGCGGGCGAGGGTCGCGGCGAGGCCTGCGGCGTCGGCGAACAGGATCGCGGTGTGGAAGAGGCCGGCCTCGCCGGGGCGGCGCGGGGGCAGGTCGCGCGCCTCGCGCAGGACGACGAGCGGCGTCGTGCCGCGGCCGAGGGTGACGACGGCGGCGCGCGCGTCGGCGGCGTCGTTCGCCAGGACCTCGAGGGCGATGACGTTCGTGTAGAACGCGACCATGGCGTCGATGTCGCGGACGTACAGCGTGACCGCGTCCATGTGCGTCTCGGCTGCGAGGCGGTCGCCGGGCAGGAGGGCGGAGGGGGCGGCGGCGTGGGCGCTCGCGGCGTCGATCATGTCTCGGCTCATGAGTCGAGTCTCCCTCGGATAAGTTGAAGCGTCAACTAATCTCGGTGTGAGAGGGCGCACGCCATCCTCACCCTGCCGAGCGGTAGGCTGGTCGCGAACGACAGGGGAGCGCTGCCGCCCGAAGGGACGGCGAGCGCTGAGAGTGCGGACACCGCAGACCCTCGAACCTGATCCGGCTAGCACCGGTGTAGGGAGTCGGGATTCTCTCCACGTCGTGCGCCGCAGCACACGCGGGGCACGGCGCGGCACCCCTCCTTGACCTAGGAGGACACGCAGCACATGACCACCACGACCCGCCGCAGCAAGGCCGCCGCAGGGGCGCTCGCCGCGATCGCAGCCACGAGCCTGCTCGTCGCCTGCTCGGCCGAGCAGATCCCAGCCGCCACCACCACGACGACGCCCGCCGGCCCGCCCACCGGCAAGGTCACCCTCGTCACGCACGACTCGTTCGAGCTCACCGACGAGCAGAAGGCCGACCTCGAGGGGCTCGGCCTCGATGTCGAGGTCACCCAGCTCGGCGACGGCGGCACCCTCGTCAACCAGCTCATCCTCACCAAGGACGCCCCCCTCGGGGACGTCGCCTACGGGATCGACAACATCTTCGGCGCACGAGCCCTCGACGCCGGCGTCTTCGCCGAGCACGCATCCCCCGCCCTGCCCGACGCCGCGAAGGCGCTCCGGCTCGACGGCTCGGAAGCGCTCACCCCCGTCGACCAGGGCGACGTGTGCCTCAACGTCGACGACCGCTGGTTCGAGGCCCACCCCGACGTGCCCGTCCCCGCGACCCTCGACGACCTCGCCGACCCCGCGCTCAAGGACCTCGTCGTCCTCACCAACCCCGCGACGTCGACACCCGGCCTCGCTTTCCTCGCCGCGACCGTCGGCGCCTACGGCGAGGACGGCTACCTCGACTACTGGAAGAGCCTCAAGGACAACGGCGTCAAGATCTCCGACTCGTGGTCCGACGCCTACTACGTCGAGTTCTCCGGCGGCGGCGAGGACGGTCCCCGTCCCGTCGTCCTCTCGTACGGGTCCTCGCCCGCCTACACGCTCGACGGCGACGAGTCCACGACGTCGTCCCTCCCCGCGACGTGCTTCCGCCAGGTCGAGTACGCGGGCGTGATCGCCGGCTCCGACAACCCCGCAGCGGCGGGTGCGCTCGTCGACTACATGCTCTCCGCCGACTTCCAGGCCGCCCTCCCCGACACCGTGTACATGTACCCGGTCGACCCGGCCGTCGCCCTACCCGACGCCTTCGAGAAGTTCGGGCCGCTCGCCGAGAAGACGATCACGGTCGACCCTGCGACGCTCGCCACGAACCGCGACGCCTGGATCGAGTCGTGGACCGACACGATGCTCGGCTGAGACGACCACGACCGTGACGACGACCCTCGCGCCGGCACCGACCGGGACCCGCGCCCCTCACGGGGACGCGGCGCCCGGCGGTGCCCGGCGCAGGGCGACCGGGCGTGCGCTCTGGTTCGCCGCCGTCGCGGTCCCGGGACTGTTCCTCGCGGTCTTCTTCCTGTGGCCCGTCGCGACGATGATCCTCAAGGGCTTCGCCGCGCCCGACGCCGCTGCCCACCCCGCGTGGTCACCCGCCGCGTGGGACCTCGGCGGGTTCGGCGAGGTGCTCGGCCGCCCGCGCACGTGGCGCGTCGTCGGCCTGACCTTCCTGCAGGCCGGCCTCGGGACCGTGCTCTCCGTCCTGCTCGGCCTCCCCGGCGCGTACGTGCTGTACCGGCGGACGTTCCCCGGCCGTGCGTTCGTGCGTGCGGTCGTCACGGTGCCGTTCGTCCTGCCGACCGTCGTCGTCGGTGTCGCGTTCCGCAGCCTGTTCATGGACGCGGGCCCGCTCGGCGCGCTCGGCCTCGACCAGAGCCTCACCGCGATCGTCGTCGCGCTCGTCTTCTTCAACTACTCCGTCGTGGTCCGGACGGTCGGCGGGTTCTGGGCGCAGCTCGACGCCCGTCCCGAGCAGGCCGCGCGCGCCCTCGGCGCGAGCCCGCTGCGCGTCCTGCGGACGGTCACGCTCCCCGCGATCGCCCCCGCGATCGCGTCGGCGGCCGCCCTCGTCTTCTTCTTCTGCGCGACGGCGTTCGGCACCGTCCTCATCCTCGGCGGCAGCCGCTTCGGCACGATCGAGACGGAGATCTACGTCCGCACGACGCAGTTCCTCGACCTGCGCGCCGCCGCGGTCCTGTCGGTCCTGCAGCTCGTCGTCGTCGCGGCAGTCCTGTGGGTGTCGGGCCGGGCGTCGGCGAGGCGCGTGCGCGCGCTCGCGCTCCTCGGCGCGGCGCCCGGCGAGCGCCGGCTGCGCCTGCGCGGCCTCGGCGCGGGCGGGGCCACGAGCCTCGCCGTGACCGCCGTCGTCGTGCTCGGGCTGCTCGTGTGGCCCATGGCCAACCTGCTCGTCCGCTCCTTGCGCACCGCGGACGGCGCGTGGACCCTGCAGAACTACCGCAACCTCGCCCAGCCTGTCGCGGGCTCGTCCGTGACCGCGTGGCAGGCTGCGGGCACGTCCCTGCGCACGGCTGCGGTCGCCGCCGTGATCGCCGTGGTCGTGGGCGGGCTCGTCGCGCTCGTCGTGTCGCGACGCGCGCGCTCGCGGGCCGGGCGCCGCGGCCTCGCCCTGCTCGACGGCGTGTTCATGCTCCCGCTCGGGGTCTCCGCCGTGACGGTCGGCTTCGGGTTCCTCGTGACGCTCGACCGGCCGCTCGGCCTCGGCGTCGACCTGCGGGCGTCGGGACTGCTCGTGCCCGTCGCGCAGGCCGTCGTCGCGATCCCGATCGTGGTGCGGACCGTGCTGCCCGTGCTGCGCGCGCTCGACCCGCGCCTGCGCGAGGCGGCAGCCACGCTCGGCGCACGCCCGGGCCGCGTCCTCGCGACGGTCGACCTGCCGCTCGTCACGCGTCCGCTCGGCCTCGCCGTCGGCTTCGCGTTCGCGGTGTCCCTCGGGGAGTTCGGCGCGACGGCGTTCCTCGCGCGGCCCGACTCGGCGACGCTCCCGGTCG
The DNA here is from genome assembly GCF_058313055.1 of Flavimobilis sp. BM9. Taxonomy (NCBI): domain Bacteria; kingdom Bacillati; phylum Actinomycetota; class Actinomycetes; order Micrococcales; family Jonesiaceae; genus Flavimobilis; species Flavimobilis sp. BM9. The sequence goes on along the minus strand of NZ_JBZEMO010000002.1, from coordinate 95,293 downwards.
TGATCTTCCGCCTGATCGGGCGGCCGGGCGCGGAGAACTTCGGGACGGCGCTCGCCGCGGCGGTCGTGCTGGCCGTCGTGACGGCGACGGTCATGGTGGTGGCCGAGCAGATGCGCGGCGACAAGGCAGGAGAGCTCTGATGGTCGATGTGGTGGCGGCACGCAGCGCCGTGGCGGACGCGCGGGCGGAGGGTACGCCCGGCCTGCGGCTGCGCGACGTCGTCGTCGAGTACGAGGCCGCCTCGCGCCGCGACACCCCGGTGCGCGCGGTCGACGAGGTGTCGCTCGACCTGCCTCGCGGGCAGGTGCTCGCCCTGCTCGGACCGTCGGGCTGCGGCAAGTCCAGCCTGCTGCGCGCGATCGCCGGGCTCGAGCGCAGCACGGGTGAGATCTCGTGGGGTGGCCGGTCGCTCGCGGGCCTGCCCGTGCACGAGCGCGGCATCGGGCTCATGTTCCAGGACGGCCAGCTCTTCCCGCACCGCGACGTCGCGGGCAACGTGGCGTACGGGCTCGAGGGGCGCGCGCTGCGCGGCGGGCGCCGGGAGCGCGTCCCGGCGCCGCGGCGGCGGGCGCGCGTCGCGGAGCTGCTCGACGCCGTCGGGCTCGCAGGCTACGAGACCCGGCAGGTCTCGACTCTGTCGGGAGGGGAGCGGCAGCGTGTCGCGCTCGCCCGCTCGCTCGCGCCCGCGCCCGGGCTGCTGCTCCTCGACGAGCCGCTGTCCGCGCTCGACCGTGAGCTGCGCGAGCGGCTCGCGGTCGACCTGCGCGTCGCGCTCCTCGCGACCGGCACGACGGCTGTGTTCGTCACGCACGACCAGGACGAGGCGTTCACGGTCGCGGACCGGGTCGCCGTCATGTCGCGCGGCGCAGTCCTGCAGGAGGGGACGCCCGCCCACCTGTGGGCGGCGCCTGCCGACCGGACGGTCGCGTCGTTCCTCGGCTACGAGGTGTTCGTCACGGTGGACGGGGCGTCGCTCGCGGTACCGCCGGGGGGCTTCCGCCTGCTGGGCCTGGGCTCCGACGGCCTGGACGGGCCCGACGGCGCGGAGCGCGACGTGGCGCTCCTGCGCCGCGGGGTCGTGACGGGCGTCCCGTTCCGTCGCGGTGCGGCGTCGGCGCTCGTCGAGATCGACGGGCTCGGCACGGTCACGGTCCACGAGGCGGCGACGGGGGCCCGGGCGCTCGAGTCGCTCGACGTGGGTGATGTCGTGCAGCTACGCCTCACCCTGGGCAGTTGCGCGCCCTGCGCGTGAGACACGCGTGGGTCTCGCTGGCCGAGACGAGCGGGTGAATGCTCGCACCCCTGCGGGAGGCAGCGAACGGGCTGGGAGGCGCGGAATCTCGCGCAAACCCGGCTGAGGGCGCATCGCCGCTGGTCAGGGGTGACGCGCCGGGTGATCCACACGACCGCTCTTCCGGTTGCGGGACCCCTGGGTCGTTGGCACGCTTCGGTGTGCACGCCAAGCGTGCAGCGACGTCGCTCGCCTGGGCCCTGTGTCACCGGCCATGGCGCGACTAGCCAGAGATGCCGCCAGGCGTCGGGGTGAGGTGCGGGGGCACCACGTCCCAGACGCTGGTCCGCGCAGGTCCGTCACGGTCGCCGTGAGATCTTCGTGGCGCCCTGGTGCCGCCGGTTCGGGGGAAACGGTGGCGTGGGTGTGGTGCGCCGGGTCCTGGATCGGGGGATCGGACCCGGCGCTTTCTCGTCCCTGCGGGCTATCCTCACCGGGTTGCCTCGTCACCGTGCGCAGCCAGCGCCACGGCCCTCGGCTCGTACGTCCTGCTGAACCTGGAGCACGCCATGACCACGACCCGAGCCCGCCGCGCCGTGGGCGCCCTCGTGACCGCCGCCCTCACCCTTGTCGGGGCGGCCGTCGCCGCGCCGACCGCCGTCGCAGCGTCGAGCTCGTCGGACGCCGTGCTGCGCTGGGGCTTCCGCGAGAGCTTCCGCAGCTACGTCGGTAGCCCCGCGAACCCGCTGACCGCAGGCACGCGGATCGTCCCGAACAAGCCCGCGACGTTCGACCCGGCCGCGGCCGGCACGGACGAGCGCCGCCCGTACGCGTTCCCCGTCGCGTCGGCGACGGAGGGCGCGACGACGACGATCCGCACGAGCGGGTCCGTCACCTACAGCTTCCCCGCGCACGACTTCGTCATCACGCTCGGCGACATCAAGGTCGTCACGACGTCGAAGGCGACGTCGGTCGTCGCCGACCTCACCGTCGTCGTGCCGCAGGGCGCGACGCACTTCACCCCGGGCACCTTCGTGTCGAACGACGTCACGATCGGCACCGCACCGGCATCCGGCACGAAGGTCACGAGGTCGGGGGAGAAGGTCACCGTCGCTGCGACCGGGCTGACGCTCACCCCGAAGGGCGCGGACGCCCTGCGGGGCTTCCTGCCCGCGGGCTCGAGCCTCGACAACCTCACCGTGTCGCGGACGGTCACGAAGGCGCCCGCCAAGGTCAAGACCACGATCAAGAAGAAGAAGATCTCGACGCGGACCAAGGCGAAGGTGACCGTCAAGGTCACCGCCTCCCGCACGACGCCGAGCGGCAAGGTCACCGTGACCGCGACCAAGGGCAAGAAGAAGGTCGTGCGCACCGCCAGGCTCTCGAAGGGCAAGGCGACCGTCTCCCTGCCCCGCCTGGCGAAGGGCACGTGGATCGTCAAGGCGAAGTACGCCGGGTCCTCGACGGTGAAGTCCGCGACGTCCGGCAGGACGAAGCTCGTCGTCCGCTGACATGGTCCAGCCCGCGTAGCAGGCAGGCCTGGCGTGTCAGGGGCCCCCGCTAGCCTGCGAGCGCCACGGTGGCCCCACGAGGAGGAGCGAGCATGCAGCACGTCGAGGTCGGCCCGGACGGCGCCCGCACGGGCTACGTCGAGATCCCCGGTGACGGGGCCCCGCTCGTGCTCCTGCACGGTCTCGGGGCGGCGTCCGCGCCCTACTACGCCGCGACGGTCGCGAGCCCGGCGCTCGCCGGGCGGCACGCTTTCCTCATGGACCTGCTCGGCTTCGGCACGAGCGACCGGCCTCTCGCGTTCGGCTATACCCTCGCCGAGCAGGCAGACGCGGTCGCCCGCGCGCTCGACGCCCTGGGGCTCGCGGCCGTCGACCTCGTCGCGCACAGCATGAGCGGCGGGATCGCTGTCATCCTCGCCGACCGTAGGCCCGACCTCGTCGCGCGGCTCGTGCTCGTCGAGCCGTCGCTGCGGCCCACCCCTCGGCCCGGTGTGGACGGGCTCACCGAGGACGAGTTCGTCCGCACCGGCTTCACGCGGCGCCTCGAGGCTGCGGGCCCGCAGTGGGCCGCCACGATGCGGCTCGCCGACCCGGTCGCGCAGTACCGCGCCGAGCGGGCGCTCGGCGACATGCCCGTGCTCGACGACGTGCTCTACGGCCTGCCGATGCCGGTCCACGTGATCGAGGGCGGGCTCTCCGGCTGGCTCGCAGGCGACGAGGCGCTCGCCGGTGCGGGCATCGGCGTGACGGTCGTCCCGGAGACCACGCACGTCCTCATGCTCGAGGCGCCTGCGGCCTTCGCCGCCGCGGTCGCGGACGCCCTCCCGCTCCCGTGACCGCGGCGGCTGCGCTCAGCGCTGCTGGAGCGCGTCGAGCGCGACCGTCATCGCAGCCGCGACCCGGCCGTCGAGACGCGCGCCCGGGACGGTCGCGGTGTATCGGTCGCGCAGCGAGAACTGGCGCTCGACGGACAGGACAGGGCCCATGCTGTCGGCGAAGTCGAAGTGGAATGCGAACGGCAGGTCGACGAACCGGCGCAGGAGCGCGACGGTCTGGTTGCGCTCCTGACCGATCGCCGAGACGCCCGCCGCCTCGAGGTGCCACGTCGAGCGCAGCAGCGACTTGCCGAAGTCCTTGCGGAACATGCCGATCGGCGTGCCCGCGGCGTCCATGACGTCGTAGGTCGCCGCGAGGTCCATGACCTGCCGCGCCTTGAACGAGAAGACCGGCGTCGTGCGCGAGTCGTCCGTGAAGAACGTGACCTGCTCCTTGAACGCCATGCGCTTCTGCTGTGCGACGGCGAGCAGCTCGCCCTGCGTGCCGTCCGGGAGGACCGCGTGCACCGCGTAGCGGTTCACCATCATCGTGATGCGCTGCAGCACCATGAACTTGTCGATGCCGTAGAGCGAGGCCATGTGTTCTCCTGACGTGGATGTGCGGCCAACCTGGCCAGGGACGATCATGACGGGTCGCGGGCCGCGGCGCGAGCGCCGTGGAGGATGATAGGTGGGCCCGCCCAAGCACGAGGAGGCTGCGTGCGCAGCATCGCCCGGATCCTGGCCGCCACCCGCGTCCTGTGGCCGTACTACACCGGCATCGTCGTCTGCTCGTTGCTGACGACCGCGACAGCGCTCGTGGTCCCGTTCATCCTCAAGGAAGCGACCGACACGGTCGTGGGCGTCGCGACCGGAGGACCGGCCGACGGCGTCGTCCGCACGGTCGTGTGGCTCGCCGTCGCCCTCCTTGTCGCAGACCTGCTCAGCTCGACCGTGCAGAACGTCGGCGGCTACCTCGGTGACGTCATGGCGGCGCGCATGCGCCGCATGCTCTCGACGCGCTACTACGCGAAGCTCCTCGGCCTGCCGCAGCGGTACTTCGACAACCAGGTGACCGGCGCGATCATCAGCCGCCTGACCAGGTCGATCACCGAGGTCACGGGCTTCCTCAACAACTTCGCGAACAACTTCTTCCCGATGCTGCTCACGGTCGCGGCCGTGCTCGTGATCAGCGCAGGCTACTCGTGGCCGCTCGCGCTCCTGATCGCGATCGTCTTCCCCGTGTACGTGGGGCTCACTGCGCTCACGAGCAAGAAGTGGCAGAAGCTCGAGGCGGAGAAGAACGAGCAGGTCGACCTCGCGGGCGGGCGCTTCGCAGAGGTCGTGGGGCAGATCGGCGTCGTCAAGAGCTTCGTCGCGGAGCGTCGCGAGCTGCGGCTGTTCGACGGCCGCTTCGCACGGACGGTCGTGACGACGCGTGAGCAGTCCCGCCACTGGCACACGATGGACGCGGTCCGCCGGGCGTTCCTCAACGTCGTCTTCTTCGGGATCTACGTCATCCTGTTCGTCGGCACGGCGCAGGGCCGCTTCACGGTCGGCGACATGGTGCTGCTCATCCAGCTCGTCGCGATGGCGAAGGCGCCGGTGACGATGATGAGCTACCTCGTCGACACGACGCAGCGCGCGATCGCGGGCAGCAAGGACTACTTCGAGGTCATGGCGGAGCCTGCCGACCGTGACGAGCCGCTCCTGCTGACGGCGGACGCCCTCGGCGAGGGACGCGACGACGACGCCGTGAGCACCGTCGTCGTACCGGTCTCCGCGGCCGAGGTGACCGACGACGGCCCGGTCGTCGAGATCGCAGACGTCTCGTTCTCGTACGAGGAGGGCGCCACGGTCCTCTCGGACGTGTCCTTCACGATGCGTCGCGGCGAGCGCGTCGCGCTCGTGAGCGAGAGCGGCGGCGGAAAGACGACGCTCGTGAGCCTCCTGCTCGGCTTCTACCGCCCGACTGGGGGCACGATCCGCGTAGCAGGGTGCGACGTGGCGGAGCAGCCGCTCACCGAGCTGCGGCGCCGGGTCGCCGTCGTGTTCCAGGACGCCGCCCTGTTCTCGGGGACGGTCCGGGAGAACATCGCGTACGGGCGCGAGGGCGCGACGGACGAGGAGATCGTCGACGCCGCGACTCGCGCGAACGCGCACGCGTTCGTGTCGGCCTTCGCCGACGGCTACGACTCGACGATCGGTGAGCGCGGGCTCAAGCTCTCCGGCGGTCAGAAGCAGCGCATCGCGGTGGCTCGCGCGATGCTCAAGGACGCACCGATCCTCGTCCTCGACGAGGCGACGTCCGCGCTCGACACCAAGTCGGAGCGGGCCGTGCAGGCGGGGCTCGACGAGCTCATGGAGAACCGGACGACGTTGATCATCGCCCACCGCCTGTCCACGATCTCGTCGGTCGACACGATCGTGACGTTGCGCGACGGCCGCGTCGACGAGATCGGCAGCCCGGACGAGCTCGCGACGAGCGGCGGCATCTATGCGGAGCTGCTGAGCCTGCAGGCGTCGGCGTCGCGCAAGGACCGCAAGCGCCTGCGGGACCTCGGCTTCCGCGCCTGACCTGTCACGCGCCCCGGCTGGGGTACGAGACCTGGATCGAGCGGATCTGCGCGTCGGGCAGCACGACCGTGCGCCAGACGTCGTCCTTCTCCTCGAAGACGGTCGCCCCAGGCTTGCGCCGGCGTAGCGGCGGGCCGATCGCTAGGTCCCTCGGTCCGCTCTCGGGTGTCGAGTCGAAGCCGACGAGCTCGCCCTTCCAGACGGTGCCGTCGAGCAGCTCGACGATGACGAACGGGGCGCCCGCGCCCTTCGGGTGCAGGTCGATGAACACCTGGTCCCACACACGCCCACCGTTCATGGGGGCGCGGCCCGGCCAGCGGAGAGCCGCGACGAGGTAGGCGATCGCGCACGCGAGGGCGGACGTCGCGAGCGCGGCGCCGACGTAGGGTACGGCCGCCACGGGCGAGTCGAAGTGGTTGTCGCCGCCGCGCTCGGCTGACCGGTAGAGCGGGAGCCACGCCGCGGGCAGGAGCATGAGGGCAGCTGCTCCGGTCGCGAGGAGCGAGGACAGGACGACCCGGGACAGCTCGACGAGCGCACTCTCCTTGGTGCTGGGGCGGTGGCGTGCGCGCTGCAGGTGCCAGACGATCCCGGGGGCGAGCAGCAGGAGGAAGGCGTAGATCGCGGCCAGGCTGTCGGGGATCACGCGCTCTCGCCGTCAGTCGTTGCCGTCGTCGGCGAGGTCTCCGGGCGTGCTCGTCGTCGTGCCGCCCGTCTGGATGAAGACGAAGGACGAGGCCGCGGCTGTCACGGGCTCGACGGGTTCGCCGGGCGCCGGGCCTATCGGTGTGTCGGTCATGTCCTGCCTCCGAGCGCGATGCGGTCGCTGGTCACGATCGTCGCTCGCGCGCGTGCCGGACGTGTAGTGGCAAGCACCCTGCGACGCGTGCAAGCCACCGGTTGATCATGATGCAAATTTCTGTAATGTGCAGACTGTGCGGATTTGACCGGGCAGAGTTGCTCGGCCGCCGCACGCGCCCCGGGGTGGTGACGAACGGACTCGAGACCCGGCCGGGGCGGTGAGCTCACGACCGCACCGTCGCGGCCGCGACGGTGCTCCATCCAGCCAAGGAGTTTCAACGTGAAGCGCACTCTCCTCGCAGCGGCGACCAGCCTCCTGCTCGTCGCGTCGGCCACCGCCGTCGCAGCCCCCGCCTCGGCCGCGTCGACCGGCGGCTACCAGATCTGCGGCGCCGGCAAGGTCGTGGCGGCGAAGGTCAAGGGCGCAGGTGCCAACGTCACCATCTCGGTGCCGGGACGCACGGTCAGCCAGTACCTGCCGTCCGGCGTCATCACCTACGTCAAGGGCACCCAGCGGGTTGGTACCTGGACCGTGTCGGGCAGCTACCAGTCCGCCTCGGGATACTGCCTCTGAGCCATCCCGTCGACATGCTCGGGCCCCGGGTGCTGCTGCGCCCGGGGTCCGAGCACGTCCCTCGCCCGTGCGTGCGCCCTAGGCTGGTCGGATGAGTCGTGACCAGGTCGTCCTCGTCTGCGGCGTCGCAGGCGCCGGGAAGTCGACGCTCGCGCGCGAGCTCGAGCGCGACGGCTACGAGCGACTGTCCTTCGACGAGGCCGCGTGGGACGCCGGGCACCGCGAGCACCCCGTCCCGCAGCATGTCGCCGACGCCGTGCACGCCGAGCTGACGGTGCGTCTGCTCTCCCTCGTTGCCCGAGGGCGCGACGTCGTCGTCGACACGTCCTTCTGGTCTCGCGCCTCGCGGGACCGCTACCGCACGGTGCTCGCGCCGACCGGCGTCGTGCCCGTCGTCTGGTTCCTCGACGTCCCGCGTGACGTCGTCCTCGCGCGCCTCGCGCGACGCCGCGGCGCGGGCCCGGACGACGTCGTCGTCCCGCCTCACCTTGCCGAGCGGTACCTCGACGGCTTCGAGCGTCCCACCGCGGAGGAGGGGCCGGTCAGGGCTCTGACCAGGGGCTAGTCTCGCCGCATGAGCCACCGCCCTGACATCGCCGTCATGCTCCCCCGCGACCTGCGCGCCGACCGGGTCCGCGAGTTCGTCACGACTGCCGAGCAGCTCGGCTTCGACGAGGTGTGGGTCGTCGAGGACCTGGGCTTCCGCGGTGGCGTGGCTCAGGCGGCGACCGTCCTCGCGTGGACCGAGCGCATCCGTGTCGGCCTCGGCATCCTGCCTGCTGCGGTCCGCAACCCCGCGTTCGCGGCGATGGAGGTCGCGACGCTCGCCGCGCTGTTCCCCGGCCGGGTGGACGTCGGCATCGGTCACGGCCTGCCGGGCTGGATGCGTGAGGTCGGCACGTGGCCGGCGCGACCGCTCGCGCTCCTCGAGGAGCGCGTGCACGCCGTGCGCGCCCTCGTCGCGGGAGAGGAGGGCGCGGGCACGCGCCTGGACCCCGCCGTCGTGCCCGACGCCGCTCCGCGCCTCATGCTCGGGGTGCGCGGCCCGCGCTCGCTCGCCCTCTCGGGGCGGATCGCCGACGGCACGATCCTCGCCGAGCCGGCGACACCGGAGTACGTGCGTGCGAGCCTCGACCTCATCGACCCGGCGGGCCCGCACCGTGTCGTCACGTACAACGTCGGCGCGGTCGCGGACGATGCCGCGGACGCGATCGCTCTCGCCCGCCCCGCGCTCGAGTGGATCGGCGAGCCTGACTGGGCGACGCACCTGGCTGACCTGCCGTTCCGTGACGAGCTCGTCGCTGTGCGCGCGGCGAGCGTCACGCGCGCGAACTTCGCCGCAGCGCTGCCGGACGAGTGGGTGGCCGAGCTTGCGCTCGCCGGCACGCCCGACCAGGTGCGTGGCCGTATCGCTGCGCTCGGCGAGGCGGGCGTCTCGTCGAGCGTGTTCATCCCTGCTGGGCCTGACCCGGTCGCTGCGCTCGCGGACCTCGCGCGCGTGCTGTGACGCCGGGCCCCGTTCGTCGAGGTCGCGACCTCGAGGCCGACGTCACGACCTCGGGAGGTGTCGCCACGTCTGTCGGTCAGGGACACTGGGGGGAAGACCTATCGCTTTGACGAGGAGTACACGTGCCGCAGGGAACAGTCCGTTGGTTCGACGCTGAACGAGGGTTCGGCTTCATCGACGTCGGGGACGGTGGCGAGGACCTGTTCGTGCACGCGTCCGAGATCCTCGACGACGACGGCCCGCGGGTGCTCCGCGAAGGTCAGGTCGTCGAGTACGAGGTGGGCGAGGGCAGCCGCGGGCCGCAGGCCCGGCAGGTGCGCGTGACGGGCGACTGGTCCGAGGATGCCCAGCTCGGCATCCTCGGCACGGTCGCCTGGTACGAGCCGAGCAAGGGCTACGGCTTCGTCGACCCGGACGACGGCCGCGGCGAGATCTTCCTGCACAGCTCCGCGATCGTCGGCGGCGGCGTGGTCGTCGAGGGGCAGCGCGTCGCGTTTCTCGTCGTCGACGGCGAGAAGGGTCCGCAGGCGGACCACCTGCTCCCGCTCGCTGCTGAGGCTGCGCCTGCGGGTGCGGCGGCGGGCTCGACGTCGGACGGCGCTGACGGCACCGTCTCCTGGTACGACGACGGCAAGGGCTTCGGCTTCATCGCCCCCGATGCGGGCGGCGACGACATCTTCGTGCACGTGAAGGCGCTCGGCCACGGCCTCACCGAGCTGCCGGAGGGTGCGCGCGTGACGTTCGACGTCGTCGAGGGCGACCGTGGGCCCAATGCGCGCAACGTGCAGATCGTGGGCGGCGCTCGCGGCGGCCGGGGCGACCGTGGCTCGCGCGGTGGCTTCGGCTCGGACCGCGGTGCGCGTGGTGGTTACGGTGCGGACCGCGGCCGTCCGGCCCGTTCGAGCGCGCCGGTGCGCGGCGGCAAGGGCACGGTCGCGCGGTACGACGCCGACCGCGGTTTCGGCTTCATCACCCCGGATGCGGGCGGCGACGACCTGTTCGTCCACTTCTCTGTCGTGCGCGGTTCCGAGCCGCTGTACGAGGGTGACCGCGTCAGCTTCGGGATCCGTCAGAGCGACCGCGGCCCGCAGGCCGACCGCGTCGAGCTGATCTAGCCCCTTCCCGGGCCGACGGGTTGTTCCCGTCGGGAGTCTCCACCTGCCCGGGCCCGCACCAGCCCCACCGATCGCCCGGATCCACACGTGAGCTGTGGATCCGGGCGATCTGTCGTGCGGAGGGAGCCCGGCGGAGGTCCCGTGCGACGGAGCTCGAGTGCGACGGAGGGCTAGCTCTTGCGGTGCTCGTCCCACTCGACGAGGCGTGCGAGCAGCGGCACCGCGTTCCTGACGGTCTCGCGCTCGCCCGGGTCGAGCGCCTGCGTGAGGGCGGCCGTGAGCCAGTCGGTTCGCCGCTGCCGCTCGCGCTCGAGCGCGTCGCGGCCTCGCTCCGTCAGGGTGAGCGGGGACTTGCGGGCGTCGTCGGGGTCGGTCGTGCGCTCGACGAGCCCTGCGGACTCGAGGGCCCGGACCGTGCGTGCCATCGACTGCGGCCGGACGCGCTGGGCGTCGGCGAGCTGGCTCGTCGTCATCGGGCCGCCACGGCCGAGGAGGCCCAGGACTCCTGTCTCGGCCTGGGGGCGCGGGTCCTCGGCGCGGCCGCGCCGCACGAGGCGGCCCACCTGGAGGCGGAGGTCGGCGGCGATCTGAGCGTCGTCGTTCATGGCGTCATGCTACCGGAATCGACAGTCAAACTGTGCAGTCTTGCTTGACATTGCCGCCGGGTGGATAGACAGTCTTGCTGTCTATCCACCGACCTCAGGAGCTCCCGTGCCCGTCGACACCCTCGACCCCACCACCGCCCTCGTCCTCGTCGACCTCCAGAAGGGCATCACCGCGCTGCCCACCGCCCTCGACCCGGGCGTCATCGTCGAGCGCGCCGCCCGCCTCGTGCGCGCGGCGCACGCCGCCGGCCGCCCCGTCGTGCGGATCCGCACAGCTTTCTCGCCCGACGGCGGCGACGTCCTCCGCGGCCGCACCGACGCCCCCGGGCCGTCCGTCGCGCAGGGCTCCGACTTCGCCGACCTCGACCCGCGTGTCCCCTCCGAGCCCGGCGACATCGTCGTCACGAAGCGCGGCTGGGACGCCTTCGCGGGGACCGAGCTCGACCTGCAGCTGCGCAGGCGCGGGGTCCGGTCGGTCGTCCTGGCCGGGATCGCGACGAGCGTCGGCGTCGAGTCGACCGCGCGCACCGCGCGCGAGCTCGGCTACGAGGTCGTCGTCGCGCACGACGCCGTCACGGACCTGGTGGCGTCCGCGCACGTCAACAGCCTCGAGGTGATCTTCCCGAGGATCGCGCGCCTGGAGAGCGTCGACGTGCTCACGCCGCTTGTCGAGACACCCGAGAGGATCGGTGCCTGACTACGGTGCCGGAAGTTCTCCGTCGTGTGCCAAGGGCGACTCTCCAATCAGGTCGCCCGCGCGAGTTATTCGGATCCCCGATCCTGGCGCGGAGAGCAGCAGCGAACCCATGACACTCTCTGCCCATGCCCTGGTCATGTTAGTGGCGACCCATAGGGTGCCTCTCGGCGTGCGTATTGGGCGAGGCTTCGATGAGGGATTCAGCTCTGAGAACGAGGAGGCAACCGCGCCGGGTACTTCGGGATCATCGTCGCGATACTTCGAGATCAAGCCGACCAACTCGCGAACGGCCCGGGCCGCCGAGACAGGTCGTCGAGCGCGCTCCCCGTCGTAGATTGAATAGATCGCAAACTTGCCGCGCACCCTCGCTAGGCGGAGGTGTAGAAGTTGTCGTCGCTTGTCGTCATCCGTGGCGGCGACATAGCGGTCGGTAAGTGCTGCAAGCATCTCGTCGTCGAGTTGACGCACGCCCGTCGGTTCGGTGGGGTAGTCCATGAGCCGGGCGACCTGGCCTGGCTCAACCGCAGCGAGAGACGCGTCGAGCTGCTGGACGGTGGACACTTGCGCCGCGTTCAGGTGTATCAGAAGCTCTTCGATCGCCGCGTCATCGCCCACCGTGCTTTCGGGGTATCGCACTGAAACGAAGCTGCGTAGGATCGACGTGTCAAGGACTTCGGCGCCCTCGTCATCGTCGGGAATCTCAGGCGCAAGGTCCCCGTCAGCCTCAAGGTCGCCGTCTCCTGAACCGGGCGGGGCTTCGTCTGTGGGATAGAGCAGGCCCTGAACATTGTCGAAGAGGCCGTCCATCACTCGACGCATTCCACCTGCTTCAACGAACCACTGATCGATCTGGCCCCTCGCGTCGGCGGGCAACGCGCTGTAGGCGGCAGACTTGTACCGAACGTCATGCTCGTACTCCGCCCATGCGTGCGCGGCAACGCTTCGGAGTTGGAGCTCGAACCCGCCGTATTTGTTGAGAAATCTTGTCAGAGTCGCATATCTCAGTTCGTCTGACGGGTAGCGAAGCTCGGTCACAATGAAATGCTCGCTGTCGTAGCCGTTGTGCTTAATTGTGCCGGGGTTCACCCGCTCATGCACCTCGACGCGGCTCACGAGGAGTTCGGCGAAATCGTCGCGTGCGCGGGTGGTAAAGAGGATTGCTCGGGCGGCTATGCAGTCCCGGATTTGCGCCGAGGGGTCGTCGTACTTGGGGGTGCCATCCCGCTTCTTCTTTAGTGCCTTGTCCCGAAAGGAGGTCAACTTCTTCGAGCGTGCCTCGATCGTGTAGAACGGGATGCTGGCTTCGGTGGCTATGTCTATGAGGAATCGACGAAGGTCCTCGGCGGCATCCACCAGGTCTGAGTGATCGTAGGCGTAGTCCCAAAGATACTTTGGTACCCGTGCGAAGTTTGGGTCGTCGGGACACTCAAATGGGTCCCGCGCTTCGATAGCCCGCTCCGTGGTCATGTGTAGCATCCTTGCATAGCCGGCGGTCCTTTTCGAGGCTCACTGCTGTCGGCGGCGCAACGCATCCGCCGTCTTTGGTTCCGTCGGCGCGTTGACGCGGTTCGGCGGGCTCAAGCGTGGACCTTCGGCCGAGGGCATGCCAGTCTCGTTCTTAGCAGTGGGGCTGCAGGTGTTGCTCAGTTCGTTTACTAGGCGCGCCAACCGAGTGACGAAGATGCTTGGTGATGTCAGCTCAGCCGCCTTGCGCCGCCCCTTTGGACGGTCAGGGCTGGCGTCGGGCCGTGACGAAGTACGCCTGGCCGTCCTTGGCGGCGACGAACATCTCATCCTCGTACGAGGTGGCGCTCGCGCCACTGTCCTCGGCGACGATTGTGTAGCCGGCGCTGGTTACCGCGTCCTTCAAGGTCGTCAGCAGGCTGTGGTCTGACACGAGTGCACCTGTCCTGTCCCCGGGGAGTATCGATGCAGGCTGACGCTAGCGGTCAAGTTGCGCGTCGTGCAAGGGGGCCGTGGCGGTCCCTGTCGCCTGTGGCCGTCTCGGGGCGCGCCGAAGTCGTTTCGCGAGCAAGCCACAAGTGCCATCGACTGCGGCCGGACGCGCTGGGCGTCGGCGAGCCGGCTCGCCGTCATTCGGCCGCTGCGTCCGAGGAGGCCGAGGACTCCCGTCTCGGCTTGGGGTCGTGGGCCTCCGGAGTGGCCGCGCCGCACGAGGCCCACCTGGAGGTGGAGCTCGGCGGAGGTCTGGGCGTCATACATGGCGTCGTTGTCGAGCGCGCCGCCCGCCTCGTGCGTGCGGCGCACTTTGTGGGCCGCATCGTTGCGCGGATCCCCACGGCCTTCTTGCCCGACGAGGTCGACGTCCTCGTACAGCTGCTCGACTCCGCGGAGGGGGGAGCGTGGAATAACTCGACGCGCTCCGAGGTTGAGCGAGACAGACTCAAGTTTGGAAGGTCAGGACTTGCGCCCCTCAGGCTCAAGACGCAGACTTGAGTGAAACGGACTCAACCGCACCACTACATGGAGGCATCACCCATGGCACGAGCAGTCGGCATCGACCTCGGCACCACCAACTCCGTCGTCGCGGTCCTCGAGGGTGGCGAGCCCACGGTCATCGCCAACGCCGAGGGCATGCGCACCACCCCGTCGGTCGTCGCGTTCTCCAAGTCCGGCGAGGTCCTCGTCGGCGAGATCGCCAAGCGCCAGGCCGTCACGAACGTCGACCGCACGATCAGCTCGGTCAAGCGCCACATCGGCACGGACTGGTCGCAGGAGATCGACGACAAGAAGTACACCGCGCAGGAGATCTCCGCGCGCATCCTGGGCAAGCTCAAGCGCGACGCCGAGGAGTACCTCGGCGAGCCGGTCACGGACGCCGTCATCACCGTCCCGGCCTACTTCAACGACGCCGAGCGCCAGGCGACGAAGGACGCCGGCCAGATCGCCGGCCTCAACGTCCTGCGCATCGTCAACGAGCCGACCGCGGCCGCTCTCGCCTACGGGCTCGAGAAGGGCAAGGAGGACGAGCTCATCCTCGTCTTCGACCTCGGTGGCGGAACCTTCGACGTCTCCCTGCTCGAGGTGGGCAAGGACGAGGACGAGTTCTCCACGATCCAGGTCCGCGCGACCTCGGGCGACAACCGCCTCGGCGGCGACGACTGGGACAACCGGATCGTCGAGCACCTCATCAAGGAGGTCAAGAACAGCTCGGGCGTGGACCTGTCCAAGGACAAGATCGCGCTCCAGCGTCTGCGTGAGGCCGCCGAGCAGGCGAAGAAGGAGCTCTCGTCCGCGACGAGCACCAACATCTCCATGCAGTACCTCTCGATGAGCGAGAACGGCCCCATCCACCTGGACACGAAGCTCACGCGCGCTCAGTTCCAGCAGATGACGCAGGACCTCATCGACCGCACCAAGGCGCCGTTCAACGCCGTCATCCGCGACGCGGGCATCTCGGTCAACGACATCGACCACATCGTCCTCGTCGGCGGCTCGACCCGCATGCCCGCGGTGACCGAGGTCGTCAAGGAGATGACCGGCGGCAAGGAGCCGAACAAGGGCGTCAACCCGGACGAGGTCGTCGCCGTCGGCGCCGCCTTGCAGGCCGGTGTCATCAAGGGTGAGCGCAAGGACGTCCTCCTCATCGACGTCACCCCCCTGAGCCTCGGCATCGAGACGAAGGGCGGCGTCATGACGAAGCTCATCGAGCGCAACACCGCCATCCCGACGAAGCGCTCCGAGGTCTTCTCGACGGCCGAGGACAACCAGCCGTCCGTGCTGATCCAGGTCTTCCAGGGTGAGCGTGAGTTCGCCCGGGACAACAAGCCGCTCGGCACCTTCGAGCTCACCGGCATCGCGCCCGCCCCGCGCGGCATGCCGCAGATCGAGGTCGCGTTCGACATCGACGCGAACGGCATCGTGCACGTGTCCGCGAAGGACCGCGGCACGGGCAAGGAGCAGTCGATGACGATCACGGGTGGCTCTGCCCTCCCGAAGGAGGACATCGACCGCATGGTCAAGGAGGCCGAGGAGCACGCGGCCGAGGACAAGAAGCGCCGCGAGGACGCTGAGACCCGCAACCAGGCCGAGGGCTTCGCCTACTCGACCGAGAAGCTCCTCAAGGACAACGACGAGAAGCTCTCGGACGACGTCAAGAAGGAGGTCGGGGACGCTGTCGCCGAGCTCAAGACGGCGCTCGAGGGCGAGGACATCGCCGAGATCAAGGCCAAGCAGGAGCACCTGAGCACGGTCGCCCAGAAGATCGGCGAGGCGCTCTACGCCCAGCAGTCGACCGAGGGCGCCGAGGGTGCCCCGGCGGCCGACGAGGCGACGTCGGACGACGACGTCGTCGACGCTGAGATCGTGGACGAGGACGAGTCCAAGTGACCGAGTCCCCGTTCGAGTTCACGGACAAGCGCCGGATCGACCCGGAGACGGGCGAGCCGCGCGAGGCGAACGCCGAGACGCCCGCTGACGCGGACGCCGACGTCGACATCCAGGTGCCCGACGACGCGTCGTCCCTCGAGGACGACGCGGTCGCCGCGGCACAGAAGGTCGCCGACGAGCGCCTCGAGGACCTGCTGCGGGAGCGCGCGAGCTTCACGAACTACCGCAACCGGGCCCTGCGTGACCAGGAGGCCGCTCGGGTCAAGGGGATCGAGGACGTGCTCGCGTCGTTGCTCCCCGTGCTCGACGACATCGACCGGGCCAGGCAGGCCGGCGAGCTCGAGGGGCCGTTCGCGGCCATCGCCGACAAGCTCGACGGGACGCTGGCCAAGTTCGAGATCGCACGCTTCGGCGAGGTCGGGGACGAGTTCGACCCCAACTTCCACGACGCGCTGATGCACGAGGAGTCCGCGGAGGCGCAGACGACGACCGTCAAGTTCGTCGTCGAGCCGGGCTACAAGATCGGCGAGCGTGTCGTGCGCGCCGCTCGGGTGGCCGTCGTCGGACCACAGCACTGACGAGCACGACGAACGGTGACGGCCTGCGCCGCGGCTCGGCCGCGACGCAGGCCGTACCCTCATGACAGACCTGACAGAAGGAAGTGACCGCTGTTGACCGGACAGGACTGGCTCGAGAAGGACTTCTACGCGAGCCTCGGCGTCGCGAAGGACGCTGACGCTGCAGCGATCAAGAAGGCCTACCGCAAGCTCGCGCGCCAGCACCACCCGGACCAGAACGCCGGTGACACGAAGGCCGAGGCGCGCTTCAAGGAGATCGGCGAGGCGTACGCCGTGCTCTCCGACCCGGAGCAGCGCCGCCAGTACGACGCCGTCCGGGCGATGGGCGGCGGCGCCCGCTTCGCCGCGGGGCCCGGTGGCGCCGGCGGTGCCGCCGGCTTCGAGGACCTCTTCGGCGGCATGTTCGGCGGCGGAGGCGGCGGTGCGCGCACGACGCCCTTCCCGGGCGCCAACTCCTCCACGGGTGGCGGGTTCGAGGACATCCTCGGCGGGCTGTTCGGTGGCGGTCGCGGCCCCGCGGGCTTCCGTGGCACGCGCGCCCAGCAGGGTGCCGACATCAACGCGACGACCACGTTGTCCTTCCGCTCCGCCGTCGAGGGCGCGACCGTGTCCCTCGACGTCGAGGGCCGCACCGTCACGACCCGCATCCCCTCGGGCGTGCGCGACGGCCAGAAGATCCGCCTGCGCGGCAAGGGCCGCCCTGGTACGGGCGGCGCTCCCGCAGGTGACCTCAACATCACGGTCAAGGTCACGCCGCACCCCGTCTATGCGGTCGACGGCGCGAACCTGCGCATGACGCTGCCCGTCACGTTCGACGAGGCCGCGCTGGGCGCGACGATCGACGTCCCGACCCTCGACGGGCAGACCGTGCGGGTCAAGGTCCCTGCGGGTACGCCGTCGGGCAGGACGCTGCGCGTCAAGGGCCGCGGTGTCAGCACCGCGAAGGCGACCGGCGACCTGCTCGTCACGGTCACCGTCGTGGTGCCGCAGAAGCTCGACGCGGTCGCGCGCAAGGCCGTCGAGGCCTTCGCCGAGGCGACCGCAGGCGAGGGTCGCAGCGTGCGCGCGGACCTCCTGGCCCGCGCGCAGGAATGACCGCCCGGAGGCCGTGATGGACGTCGCCGACCGCCCGATCTTCCCGATCTCGCGAGCCGCCGAGCTCGCTGGCATGCACCCGCAGACGTTGCGGCAGTACGACCGCCTCGGACTGGTCGTCCCGAGCCGGACGGCCGGCCGCGGAAGGCGCTACAGCGCGCGCGACGTCGAGCGGCTGCGCACCGTGCAGCAGCTCAGCCAGGAAGAGGGCATCAACCTTGCGGGCATCATGCGCATCCTCGACCTGCAGGACGAGGTGCACGCGCTCCGCGAGCGGTTGCGCGCCCTGGCGTCCGCCACCGAGGCCGGGCACCGGGTGTTCGCCGCGGACGCGACCGGTGACATCGTGGCTCTTCCGCGCGGGAAGCGGCAGGCGCGCGTGCGCACGTCGGGAGCGCTTGTCGTGTGGCGGCCCCGGGGCTGAGCGTCAGATCCCCGCGCACAATTACACAAGGGCGCGGTGCGCAAATTCCGCAGAATCCTGCGGATCTGGTAAGGCTCGCCTCTCTGTACAACGCCCTGATCCAGGCCTATCGTCAGCAAGAAGAGCAGTCAGGCGAAGTCGGACAGAGTCGGAGAGACCCATGAGCGCCATGCTGGAGATGCCACCGGTCAGCGAGTGCACGATCGCCGGCTGTTCCTACAACCACGACGGCTGCCACGCCGGGGCCATCACGATCGCCGGGAACGCGGGCGATGCCTCGTGCGCCACGTTCATCCCGCTCGACGTCAAGGGCGGGCTCTCGCGCGTCGTCGCCGCCGTCGGGGCGTGCCAGCGCGCGGAGTGCAGCCACAACGACCACCTCGAGTGCAACGCCGAGTCCGTGCGTATCGGCGCAGGCGGTACGCACCACGCGGACTGCCTCACCTACTCGCCGGCCTGACCAGACCTCCTGCCCGCCGTACCGCGGGAGGGGCGGATCGAGGGATGCCACGGGGCCATGACGTCGCCGCCATGGCCCCGTGGTGTGCCTTGCGGAAATTCCCCCGAATCAACTCCGCAAGGAGCTCAGCAACCCCGCGCACCCGGCAGGGTCGGCGGGCAGCCGCTCGACCCACAGCCGGGCGGGGGACCGCATCGATCGAGGGCCGACGACGCTCGTGAGTCCGATGATGAGCTTCCGGACGTCCTCGACCGTCGTCGGCAGCGCGTCGTCGCGCTGCGTCATGATCGCGAAGAGTCCTGGGCGGAGCTGCGCCGTCGGGTGGTAGCGCCCGAGCATCCGTGCGAGCGCCGCCCCGACGAGCGCACCGACGCGGATCTGGTCGAGTCGGTGGCCGCCCTCGGTCGCGACGTCGAGCACGAGCAGGCACCACGGCGCCGGGGCGGCGGTGAACGTCTCCTCGAGACGTGCGGTCAGGTACGCGGGGGTGCGCAGGCCGGTGAGCGGGTCGGTCGACGACTGCGACGCCGCCGTCGCCTCCTGTGCCTCGGCCCAGCCGACGGCGACCGCCCGGGTGACGTCGAGCGGCGCGTCGAACCCGAGGGTGTCGTACAGGCAGCCGAGGTCGTCGAGCGTCTCGGCCATGTCGCTGCCACGCTCGGCGCGCGCAGCCCCGAGCCGCTGTGCGGCCGGGGTCGGGTCGACACCCGACTCGAGCGCCTCGACGAGAGCCTCCGCGGCCGGGTGCGCCCAGTCGTCGCCGTGTCGCCAGACCGTGGTGAGCGAGGCCGTGCGCCAGCCCCGCAGGACGGCGTCCTGCGGGTCGAAGGGCTCACGCGTGTGGGTCACGAGTGATGAGAGGGGTGTGCTCGCAGATCATGACGCGGCTTTCGGTGACCTTTGTGAAGGACCGTCCCGCGACTTCCTGCCTGCGGCATGGCAACATTCCTGGGGTGCGGTGTGATCACCGCAGATGGGCGGGGGAGCCACATGAGTGACGTGACGCGGGTCCCGGACGGGGTCGCGAGTGACGCCGAGCTGATCACCGCCGTGCGACAGGGCGACACGGCGGCCTTCGGCGTGCTCTACGAGCGGCACGAGGAGGCTGCGCGTAGGGTCGCGCAGCGCTACGTGCCGCCTGCAGACGCGGACGACGTCGTCGCGGGGGCCTTCGAGAAGATCCTCCAGGTGCTCCGCGGAGGCAAGGGCCCGGACGTCGCCTTCCGCGCCTACCTGTTCACCGTCGTGCGACGTCGCGCGATCGAGTCGCTCGAGAAGGCGCGGCGCACCACCGCGACCGACGACGTCGCGGTGTTCGACTCGGTGATCGGGCCGCTCGCCTCGACCGAGGAGCCGATGCTCCGCGGGTTCGAGGACCGCACGGTCGCGCGCGCGTTCGAGTCGCTACCAGAACGCTGGCGGACGGTGCTCTGGTATCTCGACATCGAGCAGCAGACCCCCGCCGCGGTCGCGCCGGCGCTCGGGATGTCGGCCAACGGCGTCTCTGCGCTCGCGTACCGTGCGCGCGAGGGTCTGCGTCAGGCGTACCTGCAGGAGCACCTCCTGTCGCCTGCGGTCTCCGAGGACTGCCGGGCGGTCAACGACCAGCTCGGGTCGTACGCGCGCGGCGGGCTGTCGCGTCGCGAGACGACGCGTGTCGAGGCGCACCTCGACGTGTGCGCGGCGTGCCGTGCTGCGGCGCTCGAGCTCGGCGACCTCGCGCAGGGGATGCGCGCCGTCGTCGCGCCGCTCATTCTGGGGACGCTCGGTGTCGCTTCCCTGGGTCTGCTCCCGGTGGGTGGCGCTGCGCCGGCGGCGGGCGCTGCCGCCGCGGGTGCTGGTGCCGGTCCCGAGGGGATCGTCGTCGCGCGTGCGGACGCGGGCGTCGTGGCGACCGGCGGCGGACCGGGCGCTCCGCTCGCCGTCGCGGTCCCTGGTGGGGCGTCGGCGGCACCCGCGGTCGGTCTGATCTCCGCGATCGCGCAGCTTCCGGCAGCTGTGCTCGCCGCTGCGGGCGTCGTCGTCGTGGGTGGCTTGGTGGCGGCAGGCGTCGCTCTCGCGTCGGGCAGCGACCCGGTCGCCCCCGGGGTCGCGGGTCCCCTGGTCGCGGGGCCGGTCGCCGAGGCGCCCACGGTCGTCCCTCCGACGGTCGTGACGTCCGACTCGCCCGTCGAGGAGACACCGACGGCGGACCCGACGAGCGTGGCGACGCCGCCCGACCTGCCGACCGGACCGGGGGAGACGCCTGCGCCGTCGACCACCCCCGACGACCCGACGGGCGACGAGCCCGACGAGGACCCGGAGCCGAGCGAGCCCGCGCCGACGGACGAGCCGTCCGGCACCCCGACGGCGACGCCGTCCGAGAACCCGTCGCGGGAACCGACGGCGGCGCCGACGTCGGCCCCCACGAGCGCGCCTGCCCCGACCCCGACGCACAGCCCGACTCCCACGCCCAGCCCGACTCCCACGGCGACAGCCGCACCGGTCGCGCCGGCCGCGCTCAACCTCGCGATCTCGCAGGTCAAGGCGAGCGGCGCGTCGACCGTGACCCTCTCGGTCGCGAACACTGCGCAGCTGCCGGCGACGGAGGTCGAGGTCGAGCTCACGCTCCCGCAGGGCATGTACCTGTCGAGCACCGGCGTGATCCTCGCGGCGTCCCAGCCCGCCCAGACGCTCAGCGCCATGGTCGCGGCCGCGATCAGCCCGTCGTGGTCGTGCTCGACGACGACGAGCTCCGCAGTGTGTGCCGTTCCTGACATCCCTGCGGGTGCAGAGACGTCGACGACGTTCCAGGTGACCCTCAAGGCGCCCGGCGTCTCGCGGCTCGACGTCGAGGCGCGGGTAACGACGGCGGGCGGCTCTGCGACGCGCACGGTCCCGGTCGCCGTCGAGGCCGCCGCGACGGAGGTCCAGGCCAGGGTCCTCGAGGACTCGCTGCTCGTCGTCGACGGGGCCGGGGTCGTGAGCGTCGAGGTCACGAACGCGGGCGAGGTGGCGACGCCCGCCGTCGTGCGCGTCGAGCTCCCCGACGGAGCCGAGTGGCTGGACGGTCGGGACGGCGGGCTCGTGCCAGGCTCCGCCGAGGGGTGGATGTGCGCGCTCTACCCGGCGACGGCGCGGACCCTCGAGTGCCGCACCGACGACCTGCCAGGTGGGCTCGCGGATCCGCAGCGCCTGGACCTGCCAGCGACGACGTCGGCAGCCGACCTGGGCGCGGGGGTGCTCTCCTGGGGGCCGAGCATCGAGTCGCTCACGAGCGAGCCGTACCTGCTCGCCGGTCCTGTCGGGGCCGCCCTCCGCCCGGAGGCCCTGGTGCTCACACGGATCGGGCCGTACGCGCCGACGGACGTCGGCACGCTCGGCGTCGACGTGTTCAGCAACGGGCGTGCGGCCAGCGGCGCGACGGTGGTCGTCGAGCTTCCGGACGGCGTCGTCCTCGAGGGCGTGCCGACGATCGGTGAGGAGGCGTGCCAGGTCGAGAGCAACGTCGTGACGTGCGCCCTGCCAGGGACGGAGTGGTCGGAGGCCCGGGTGTCCGTCCCGGTGAGCGGGGTCGCGGCGCAGGGCGCAGGAGTGAGCGTGGTACCGGTGCGCGCGGAGCTCGCCACGTCGGCGGGCACCGTCGTCCTCGCTGCGGTCGACGCGACGATCGAGGTGCTGGACGCTCCGACGGAGGTCCCCTCGTAGGTCTGGAGCCGGGGCGCCCTCGCGAGCGTCGTGGAACGGGAGGAGCCCCGTGGTCGCGCAGGCGACCACGGGGCTCCGTCAGCTCGGTCTGCCGCGTCAGGTGACGTGGACCGACGGTGCGTGCCGGTTCAGACGACGCCGTAGAGGCGGTCGCCCGCGTCGCCGAGGCCCGGGACGATGTAGGCGTTCTCGTCGAGGCGCTCGTCGACGGCTGCGACGACGACGGTGACGTCGGCGCGGTCGCCGATCGCCTCCTCGAGAACCTTGAGGCCCTCAGGCGCGGCGAGCAGGCAGACGGCGGTGACGTCGCGTGCACCGCGGTCGAGGAGGTAGTTGATCGACGCGACGAGCGTCCCGCCGGTGGCGAGCATCGGGTCGAGGAGGAAGCACTGACGGCCGGAGAGGTCGTCGGGCAGCCGGTTGGCGTAGGTGATCGCCTCGAGCGTCTCCTCGTCGCGCTGCATGCCGAGGAAGCCGACCTCGGCGGTCGGGAGCAGGCGCGTCATGCCCTCGAGCATCCCGAGGCCTGCACGCAGGATCGGGACGACGATCGGCTGCGGGTCGGCGATCTTGGTGCCGACCGTGTCGGTGACGGGCGTCGTGATCGGCGCGTCGACCGTGCGCACGTCGCGGGTCGCCTCGTACGCGAGGAGCGTGACGAGCTCGTCGACGAGGAGGCGGAAGTTCGGCGAGGCGGTGCTCTTGTCACGCAGGACGGTGAGCTTGTGGGCGACGAGCGGGTGGTCGGCTACGTGCAGGCGCATGGGTCAACCGTACCGCTCGCGAGGTGGCGGCGGACCGCCTGGCGCCCCGCCGTCGTCTGCGACCATGTCACCATGCACGACGACGGACGGTGGGACGAGGCGATGGGCCTCGCGCTCGCGGAGGCGCACCTCGCGCTCGAGACGCAGGACGTCCCGGTGGGCGCCGTCGTCGTCGACGCGACCGGTCGGGTCGTCGCGCGGGGCCACAACGAGCGGGAGGCGTCGGGGGACCCGACGGCGCACGCCGAGGTGGTCGCCCTGCGCGCGGCCGCCGAGACCCTCGGCACGTGGCGGCTGGACGGCTGCACGCTCGTCGTGACGCTCGAGCCGTGCGTCATGTGCGCGGGCGCGATCATGGCGGCACGCGTCCCCCGGCTGGTCCTCGGGGCGTGGGACGACAAGGCGGGAGCGACGGGCTCGAAGTGGGACCTCGTGCGTGACCCGCGGGCGCTGCACACCGTCGAGGTGCGTCCGGGGGTGCGGGCGGCCGAGTGCGAGGGGCTGCTGCGCGACTTCTTCGCGTCGCGCCGAGGCTGACTCGACGGAGGTTCAGCCGAGGAGGCGCTCCTCGAGAGCCGTGACCTCGGCGTCGGTCATGCCGTGCGCGCGCAGGTAGGGGAGCGTGCGCTCGGACGAGCCCTGCTCGACGACGTCGAGCGCGGTCTCGATCGCGTCGGCAGGGCTGCCGACGAGCAGGTCGACGAACTCGTGCGCGCGGTCCTCACCGAGGAACGTCGTCAGCCGGACGATCTGCGCGTCGAGCCACGGCCCGCGCAGGCGAGCCTCGGTCATCACGTAGTTCGCGACGACGTCGTCGCGGGAGACGCCGATCGCGCGCAGCGCGAGTGCGACCGTGATGCCGGTGCGGTCCTTCCCCGCGGTGCAGTGCACGAGGACGGCGCCGGGAGCCGACGTCGCGACGGTCCGCACGGCGGACGTGAGCGTCGTCGCGCAGCCCTCGACCATGTGCCGGTAGAGCGGGGCGAGGCCGACCTCGGGCTGCACGAGCGCGTGCGCGGACGAGTCGAAGATCGGCAGGTGCGAGACCGCGAAGCCGCGCTCGCTGAACGGCGACGGGGCGAGCTGTTGCTCGCGCTCGTCCCGCAGGTCGATCACGGAGACCAGGCCGACGTCGCGCAGGGCGGCGGTCGCGGTGTCGTCGAGGGACGAGGGCGCGTCGGAGCGCAGGAGCGCGTACGGGCGGACGGTCGTCGAGCCGACGCGGTAGCCGGCGACGTCGCGCAGGTTGGCGAAGCCGGCGATCTGGTCGAGGGGCGCGGTCGTCATGGTCTGATCCTCGCAGGGACGCCCGGTCGTGCTCGGTGGGCGGGGCTGTCAGCCGGTGGTGCGCGGCGGCGTCGGCAGGAGGTGGGGCAGGAGCGCGGTGAGGGTCTCGCTCGTGCCGGCGTCGAGGCGGACCGTCGCGATGGCGTCGGCGCGCGTGGCGCCGCGGTTGACGATCGCGAGCGGCTTGCCGGCGCGCACGGCGTGCCGGGCGTAGCGCAACCCGGAGTGCACGGTGAGGGAGGAGCCGGCGACGAGGAGGACGTCGGCGTCGTCGACGATCTCGTAGCTCCGCGCGACCTTCTCGCGTGGGACGGTCTCGCCGAAGTAGACGATGTCGGGCTTGAGCATGCCGCCGCAGCGCTCGCAGTCCGCGACGACGAACGAGGCGGTCGACTCGACGACCGCGTCGGCGTCAGGCGCGATCTCGATGTCCTCGACCATGCCCTGCGCCTCGCGGAACCCCGGGTTGAGCGCGGTCAGCCGGGCGTCGAGTGATTCACGTGAAACCGTGTACCCGCAGGCCAGGCACCGGACCCGGTCGTACGAGCCGTGCAGGTCGACGAGATTCTGCGATCCCGCCCGCCGGTGCAGCGTGTCGACGTTCTGCGTCACCACACCTGAGACGGCGCCCGCGCGCTCGAGCGCGGCAAGGGCGCGGTGCCCGTCGTTGGGCCGTGTCGCCGCCATGTGCCGCCAGCCCACGTGGTTGCGCGCCCAGTAGTGTCGCCGGAACGCCGGGTCGCCCGTGAACTGCTGGTACGTCATCGGGTTGCGCGGAGCCGAGCCGGGGCCACGGTAGTCCGGGATCCCCGAGTCCGTCGACAGCCCGGCGCCCGTGAGCACGGCCGTGCGGCGGCCGCGCACGAGCGCGACGAGCTCGGACACGTCAGGCGCGAGAGACGCGACGCGGAGGTCGAGAACGGTAGGGGAGGTCACCCGACCACGCTACGACGACGTCGCCAGCCGCGCCGTGACGCGGGAGACGTTGTGACCGGGCTCCCACGTCACGGCGTCAGCGTGCGTCAGGCGGGCGCCCCCTCCGGGTACAGCGTGCGCAGCTCGGCGAGGTACTGGCGACGCCCGACGAGCAGGTACATCAGCCGGGCGGGGAGCGGCAGGTTCGCGCGCGTCCAGGCGCGGGCCTCGTCGTCGGACATCGGCGCCATCATGTGGCCGAGCTGGACGAACATCCGCTCCTTCGGGATCTTGCTGCGCCCCACCTTGCCCAGGACGTCCCACTCCTCCTGCGTGAAGGTCGTGCGGACCCACGGGAGGATCTGCTCCTCCTCCGCACCCAGGTGCTCCTCGAGCGTGACGCGTACCCGGTCGAGCGCCTCCGCGGCGTCGTCCCGAGCGGCGGCGCTCGCGGTGCGCTCGAGCTGCGTGAGCGGATCCTCGAGCGCCGCGAGCTGGTCCGCGACCGTCGCGTGCTGCGACCGCATGAGGCCGACGTGCAGCGCGCACGCCGGAGCGCGCGCCGCGAGGTCGTCCCACAGGAGCGTGTCCTCCGTGGAGTGGTGGTCGTGCAGGCCGTGCGCGATCTCCCGCACGTGCGCGACGACGATCGCCGCCCGGTCCCTGTCGCCCGGCCGGACCTCGCGGACGAGCGGGACAGCCCGCCCCAGGAGGTGGCGGAACATCGCGTGGACGACGTTCATGTCGTCGGTATTGCACAGGCCTACGGCCGTGGTGTTGCCCATGGTGGTGTTTCCCCTCAGGTGCGCGGCACGTCGTGCGCTCCCCCGAGCGCGTGCCGACCCGGTCACGCTAGGACCGGGTACCCGCTGCCGCGTAGTGTCTTTTGGGGTGGTTTGTCAGGGTGAGGGGCAACGACCCGGGTGACCCGTCACCCGCACCCGCGGCGCCGCGCAGCCCTCTGACAGGCCCCGAACAGCGCCGATTTCGACGATCGGCCCTTCGGAAGGTACGCTTCTCGGCGAGGTAGCGTGTCCGAGCGGCCTAAGGAGCACGCCTCGAAAGCGTGTGTGGGTGAAAGTCCACCGTGGGTTCAAATCCCACCGCTACCGCCACCGAAGGACCCCGACCGGCATCGCCGGACGGGGTCCTTCGTCGTTCCGGTCCAGCGCCCCCGTCCGCGAAGGCCCCGCCCCGGCCGTCCGGCACGATGACGTGCCGACCTGTGCCCGGTACGGTTCTGGTGGCGCGCGATGGGCCGCCACGGTGGCACGGCAGGGTGCGCCGCCCGAGACAGACACGGAGATCACATGTCGTTCATGGAAAAGCTGCGGGGGCAGCTCATCGACATCATCGAGTTCCTCGATGACAGCCGAGACACGATCGTGTGGCGCTTCCCCCGCCAGGGCAACGAGATCAAGAACGGCGCCAAGCTCGTCGTCCGCGAGGGCCAGGTCGCGGTCTTCGAGAACGAGGGCCAGGTCGCTGACGTCTTCGGCCCCGGCACGTACACCCTCACGACGCAGAACATCCCGATCCTCTCGACCCTCAAGGGCTGGAAGTACGGCTTCAACTCGCCGTTCAAGGCCGAGGTCTACTTCGTCTCGACGCGCCAGTTCACCGACTTCAAGTGGGGCACGCAGAACCCCATCATGATGCGCGACCCGGAGTTCGGCGTCGTGCGTCTGCGCGGCTTCGGCTCCTACGCGCTCCAGGTGACGGACGCGTCCGCGCTGCTGCGCCAGCTCGTCGGCACCGACCCCAACTTCCGCACCGAGGAGATCGGCGAGTACTTCCGCCAGATCGTCGTCTCGCACCTCGGCCCGGCCTTCGCCGCCGCGAACATCGCGGCCCTCGACCTCGCCGCGAGCCAGCACACCCTCGGCGCGACGCTCGCCCGCGAGCTCACCGCCGCCCTCGCCGAGTACGGCGTCACGATCCCCAAGTTCGTCATCGAGAACATCTCCCTGCCGCCCGAGGTCGAGGAGGCGCTCGACAAGCGCACCCAGATGTCGGTCCTGGGCAACCTCGACCAGTACACGAAGTTCCAGACCGCCAACGCGATCGAGGACGCCGCCAACAACCCCGGCGGCTCCGGCGAGGGCATGGGCATGGGCATGGGCCTCGCGATGGGTCAGCAGATGGCCGCGTCGATGGGCGCCGCAGCCGCCGCAGCGACGACGCCCGGCACGCCCACCGCTCCTGCGCCTGCGACCCCGCCGCCGCTGCCCGGCGGTGCGCCCTGGTACTACGCCGACGCCGCGGGCACGCAGCAGGGCCCCGTCCCCGCAGCCCAGCTCGCCGGCCAGGTCACCGCCGAGACGCTCGTCTGGCAGGAGGGCATGGCCGCGTGGACGCCCGTGCGCTCCGTCCCGGCGCTCTCCCACCTGCTCGGCGCCACGCCCCCGCCCCTCCCGGGAGCCTGACGCATGAGCGACCAGATCCAGGACCCGTCGACAGGTCCTGCTCAGCAACCTGCCGTCGCAGATCTCATGTCCACCCGCTGCTCGAGCTGCGGCTCACAGCTCGTCTACACGCCCGGCACGGCCTACCTGCAGTGCCGGTGCCAGAGCCAAGTCCAGATCGCCGACGCCGGCAGCGTCGTCGAGCAGGGATACGAGGAGTGGGCGCGCACGCACGCAGGCCAGAGCCCGGCCGCGGCGAGCGTGCTGCGCACGCTGCGCTGCGACGGCTGCGGCGCGCAGACGCAGAGCGCGAACCTCTCCGACACGTGCCAGTTCTGCGCCGGTCACCTCGTCGCCGTCGGCACGGCTGAGGGCACGGTCGCGCCGTCGGGCGTCCTGCCGTTCGCGCTCGACACCGCAGCGGCGCAGTCCGCCGTCGTGACGTGGGTGAAGTCGCGCTGGCTCGCACCCAACGCGCTCAAGCAGGTCAACGCGACCGAGTCGCTGCGCGGCACGTACGTCCCGCACTGGGCGTTCGACGCCGACACCCGCACCGACTACACGGGCGAGCGTGGAGACGAGTACTGGGAGGGCAGCGGCGACGACCGCGTCCGCAAGGTGCGGTGGCGCGACGCGCGCGGCACCACGACGCGCCGGTTCGACGACGTCCTCGTCGTCGGTACCACGACGCTCTCGGAGAAGCAGGTCGACTCCCTGACCCCCTGGGACACGGCGAAGATCGTGCCGTTCCAGCCCGGATACCTCGCGGGGTACTCGACCGTGAGCTACGACGTCGACCCCGCCGCAGGCCTCGAGAAGGCCAAGCAGCGGATGGCCGGACCGATCCGCAAGGACGTCGAGAACGACATCGGTGGCGACGAGCAGCGGGTCCGCACGCTGCAGACCGCCTACTCGAACGTCATGTTCACGCTCCTGCTCCTGCCCGTCTGGATCATGACCTACATGTACGCGGGCAAGCAGTGGCAGGTCATGGTCAACGCGACCACCGGCGAGGTCATCGGCAAGCGGCCCTACTCGCCGGTCAAGGTGACGCTCGCGATCCTCGCGGCGCTCGCCGCCGTGATCACTGTCATCGCGCTCTATCTGCGCAGATGACGAACCGCTAGCGTCGGACGAACGGCACAGGGGGCCTCAGATGACAGCTCGAACCTCAGCACGACGACGCGCGGCCGCTGCGGCCGCGGTTCTCGCCATCCTCCTCAGCGCGTGCGCCGAGGACCCGGCGGAGGACCGCGGACCGCAGCCCGACGGTGCGGTCGAGCACGACCTGTTCACGCACTGCGGTGTCAGCGCGGTGGATGTCGGCGGCGACCTCTACCTGCGCGTCGGCGGGAAGCTCGGCGCCGGCAGCTCGCCGCCCGGCTGGGGCGACCCGTTCCAGAAGGGCTGGGTCGTCGTCGAGGGCCCGGTCGCGACGTTCACCGACGGCGTCGGGCACCACGAGACGTTCACCCCCGCGCCCGCAGGGTTCGAGCCCGAACGTTGCCTGTAGCGGAAGGCGGTGGCGAGCACGCGGGCACTAGCCTTCCCCTTGTGAACGCGCGATCGAGGCCAGGCCGGGGCGAGGGTCGACGGCGTGACGACAGTCAGGGCGGGTCGTGGCTGAGATATGTCCCTGACGCCGAGCCGGCCGACGCAGTCGCACGCCCGCTGCGGCTCCCCTGGCGCATGTCGCGAGCCGAGGCGCTCGTCATCGGCTCGCTGCGCTACTCGCGGTCGCCGCTGCTCGGTGCGGTCGTAGCGATCGCATTCCTCGCGCTCGGCGGGATGACGGTCGTTGCCTTCGCGTCGAGCTGGTGGGACGTGCGCGTCCTCGCCGAACGTGGTGTCGTCGTCAGTGGTGAGGTCGTCGCGGTCCCGGGCCTCGTGGGTGTGACGTGGCCCGAGATCGCGCCCGCTTCCAGGTACCTGGAAGCAGGGGACGACGCGGCGGTTCGGTACATCGTCGGCGACGATGTTGACGTCGTTGTCGACCCGACTGACCCGGGCCGCGCTCGACTCGCAGGAGTCCCCGGCTGGACGGCGAGCGACTCGTGGGGGATCGCTGGTGGCGTCGGCGTGCTGTTGCTCGGGATCGGGTACGGGAGGTGGGCGCTGTGGTTGCGCTTCGCTCACCACGCCGATCCCCGCGGCGGGTCCGCTGCGTGATCGTGACGCTTCCCACAAACCAGACGGTCCGGGCCTCGCGCCGGAATGCGCGCGGCACCCTGCCGTGTTGGCGTCTGCATGACTCTTGACGCACGCACCGATGCACCCGCCGACATCTTCTCCCCGATCACGGTCGGAGACTTCCAGCTCGCGAACCGCATCACGATGGCCCCGCTCACCCGCACGCGCGCCGACGAGCGTGGCGTCCACGGCGAGCTGGCCGTCGAGTACTACCGGCAGCGCGCGAGCGTCGGCCTGATCGTCTCCGAGGGCACGTACCCGCTGCAGGAGTCGAAGGCGTTCCCCGGCCAGCCCGGCATCGAGACCGACGAGCAGGTCGCCGCGTGGCGCACGGTCACCGACGCCGTCCACGCCGACGGCGGTCTGATCTTCCTGCAGCTCATGCACTCCGGCCGCGTGAGCCACACGGACATCAACGGGACGAGCCGCGTCGTCGGCCCCAGCGCGATCGCGATCGACGGTGAGGTCCGCACCCCGACCGGCAAGCAGCCGTTCCCCGTTCCGCACGCCCTGACGCTCGACGAGATCGAGACCACCAAGGCCGCCATGGTCGCCGGTGCGCGCAATGCGATCCGCGCCGGGTTCGACGGCGTCGAGATCCACTCCGCCAACGGCTACCTCCTGCACGAGTTCCTCTCGCCCGCCTCCAACGTGCGCGACGACCAGTACGGCGGCAGCCCGGAGAACCGCGCACGGTTCGTCATCGAGGTCACGAAGGCCGTCGCCGAGGCGATCGGCGCGGGCCGCACCGGCATCCGCATCTCTCCCGAGCACAACATCCAGGGCGCGCTCGAGACCGACGCCGACGACGTCCGCGCCACGTACGGCGCGCTCCTCGACGGCATCGGCGGGCTCGGGCTCGCCTACCTGAGCGTCCTCCACCAGGACCTCGGCGGGGAGCTGGTCCAGGGCCTGCGCGCGCGCTTCGACGGGGCGCTCATCGGCAACACGGGCTTCGGCGTCGTCACGACGCGCGACGTCGCGCAGGCCGCACTCACGCACGCCGACGCCGTCGCCGTCGGCCGCCCCCTCATCGCCAACCCCGACCTGGTCGCCCGCTGGGCGACGGGTGCCCCCGAGAACACTCCCGACCCGGCGACGTTCTACGGGAGCACCGCCGAGGGGTACATCGACTACCCGACGCTCGTGAGCGCCTCGGCCTGACAGCCTGGTCACGTCGCGCGGGCCGGGCCGGGCCGGGCCTGACCGTCCGGCCCGCGCGACGCCTGCGATCAGTCGTCAGTCCCTGTCGCCCGCCTCGGCGATCGTGGGCTGCGCCGTGTCGGGGATCCCGTCGTCGTTCATGTCGGTGCCGCGCGCCCGGCGCGCGTCCCACCCCAGGAGCAGCGCCGCGGCGACCGCCGAGATCGCCGTGCCTGCCATGACCGCCGCCTTCGCGGCGGTCGTCGTCGCGTCGTCGTCGAACGACAGCTCCGTGATGAGCAGCGACACGGTGAAGCCGATCCCGGCGAGCAGACCGACCGGCAGCAGGTCACGCAAGCCGACGCCGTCCGGAAGGCGCAGGCGGGTCACCCGCGTGACGAGGGCGACGCTGCCCAGGACGCCCGTCACCTTGCCCAGGACGAGGCCCAGCGTCACCGCCAGGAAGACGGCGGACGCGCCCTCGCCGGTCCCGGAGCCACCGCCGAGCGTGACGCCTGCGGAGAAGAACGCGAAGATCGGCAGTGCGATCGCCGTCGACCACGGCCGCACCGCGTGCTCGTAGCGGTGCGCCCGGTCGTCCGGCTCGCCGTGGACCGGCCGAGCGGGCACCGTCAGCCCGAGGAGGACACCCGCGATCGTCGCGTGCACGCCCGACGCGTGCATGAGCGCCCACGCGGCGACCCCCAGCGGCGCGAGCAGCCACGGGTGCACGTACGGCGAACGGGCGAGCGCCCCGAACGCGACGACGCACAGCAGCGCGAGACCGAGCGCGGCGACGGACACCGAGTCCGTGTAGAAGACCGCGATCACGATGATCGCGAGCAGGTCGTCGACGACCGCGAGCGTGAGCAGGAACGTCCGGATCGCGACCGGCAGCCCGCGCCCGAACACGGCCAGCACGGCGAGCGCGAAAGCGATGTCGGTCGCGGTCGGGATCGCCCAGCCGCCCGTCGCGGCGTCGTTCCCGGAGGTGACCACCACCGCCAGGTAGACGAGCGCGGGGACCGCCATGCCGCCGACCGCAGCGATGACAGGCACCGCGGCGCGTCGCGGGTCGCGCAGCGAGCCGACGACGATCTCCCGCTTGAGCTCGAGCCCCACGGTGAGGAAGAAGATCGCGAGGAGCCCGTCGGCCGCCCAGCCTGCGAGCGAGAGGTCGAGGTGCCACGCAGCAGGGCCGATGACGGTCGACGAGAGGTTCGCGTACGAGTCGCGCCACGCAGAGTTCGCCCACACGAGAGCGACGGCGGCCGCGGCCATGAGGAGGGCGCCACCCGTCGTCTCGCGCGAGACCCACGAACGGAAACGTGAACGGGCAGGTGCGGGGGCATGCATGGGAGGGACCTCCGAGCGTCAGCGAGGATCTCACGGAGGGTCTCCGAGAGAACGCCGACCAGGCTTCCCGGCACACCAGTCACCCATTTTACGCGGTCCCGCGCGTTCGTGCCGTGGCCTGCACCATGTGAGAAGGCTGACGCTGGGACTCTTGGGGCGGCTTCTTCCATGGATCGGCGGGACAATAGAACGCTGTTTTCTCGCCGGACCACCCAGCGGCGAGCGCACCCCACGGAAGGACAACCCCCATGAGCGCGACGAGCGCTGCCGGGTCCACGCCGAGCACACCGTCGGCGCGGTCGCAGGACCACCGCTTCTTCGGGCACCCGCTCGGACTGATGACCCTCTTCGGCACAGAGCTGTGGGAGCGGTTCAGCTACTACGGGATGCGCGCCATCCTGCTGTACTTCATCACCGACACCCTCGCCAACGGCGGGCTCGGGATCGACCGCTCGACCGGCGTCGCGATCACGTCGATCTACGGGGCGTCGGTCTACCTGCTTTCCGTCGTCGGCGGATGGCTCGCCGACCGGGTGATCGGGGCCCGCCGCGCGACGCTCTACGGCGGCCTCGTCATCGCGCTCGGGCACGTCCTGCTGGCCGTCCCGGGCGGTGCGCCCACGGCGTTCGCCGGGATCATCTCCGTCGCCGTCGGCACGGGCCTGCTCAAGCCCAACGTGTCGAGCATGGTCGGTGAGCTGTACGAGCGCGGCGACGCCCGCCGCGACGGCGGCTTCTCCATCTTCTACATGGGCATCAACCTCGGGTCGTTCTTCTCCCCGATCCTCGTCGGTGCGGCCCGCAGCTGGGGCGGCTACCACGCGGGCTTCCTCGTCGCCGCTATCGGCATGGCCTTCGCCCTCGTGTTCTTCGTGCTCGGCCGCAAGGCGCTCTACGGCGCCGGCGACCACGTCGACAACCCGATCGCACGCGAGGAGCGGCCCGCGCTCGCCCGCGGTGGTGCGGCCATCCTCGGCCTCGTCGTGCTCGCCGCGCTCGCCGCGTGGGGCGTCGGGAGCTGGCGCGGGCCCGGGTCGTCCTTCGGGACCGAGGGTGTCGTCGACACGATCTCCTACCTCGCGTTCGCCGCGCCCATCGCCTACTTCATCGTGATGCTGCGCTCCCCGAAGGTCACCGCGCCGGAGCGCAAGCGCGTCCTCGCGTACATCCCGCTGTTCGTCGCTGCGATGCTCTTCTGGATGATCAACGAGCAGGCCGCGAGCTCGTTGTCCGCGTTCGCGGAGGACAAGACCGACCTGTCGTTCCTCTGGTGGACGATCGAGCCGGCGTTCTTCCAGTCGGTCAACCCGCTCATCATCATCGTGCTCGCTCCCGTCTTCGCGGGAGTGTGGAGCAAGCTCGCGGAACGGGGGCCGTCGACCGCCCACAAGTTCGGTATCGGCCTGTCGCTCGCCGCCCTGTCGTTCGTGTTCCTCGCCGCGATGACGGCGCTCGCCGGCGACGCGAAGGTCAGCTCGGGCGTCCTCGTGGGGACCTACGCGATCCAGACGATCGGCGAGCTGTTCCTCTCGCCCGTCGGGCTCGCCGCGACGACGCTCCTCGCGCCCGCAGCCTTCCGCTCGCAAGCGATGGCGCTGTGGTTCCTCGCCCCCGCCGCCGGCCAGGCGATCACCGCGCAGCTCGTCTCCGCGACGGACGACCTCGCGAACAGCTACGCGACGTACTTCGGCACGATCGGCGTCGTCACCCTCGCCATCGCGGGCGTCTTCTTCCTCGTGACGCCCTGGATCACGCGGCACATCCGCGAGGGCGAAGAGGCCTGAGGCGCCCTTCCCTGGCGCGCTCCCTCCCGCCGCCCGTTCAGTCGCCGAGGCAGGGGTGCGCACGCGAGGTAGGCCCCTGCAGTGACCTATCGCGCGTGGGGCGCCCTACGTCGCGTGAAGGGCCCTACCCCGGTCAGACGGATCTGCCCCCTTCCGACGCGCGCTCCCTCACCGAGGTAGGGGTGTGCACGCGAGGTAGACCCTTCCAGTGCCCTATGGGGCGCCCTACCTCGCGCGAGGTGGCCTACCTCGCGCGAAGGGGCCCACCTCGCATGAGGCGCCCTACCTTGCGCGAGGGCGCCTACCTCGTGGCCTCGCCGAGGCGGGACGGCGTCAGGACCTGGCTCCGTCGTCGGGCTTCCGGGCGCGGCTCGGCTGCACGCGGGGTGGTTCGCCCGGCATCTTCGGGAAGTCGGGCGGGAACGGCAGCTCGCCGAGCCCGTCCGCAAGGTCGCGCTCCCACCAGGCGAGCAGCGCGTCGATCGTGCCAGGGTGCTCGGACATGCGCGCCCACGGGTCGCCGACGGTGCGCAGCCGCTCCGGCACGGTCGTGATCGTGAAGTGCTCGGGGTGCGCGCCGCCCAGCTCGTCCCACTCGAGCGGGCACGAGACCGGCGCGTGCGGGAGCGGGCGGGGACTGTACGCGCCGGCCATCGTCCGGTCGCGGTTCGCCTGGTTGTAGTCGACGAACACGCGTTCCCCGCGTTCTTCCTTCCACCACGCGGTCGTGACGGCGTCGGGCATGCGACGCTCGAGCTCGCGCGACGCAGCGATCACCGCGTGCCGCACGTCGAGGAACTCGTGGGCGGGCACGATCGGCGCGAACACGTGCAGCCCGCGGTTGCCCGACGTCTTCACGAACGAGGTCAGCCCTGCCTCGGTGAGCACCGAGCGCAGCTCGACCGCCGCGCGGACCGCGTCCACGAAGTCCGTGCCTGGCTGCGGGTCGAGGTCGATGCGGAGCTCGTCGGGGTTGTCGGGGTCGCCCGCGCGCGACGCCCACGGGTGGAACACGACCGCGTTCATCTGCACGGCCCAGACGGCGGTCGCGATCTCGTCGACGACGAGCTGCGGGTGGCTGCGCCCGCTCGGGTAGGTGACCATGACGGACCGCACGTAGTCCGGCGCGCCCCGGGGCGGGTTCTTCGAGAAGAACTGCTCGCCGTCGACCCCACCGGGGAAGCGCTGCAGGGAGAGCGGACGGTCGCCGTTCGCGGCGAGGAACGCGTCGCCGACGTCGATCACGTACCGCGCGAGGTCGAGCTTCGTCAGGCCGGGCTCGGGCCACAGCAGCCGGTCCGGGCTCGTGAGCCGCACCGTGCGGTCGCCGTCCGGGCCGGGGACGTCGAGGACGAGCGCGTCGCTGGCCATACGTCGAACCTACCGACGCCGCTCGGCGCCGCCACCCGAGCCCGGTGGCGTCACATGATCAGGCGACCGGGGCCGTGGCGAGAGACGCCTCGAGCTCGGCGTCGAGGATCACGAGCTCGGCCTCGTCGGCGGCCTTGGTGCGACGGGCGCCCGCGACGCAGAGCGCGACGCCGACGGCGACCCAGGCGACGAGGATGACGACGGCGCCCGTCGCGCCCTTGCCGTCGAAGTAAGCCGCGGACCGCACCAGCGTGCCGGTCGAGCCGGGAGGCAGGAGCTGGCCGAACAGGCCGAGGCCGGTGGGCAGCCAGGCGCCGGAGGTGCCGATCCCGGCGAGCGGGTTGCCGAGAAACATCATGGACGCGGCCAGCGCGGTGAAGCCCTTCCCGCCGAACAGCGCCTGGAGCCCGAGGAGCGGCACGGAGATCGCGGCGATCCCGAGGCTGAGCGCGGCAGCGGGCAGGAGGATCGGACCGGTGAAGCTGCCGAACCAGAAGCGCAGGATCGACGTGACGACGAGACCGCCGACGACGGCGAAGCTGCCTGCGCTCGCGAGCTGCATGGTGAGGCGGCCGGGGAAGAGCTTCATGGCGACGACCGCGGGGACGATCCCGCCGAAGACGAGCGGGAAGGCGAGGCCGCCGATGCCGATGCCTGACGGGTCGTCAGCGGTGTAGGGGACGAGGTCCTCGACGGTCACGGTCATGCCGGCGGCGCCGGCGGCGGCCATCGTGGTCTGGGTGAGCGAGCCGGAGATGGCGGCGCTTCCCGCGGTCGCGGTCAGGAGGCGGACGGTGCCGCCCTCGACGACGTAGCCGCCGGTGACGCTGCGGTCGAGGATCGCGTCGCGCAGGGCGGCCTCGTCGGGGAAGGTCTCGGGGACGAACGCGCCCGGCGCGACGGCCTCGAGGCCGGCTCCGAGCGTCGTCGTCGCCTGGGCGTCGCCGACGGCGCCGACGGGGAGGTCGTGGGGGCCGCTCTTGAGCGCGGGCAGGACGAAGAGCATGAGCAGGACGACGACGATCGACGTCAGGGCTCCGAGCGAGCCGAGGAGCTTCGTGAGCGTGCGGGCTGGCTTCTTCGGGTGGTGCGTGGGGGCTGCGGTGGTGGTGCGTGCGGAGTCGGTCACGAGGTCCTCGGTCAGTAGTGGAGGGATTTCCTCCGCTAATCTCGCGGACGTCCGCTAGCCTGTCAACCCCGGGACCGCAACCCGGAACAGGCGCAGCCCGAGGAGGACACCGTGCGAGCCGACGCGCTCCGACGTCGCGAGGCGCTCATCGGCGCTGCTCGCGAGCAGTTCCTCCGCCACGGCGACACCGTCGCCCTCGAGGCCGTCGCAGCCCGCGCAGGTGTGGGCATCGCCACCCTCTACCGGAATTTCCCGTCACGCCAAGACCTCATCGACGCGACCGCCTGCGCGGTGCTCGCCGACATGCTGCGCGTCGCGCACGTCGCCCGGGTCGGCTTCACGAACAACGCCGAAGGAGCGTGGCGTGCCTTCGTCGCCGACCTCGTCGAGCTCCGCCTCGGCTCCGTCATCACCGCGCTCACGCACGCCCCCGGCGTCGAGCCCGCACCCCAGGTCATGGAGGCGCAGGCGCGCACCGAGCGCGAGGTCGACATCGTCCTCGACCTCGCGCGAGATGCGAGCCTCCTCCGCCAGGACGTGGGCCTCACCGAGTTCGTGCTCGTCGTCGCGCACCTCAGCCAGCCGCCGACGCTGCGCACACCCGACGTGCTGCCCGCCTTCGCCCCTCGCCTCATGGCGATGCTCCTCGCGGGCATGCGGCCCGACGGCGTGCCCCTGCCGACCGCTCAGTAGGTGACGCGGGCGACGCCGAGGGCTGAGCGTCAGCCCTCGAGCCGGGTGAGGTGGTCGATCACGGTGGGCAGCCACGAGGCGGCGGACTCGGCGGCCTCGGCGAACGGGTCGCCCGTCGTCGCCGCGTCGTCCTCGGCCTGGCTCGCGTGGGTGAGCAGGGCTCGTTCGAGCTCGGTCTGGAAGCCCGAGATGAGCAGGCGGATGAACACGCCCTCGGGGATGAGGGAGACGACGCCGATGCGGGCCATGAGCGCGCTGATCTCGTCGGCGATCGCGTCCATGACGGCGGTCTCGCGGGCCGCGTGCGCGGCTGCTGCGCGCGGGTCGCGCATCGCGCGGAGGCGCAGCTCGCTGTTGACGACCCCCCAGCGCGGGTCGAGGGTGAGCGCGCGCAGGAGGGTCGTGACGATCCGGCCGATCGTCGCGGCGTCGACGTCGGCGCCGTCGCAGGTCTCGCCAGCCCAGGGGGCGTTGAGGATCGCGGCGCGGAGCTGTTGGACGGCGCGGTCCTGCTCGCGGGCGGAGAGCGCGTCGATGAGCGCAGCCTTGTCCTCGAAGTTCGAGTAGAACGCTCCGCGCGTGAAGTCGGCGCCGTCGCAGATCGCCTCGATCGACGTCGCTTCGACGCCGTGCTCGGCGAACAGGGCGAGGGCTGCGTCGAGGAGGCGTTCGCGCGTGCGCTCGCGGCGTGCGCTCGTGCGGGGGCCGTCGGCCGCGTCGGTCGCGTCGGCAGTCATCGTTCTCCTTCCGGACGGCGTCAGCCTACCGTGAGATACACACCTGTATCCAGTACGAGCATGTATCGGATACAGTGGTGCATCGCAAGCCCCACCCGCACGCCACGACCGGGAGCCCACGTGTCCTCCGCCCTGTACCGCCTCGGATCCTGGGCGTTCCGCGCCCGGCGCGCCGTCATCGCCCTCTGGCTCGTCCTGCTCGTCGTCCTCGGGGCGTCCGCCGGCCTGCTCCAGAAGGGCTTCGACAACTCCGTCTCCATCCCCGGGACCGAGTCGCAGGCCGCGCTCGACCAGCTCAAGGCGACCTTCCCCCAGGTCAGCGGCGCCTCCGCGCAGGTGCTCGTCCTCGCGCCCGAGGGCGCGGACGTCCGGGCCGACGACGTCGCCGCGACGATCCGGGACGCGGCCGACGCGATCGCCGGCGTCGAGCACGTCGCCGCCGTCTCGACGCCCTACACGGACCCGCTCACCGGTGACGCCCTCACGGGCGACGCCATCACCGGCGCGAGCGACGACCACCGCGCCGCCCTCCTGACCGTCACGCTCGACGGTCCCTCCACCACCGTCACCGACGCGACCAAGGAAGAGCTGCGCACCGCGACCGCGAACCTCGCGCAAGCGCTCCCCGACGGGTGGGACGCGACGCTCGGCGGCGAGCTCTTCGCGTCCGAGTTCCCCGGGCTGACGCTCACCGAGGCACTCGGCGTCGTCGTCGCGCTCATCGTGCTCATGGCGACCCTCGGCTCGTTCGTCGCCGCGGGCATGCCGCTCGTCAACGCGCTCCTCGGCGTCGCCGTCTCGATGCTCCTCGTCGTCCTCGCGACCGCCGTCACCCCCGTCACGTCGACGACGCCGATGCTCGCGCTCATGCTCGGCCTCGCCGTCGGCATCGACTACGCGCTCTTCATCGTGTCCCGGCACCGCGAGCTGCTCGCCGACGGCCTCGACCCCCGAGAAGCGGCCGCCCGCGCGGTCGCGACCTCCGGGTCGGCCGTCGTCTTCGCCGGGCTCACGGTCATGATCGCCCTCGTGGGCCTCGGCGTCGCCGGCATCCCGTTCCTCACGACCATGGGCGTCGCAGGTGCCGCCGCGGTCGGCATCTCCGTGATCGTCTCCCTCACCATGGTCCCCGCGCTTCTCGGCTTCGCCGGCGAGCGCCTCCGTCCCCGCCCGTCGCGTCGCGCCCGCCGTGCGGCGGCCGCCGGCCAGGCAGCCGCGCCCAGCACGACGCCGTCGCGCGCCTCCCGCTTCTTCACCGGCTGGGTGAACCTCGCCGTCGCGAAGCCCTGGGTGACGATCGTCCTCGTCCTCGGCGCCGTCGCC
The DNA here is from genome assembly GCF_058313055.1 of Flavimobilis sp. BM9. Classification (NCBI taxonomy): domain Bacteria; kingdom Bacillati; phylum Actinomycetota; class Actinomycetes; order Micrococcales; family Jonesiaceae; genus Flavimobilis; species Flavimobilis sp. BM9. The sequence continues at coordinate 56,169 of NZ_JBZEMO010000002.1, read as the reverse complement.
GGCCTCGCGCTCCCTGCGCTCAACCTGCGCCTCGCGCTGCCCGACGCGGGCGTGCTGCCCGAGTCGAGCAGCGCCCGCGTCACGTACGAGCGCATCTCGGACCACTACGGCCCCGGCTCGAACGGACCGCTCATCATCACCGGGTCCGTCCTGACGAGCGACGACCCGCTCGGCCTCGCCACCGACCTCGCCGACGAGCTGCGCGCCCTGCCCGGCGTCGCCGACGTCCCGCTCGCGACCCCCAATGCGTCCGCCGACACGGTCATCGTCCAGGTCGTCCCCGAGTCCGGCCCGAACGACCAGGAGACGGCCGACCTCGTCCAGACGATCCGCGACATGCGGCCCGAGATCGAGGACCGCTACGACGTCGACATCTCGGTGACCGGGTACACCGCCGTCGGCATCGACGTGTCCGCCAAGCTCGGCGCCGCGCTGCTGCCGTTCGGCATCTTCGTCGTCGGGCTGTCCCTCGTCCTGCTGACGATGGTGTTCCGCTCTGTCGCCGTGCCGCTCAAGGCGACGCTCGGCTACCTGCTGTCGGTCCTTGCCGCGTTCGGCGTCGTCACGGCCGTGTTCGAGAACGGCATCGCCGCAGAGATGCTCAACGTCGGCCGGCTCGGCCCCGTCATCTCGTTCATGCCGATCATCCTCATGGGCGTGCTCTTCGGCCTCGCGATGGACTACGAGGTCTTCCTCGTCTCGCGCATCCGGGAGGACTACGTCCACGGGCGCGACGCGCGCGCTGCGATCCGCAGCGGCTTCGCCGGCTCCGCCAAGGTGGTCACGGCCGCCGCCGTCATCATGATCGCCGTGTTCTTCGCGTTCGTCCCCGAGGGCGACGTCAACATCAAGCCGATCGCGCTCGGTCTTGCCGTCGGTGTCGCCGTCGACGCGTTCCTCGTGCGCATGACGCTCGTGCCCGCCGTGCTCGAGCTGCTCGGCGAGCGCGCCTGGTGGATGCCCGCGTGGCTCGACCGCGCGCTGCCGTCGTTCGACGTCGAGGGCGAGGGCCTGCACCGCGAGCTCTCCCTCGCCGGCTGGCCGGGCGAGGGCACGGCCGTCGCTGCGCGCGGCCTCGAGCTCGCACCGCGGGCCGACCTCGCGACGCCGATCGACCTGGAGGTCCCCGACCGCGGGGTGCTCGTCGTCGACGGACCGGCACGCGCCGTCACCGGCCTCCTCCTCACGCTCGCCGGACGCGTCCGCCCCGAGGGCGGCGACCTCAAGGTCGACGACCTCGTCCTTCCGGAGCGCGCCGCGACCGTGCGGCGACGCGCCGCGTGGCTCGACGCCCGGCGCGGTGACGCCCGGGCCGTCGACGCCGCGCTGCGCGAGAAGCCGCGCGTCCTCGTCGTCGACCACGCCCACCACCTGCACGGCGACGCCCGTGCCGGCGCGGCCCTCGCGGCTGCCGCGCAGGGCGGCACCACGCTCGTCCTCGGCACGACCGACCCGGACGTCCTGCCCCCTGGCGTCACCTCCACCCACCTGCTGACCCTCACGAACGGCGAGTGACATGACCAGCCCCACCTCCATGCCGCGATCGGCCCGACGCCGCTGGGGCGTCGCCCTCGTCGCGCTGCTCGTCCCGATCGCGCTCGTCGGTGCGCTCCTCGCCGCGCAGTGGGATCCCGCGTCCCGCGCGGGCGACGTGACCGCCGCCGTCGTCAACCTGGACGAGCCGGTGACGCTCGACGGGCAGATCACGCCGCTCGGTCGGCAGCTTGCCGCGCAGCTCGTCAAGGACTCACGGTCGCAGGGCGGCTGGTCATGGGTCGTCACCGACTCCGAGGACGCCACCGAGGGCCTCGACGAGGGCCGCTACGCCGCCGTCGTGACGATCCCGGAGGGCTTCTCCGCCGCTGCGACGTCGTTCGCCGCGGACCAGTCGGCCGCGCGCACCGCGCAGATCGACGTGGCGACCGCGGAGAGCTCGACCGCGACGCGCAACCTCGTGACCAGCGCGCTCGCCGACGCCGCGACCGTCGGCCTGGGCCGCCAGCTCACCGAGTCCTACCTCCAGAACGTCCTCGTCGGTTTCCAGGACCTCAGCTCTCAGCTCGGCGAGGCCGCGGGCGGTGCCCAGCAGCTCGCCGACGGCGCTGGCGAGCTTGCCGACGGCCAGACCCAGCTTGCGCAGGGTGCGGGCACGCTCGCCGACGGCACCGGGAGCCTCGCCGACGGCCTGAGCTCCCTCGCCTCGGGCGCCAGCACGGCGTCCTCGGGCGCGAGCAAGCTGAGCGACGGCACGAGCAGCCTCGCGGGTGGCGCTGGCGACCTGGCCGACGGCGCAGGCAAGCTCGCGAAGGGCGTCAAGCCTCTCGCGAAGGGTGCGAAGAGCGCGGCCGGCGGCGCGAACGAGCTCGCCAAGGGCACCGGTCAGCTGGCCGACGGCCTCGACGCGCTGGCCGACGGCGCGAAGGACCTCACGGCGGGGTCCGCGGCCGTGGCTGACGGCGTGGACGAGCTCGTCGACGGTCTCGAGGAGCTCGCGGCGGGCGCCGAGGGCGTCCCGGCCGGCTTCGCCGCTGCGCGCGCTGGCGTCGACGCGCTCTCGGGAGACCCTCTCGACCAGCTCGTCGAAGGCGTCCGTCAGGTGGGTGCCGCGCAGGCGGCAGCCGGGTGCGCCCCGGGTGACGGCGGCTCGTGCGACGCGTTCGACGACGCTCTCGCCGACGCGGTCGCGCAGTACCGTGGCGGCCTCGGCCAGCTCTCCGACGGACTCGCGGAGGCCGAGGGGACCCCGGCTTCCGCGACCTCCGCACCGACGGGCTCATACCTGCTCGCGGCGGGCCTCGCTGCTGCCGTCGGCACCGACGGCACCGACGGCGCCGAGCCGTCGGGCGCCAAGGCGCTCGCTGCCGGCGCACAGGCGACGGCGACGGGCACGAAGACTCTCGCGGGCGGCCTCGCGCAGACCGCGTCGGGAGCCGCCACGCTCGACAAGGGTGCGGACAGCCTCGCAGGCGGTCTCACCACGCTCGCCTCCGGCACGACCACCCTGAGCACCGGGGCGAACGGTCTCGCCTCGGGTGCGAGCGAGCTTGCTTCGGGTGCCAAGAGCCTCGCCTCCGGGACCGGCGAGCTCGCTGGCGGCGTCGCGCAGCTCTCGACCGGTACCCGTGAGGCCGCCGACGGAGCGGGCGACCTCGGGGACGGGGCCACCCAGCTCGCCGACGGCCTCGCCCAGGCGGCGCCGGGCGCGAAGCAGCTCGCTGAAGGCACGTCCGAGCTTGCGGGCGGTCTCGGCCAGGCGGTCGACGGTATCTCCGCGCAGGTCCCGGAGAACCCCGAGACGCTCGCTGAGGTGATCGCGGCGCCCGTCGCGGCGCCGACGCTCTCCGACCTCGGACCGCTCGCGGGCGTCGGCCTCACGGCTGCGGTCGCGCTGTGGCTCGGTGCGCTCGTCATGACGATGCGCCCGCGCACCTCTGGCCTCGCCCTGCTCGGGACGACGCGCTCGTCGGCCCGCATGGCGCTGCACGGCGTGACCCTCGCGGTCGGCGTCACGGCGCTCCAGGGTGTGCTCGTCGGTGCGGTCGTCGTGGTCGTCACCGACGCGCCGCTCGCCATGGTCCCCGCGGCGGCCCTCGCGGCGGTGTCGATGGTGCTGTTCCTCCACGCGCTCGTCGCGTGGGCCGGCAACGTGGGCCGTGCGATCGCGCTCGTCGTCGGGGTCTCCGTCCTCGTCGCCGCGTCCGCGCCGTCGGCCCCGGCGTGGCTCGAGTCGCTCGGGGCCCTCGGTCCGCTCGACGCGGCGGGTCGCTTCCTGACCGCTGCTGCGGGCGACGGCGGCAGCGTCGGGGCGGTGGTGCTGCTGCTCGTGTGGGCTGCGGCAGGCTTCGCCGCGGACGTCGCGGCGACCGCGTGGGCGCGGCGTCGTGCGGGCGGGCTGGTGCTCGCCGCGGCCTGACGCGACGAGCAGACGCGAGGTCATCTCGTCTCTCACCCTGCGGGGGAGCAGCCGCCGCGGGGCCTGCACGACTACGCTCGACCCTCAGGGGTCGAGAATGGGGGCTGGACGTGGAGCAGGTGGATGTGCAGGGTGCCGACGACAGGCTCGTCGTCATCGTGCAGACGATGGCGGTCGAGCGCTGGGACGCGCTCGCCGAGGCGTTCGTGCGTGCCGAGGGCGCGTCGGGCGGCTGGCTCCCCGTTCCGTTCGAGGGGCCTGACGACGGGCACCGTGACGACGACGAGCTGCTCGTGCCGCGCCTCGACGCCGAGGCGCGCGCCCTCGTGGAGGCGCTCCGACCGTTCGTGGACGCGGCTGGTATCGACCCTGACGTGGTGAGCAGCGCGGTCCTCGAGGCTGACCTGGACCAGCTCACGGAGCTGACGCCGGGCGCAGCGCTGCGGACCGTCGCCGCCGTCCTGGACGCAGGGCGGGCGGACGAGGGCACGCTGCTCTCGGCGTTCGAGAGCGGCGCGATGCAGACCCTCGTGGACCGCGTCCTGAGGGCGCGTCCGGCCTGACCGTTCGCCTAGTGTTGCCGGGTGACCTCTGCACCCGCCTCCTCGTCCGCCGTCTCCACCGCATCCGAGGAGGCCGCGCCGTGGTGGCGTGACGCCGTGTTCTACCAGGTGTACCCGCGCTCCTACGCGGACAGCGACGGCGACGGCATGGGTGACCTGCGGGGCATCACTGCCCATCTGGACCACGTCGCGGCGCTCGGGGCAGACGCCCTGTGGCTCTCGCCGTTCTATCCGTCGCCCCAGGTCGACGCCGGGTACGACGTCTCGGACTACTGCGACGTCGACCCGATGTTCGGCACGCTCGACGACTTCGACGAGCTCCTCGCGGCAGCGCACGAGCGCGGCCTGCGCGTGACGATCGACCTCGTCCCCAACCACTGCTCCGACCAGCACCCGTGGTTCCGGGCGGCGGTCGCGGCAGGTCGTGGCAGCGCCGAGCGTTCCCGCTTCCACTTCGTCGACGGGCGAGGCCCGGACGGCGACCTGCCTCCCAACAACTGGCGTTCCGTCTTCGGCGGGCCGTCGTGGACGCGCGTGACCGAGCCCGACGGGACGCCAGGGCAGTGGTACTACCACCTGTTCGCGGCCGAGCAGCCGGACTTCGACTGGGGCAACCCGGAGATCCTGACCGAGTTCGAGGGGATCCTGCGGTTCTGGCTCGACCGGGGCGTCGACGGCTTCCGCATCGACGTGTCGGACGCGCTCATCAAGGACACGACGTGGCCTGACACGGAGGACGGCTCGCCGGTCATCCCGAAGGACGAGTCGAGCGCGGTGCACGACGTCTACCGCGCGTTCCGTCGCGTCATGGACGAGTACCCCGGTGACCGCATGGCGGTCATCGAGACCGGCGCCCCGGACGACGTCGTCGCCGCCTTCCTGCGGCCTGACGAGATGCACCTCGCCTTCAACTTCCGCTTCGTCAAGGCGGGGTGGGACGGTGCGTCCCTGCGTGCGGCGGTCGACGAGTCGATCGCGGCGAACGCCGCGGTGGGCGCCCCGACCACGTGGGTCACGGACAACCACGACACGACCCGCTCGGTGACGCGGTACGGCGCGGACGTGACGCTCGTCGGGGACTACGTGCCCGACGTCGCGCAGGAGCGTGCTCTCGACCCCGAGGCGTTCGCGCGCGGGACGCGCCGGGCGCGCGCGATGAGCGTCCTGCTGCTCTCCCTGCCGGGCGCCGCGTACGTGTACGCGGGCCAGGAGCTCGGGCTGCCCGAGGTGGAGGACCTGCCGCTCGAGGTGCTGCAGGACCCGGCGGTCGCCCGCTCGGGCGGCCGGGTGCGTGGCCGTGACGGCTGCCGCGTCCCGCTGCCGTGGTCGGGCGTCCGCCCGCCGTTCGGCTTCGCCGCGGACGACGTCGCGACCTGGCTGCCGCAGCCTGAAGGCTGGGCGTCGCTGACGGTCGAGCGGCAGGAGGCCGACCCGGCCTCGATGCTCGCGCTGTTCCGGTCCGTCCTCGCGCTGCGCCGGGCGGAGCCTGCGATGCGCAGCGGCTCCGTCTCGTGGGAGGAGCCTGGTCCGGACCTGCTCGTGCTGCGCCGTCGGGCGGCGGGCGGGCGGGACCTGCGGGTCGTCGTGAACCTCACCGAGGAGCCGGTCGAGCTGCCTGCGGGCGAGGTCCTCGTCGTGAGCAGCCCGGTGGCCGACGGGATTCTCCCAGGGGAGTCGGCCGCCGTCCTCGCGTGATCAGGCGCCGCGGCTGATGCGGAACGCGTGGTTGTCGGTGAACGAGTTGCGAGCTTCGACGAGCTTCGTCGTCACCGGCATGATGATGCCGCAGTACTGGTGACGCGTCCCGGTGCCGAACGAGTTGCCGGTCACCGCGACGCCCTGCAGCGGACCGTATGCGCTCCTGGTGATGTTGACGGAGCACGAGCCGTTGTTGATCCAGTTGTCCTCGAAGCGGGCGTTGGCGACCTTGCCGCGTCCCTGGGTGATCATGACGGCGGCGCTGCTCGATCCTTCGAGCCGGCTGCCGGTCACGCGGATGTTGGTGCCCTGCTGGATCTGGATGTTGTCGTCGTGCGACGGACCGCCCCGGTGGTTGGGGTCGTTCGCGTAGGAGAGGTTGCCGTGCAGCCAGGAGTCCTCGATGAGGACGTTGGGGCCGATGATCGTCACCTGGTCGATGACGCGGTGGATGTTGGTGCGCAGGAGGGTGAAGCGTGCGCCGACGACACCCATGACGTACGGGGAGGCGTGGGTCGCAGCGATCTCCGAGTCGACGATCGTGGTGCGGCGGGCGTCGTCAGCGATCTGGACGAGGTGGGTGATCGACTTGGCTCGAGCGCCGCCCCGCACGATCGAGTTCTTGATCGTGACGTCGTTCGCGCGGATCTTCACGACGCCGCGGATGTCGTAGCCGTCGATGACGGTGCCGTTCTTCGTGACGACGAGGTCGCGGTTGTGGACCTTGAGCTTCTTCTTCTTGCTCGTGGGGACGCCGGTGTTGCTCGCGTTCGGCTTGCCCGTGCGCTTCTTGAAGCCTACGGTGCTGAGCTTGACGCGCACCTCGGTGCTGGCCTTGAGGCGGATCTTGCCGCTGGCCGACGTCGTGATGCGGACCTTGTCGGTCGTCGTGCCCTTGCCGTACTTCACGACCGTGCGCTCGACCTTGGCCTTGCCGGGCGTCCAGAGCTGGAGCGTGCCCGGCTTCTTGGCGCCGCGGACGGTCACCTTCACGACGAGCGACGTCGTCTTCGCGGGGACCTTGGCGTGGCGCTTGACCTTCTTCGTGGTCGCCTTGCCGGCCTTGAGCGTCGTGCCCTTGGCGCTGCCGAGCGTGCGCTTGGCCGTGACGGCCTTGTAGGTGCTCGCCTTCTTCTTCGCGACGCGCTGGCTGATGCTCTCGGGGGGCGAGCTGGCTGCGGTCGCGGCGGGCGCAACGACGGCGAGGCCGGACAGGCCGACGACGGCAGCGATCATCGACGCGATCAGCGTGCGGATCGCTCGGGAGGTGGTTGTGCTCTCGGGGGTGTGCACAGCGGCTCCTGGGTGAGGGATTTGCCCCTTTTGGGGTACATCCAGGGTGAACCCAAGAGTCGTGCGGTGTGAACCTCTTCTCGAGAGGTCGCGCGTCACACGCGCGGCGCTGCTGGTCAGCGTGGGCGCAGTGGGGCAAAAGTGACGCATACCACCCAGATCGGCAGGGTGGGGCGGGGGCTTTAGCCCTTCGAGACCCGGAAAACCGTCCCGTCGACGAACGAGTTGCCGGACTGCGTGACCGTCGTCGTCGAGGGGACGAGCAGCGCGCAGTACGGGTGCCGGGTCGACGTGCCGAAGACGTTGTTCCGGAACGTGAGCCCGCTCAGCGGGCCCTGGTTGAGCTCGGCGATGTTGACCGAGCACGAGCCGCCGTCGATCCAGCTGTTCTCGACGGTCGTGCCGGAGACCTTGCCGCGGCCCTGCGTGATCATGACCGCAGCGCTGCTCGATCCCTCGAGCCGGCTACCCGTCACGAGCAGGTTGGAGCCGACCTGGATCTGGATGTTGTCGTCGTGCGACGGGCCGCCGTTGTGGTTGGGATCCTGCGCGTACGACAGGTTGCCGTGGAGCCACGAGCTCTTGATGGTCACGTCCTTGCCGATGATCGTGACCTGGTCGATGACCGTGTGGATGTTGACGCGCTCGAGCGTGAAGCTCGAGCCGACGACCCCCATGACGTACGGGGACGGGTTCGCCCCGAAGATCTCGGAGTCGACGATCCTGGTGCCCTTCGCGTTCTCGGCGATCTGGACGAGATGGAAGATCGAGGAGACGGGGCGCCCGCGCACGATGGTGTTCTTGATCGTGACGTCGCTCGCGAGGACCCGGATCGCGCCGCGGACGTCGAGTCCGTCGACCACAGCACCCCGCTGCGCGACGGTCAGGTCGCCCTCGTGGACCTTGAGCTTCGTCCCGGCGGGCACGCCGGTGCTCGAGCCGTCGGGGCGTGACGTGGCCGGCGGCTTCGGCGACGGAGGCGTGGTGGTCGGCGGCGACGTCGGCGGCGCCTTGGTCGGGGTCGGCGCCTTGGTCGGGGCCTTCGTCGGGCTCGTCGACAGGTCCGGCTCCGTGGCAGTGGGCGTGCTCGACGGTGTGCCCGTCGGACCCGGCGTCGGCGGGGCGGTGGTGGGCGGCGTGGTGGGCGGTGCCGTCGTCGTGGGAGGGGTAGGGGCGGCTGTCGGAGCGACAGGCGGACGCCGCCCGCGCAGCGGGTGCCAAGGGCGCCCGAGCCGCGTCGTCGGACCTGCCGAGGGGCCGGCCTTCGAGGGCGGCAGGCCCGTCGAGACGGACGTGTCGACCGGGAGCCTCGAGTCGGAGCGACCTGTCAGGGACGTGCGGACGCCGTCGTCGACCCCGACGGGCGGCTCCGGAGGGAACAGCTCGGCGACGTCGGTCTGCTCGGCGGTGGGAGCGATGATCGCGGTGGCACCGATGCTGGCCGCCGCGATCATCGCGACCAGGAGGGTCGCGGTGACACGCCGCTGACGGCGGCGTGAGCGGTCCAGCAGGGGACGAGGCACGTGTTGCTCCTTGGCGCGGCGAGCGGCGGAGGGCGGACCGGCCGTCGTGGACGACGACCGTGCGGAGATTTCGACCAGATTGGCGGAAACATGACGATTTCGCGACCGCAGCGCCCACGTGGTGAGAACCCGCTGGTGAGCGCGACGGGCTGGGCGACCGCACCAACGACACGGGCGATACCCGGGGCGACGTCGCGACGACCCGGGGTGGTTACGGTTGCTGGCCCCTCACGGCGTTGCCATGCTCCAGAAATGGCCAGCGAACACGACGACATGGATGCAGCGGAAGACATCCGCGTCGCGCTCGGGCGTGTGTCCTCGGAGCACCCCGAGGAGTTCTTCAACATCGCGAACGACCTGCGGGCGCTCGGCTGCGACGCGGCAGCCGTCCCGTTCTACGAGAAGGCGATCGCGGCGGGGGTCGTCGAGGCCGTCTACAACCTTGCGCTCCTGCACCACGAGTGCGGCGACGTGGACCGCGCCCGGCAGGGGTTCGTGACCGCCTCCGAGCACGGTGACGCCAAGGGTGCGTTCATGGCGGCACAGATCTTCGAGGCGTGCGGGGAGCACCAGGCTGCGGCGCTGCACTACGCGCGTGCGCTCGAGCTCCCCGAGACTCCCGTCCGGCTCGCACGGGTGCTGCGCCTCCTCGGTATGTCGGCGGACGCGGACCGCATCATCGACGAGTCCGTCGGGACGAGCTGGGAGTCAGCGGTCGAGTACGCGTTGCGGGAGTCGACGCCGACGTACGAGGGCCTCGAGATCCTCGACCGCCACTGGACCGCGGGCGAGCACCATGTCGCGGTCACGATGGCGCTCCTGCTGGGGGAGGCCGAGCGCACCGACGACGCGGAGGCGCTCCTGCTCGTCGCGGCCGAGCTCGGCGACGTGCACGCACTGACCAACCTGGGATCGCTGTGGTGCGACAACGGCGACCTCGAGGCCGCCCGGCGGGCATGGCACCGCGCCGCCCAGCGGGGCGACGAGCTCGCTGCGAACCTCCTGGACCGGCACGGCCACTCCTGATGGACCGCCCATCCCCGGCGACAGTATCGTCGAGGGGTGACCGCGCCGCAGACCGCCCGCCCTGGCCGCCGTCGTGCTGCCCTGGCGCTCGCGACAGCCCTCGCCCTCGGGGGCGTCCCTGGCGGTCTCGACGCGGCGGACGCAGCGATCTGGCCCGTCGTGGATCCGACCCCGCCCGGGACGACCCCGCCCGGCACGACGCCGGTTCCCACGGACGGGAGCACCGAGCTCGACGACCCCGTGGCGCTCCCCCTCCCGCCGAGCGAGGACGAGGTCCGGCAGGCCGTCAACCTCGACGTGAACACGATCGTCGACAAGGGTGGGCTCGGCCCCGCCGCGTCGGTGCGGATCGTCGATGTCGAGAGCGGCCGCAGCATCTACTCGTCCCGGTCGGGGACCCCGCGCATCGCCGCGTCCACGACCAAGCTGTTCACGGCGACGGCGGCCCTCGCCTCCCTCGGGCTCGAGACGCGGTTCCCGACCGTCATCGAGCGCAAGGGCCGCGCACGGACCGTCACCCTCGTCTCGGGCGGCGACCCTCGGATGACGAACGGGAAGCTCAGGCTGCTCGCGAAGCAGACCGCGGCTGCGCTCAAGTCCAAGCAGCCCGCCCGGACCACGGTCAAGGGCAAGCTCCGCAAGGTCGTGTACGTACGGCTCGACGACTCGGTGTTCGCGGGAGCCAGCAAGCTCGGCACGTGGCGCAAGGGCGGCTACGGTCTCGGCACGATCCAGCCGGTGCGCGGCACGGCCCGCACGACCGTGCGCTCGTCGGACTCCGCGGCGTCAGCGGCGCGCTACTTCGCGAAGCGGCTCGACTCGAGCCTCGGCAGGGGATGGGTCGTGGAGTACCGCGGGGCCAAGGCCGCGCCCGCGAAGGCGCGCGTCGTCGCGCGGGTCGACTCCGACACGGTCCACACGCTCGTCAAGCGCATGCTGCTCGTCTCGGACAACCAGGTCGCTGAGGTGCTGAGCCGGCACGTCGGGCGCTCCGAGGGCTACCGACCCACCTTCGCTGGCGGCGTGAAGGGCACACGGAAGGTCATGCGTCGTCTCGGCGTCGACCTGGGCTCGAGCGTGCTCGCGGACGGGTCCGGCCTCTCCGCGGCGAACAAGATCTCGCCGGCCGCTGTCGTCAACCTGCTGAGCGTCGCGGCGCAGCCCGACCGGTCTGAGCTGCGGGCCCTCCTCTACGAGGACTGGTCGCTCCCCCTCGCGGGGCGCACGGGGACGCTCGCATACCGTTTCACGGGCAAGTCGGAGTGTGCGCGCGGCGCCGTGGTCGCCAAGACCGGCTCGCTCGACTGGGAGATCGCGCTGTCGGGCTACACCGTCGGTGAGGACGGGCGGCTCAAGGCGTTCTCGATCGTCGCGAACAAGCTCTGGACGTCGAAGGCGCGGGACAAGGCGCGCGCCACAGCCGACCGCATCGCCGCGACGGTCAACGGCTGCGTCTGAAAAGACGCGCGACGCGTTCCTGCGTCGGGAGTAGCATTCCCCCGGCGCGGCGGGCGCCATCCGAGCTCTCGAGACGGGAATGCGCATGGCTCTGTGGACCTTGCACGGCGACGGTACGACCGTGAGGAACGGGGAGGCGGTGGCGCCGCTCGAGCGCCTCACCTGGCCGCGGACGATCGGCCTCGGGATGCAGCACGTCGTCGCCATGTCGGGGGCCACCCTCATCGTGCCGCTCCTGACCGGCCTCCCGGCGACGACCACCTTGTTCTTCTCCGCGATCGGCACGTTCATCTTCCTGCTGATCAACCGCAACACCCTCCCGAGCTACCTCGGCTCGAGCTTCGCGTTCCTCGCGCCGTTCGCGGCCGCCGCGACCGTCTCGGACGCGCTCGGCGGCGTCGTCTTCACGGGTGCGGCGCTGATCGTGATCGGGGTCGTCGGTCACGTCGCCGGTGTCCGCTGGATCAATGCGCTGATGCCTCCGGTCGTCAACGGCGCGATCGTCGCGCTGATCGGCCTGAACCTGGCGAGCGCCGCGTGGGGTGCGTGCCAGCAGTCGGTCGTCGACGGCGAGATCGTGCCGTCCTGCACGTCCGGATTCCGTGCCGCCCCGGTGACCGGCCTCGTCGTCGTGCTCGCGATCGCGCTCACTGCCGTCCTGTTCCGCGGGATCCTCGGCCGCCTGTCGATCCTCGTCGGTGTCGCGGTCGGTTACGTCGTCGCGTGGTTCCGTGACGAGATCAGCTTCGACGGCGTCGGCGACGCGCCGATCTTCGGCCTCCCGCACTTCACGACGCCGACGTTCGACCCGGGGCTGCTCGTCATGTTCGTGCCCGTGGTGCTGGTGCTCGTCGCGGAGAACATCGGGCACGTGAAGTCGGTCGCGGCGATGACGGGCCAGAACCTCGACGACAAGGTCGGCAAGGCGCTCGTCGCGGACGGGGTCGCGACGGTCCTCGCGGGTGCGGGCGGCGGCTCGGGCACGACGACGTACGCCGAGAACATCGGTGTCATGGCGGCGACGCGCGTCTACTCGACGGCGGTGTACTGGGTCGCGGGCGCGACGGCGCTGCTCCTCGCGTTCTCCCCGAAGGTCGGCGCGGTGATCCAGGCGATGCCGGCGGGCGTCCTCGGCGGTGCGGGCACCGTGCTCTACGGCATGATCGGCCTGCTCGGCGCCCGCATCTGGGTGCAGAACAAGGTGGACTTCTCCGACCCGGTGAACCTCACGCCGACGGCGGTCGCGCTCATCATGGGCATCGCCGACTACACGTTCACGATCGGCAGCGTGACGATCGGCGGCATCGCGTCGGGGGCGATCGCTGCGATCGTCCTGTACCACCTCATGCGGGCGGTCTCCCGCCTGCGCGGGACGACGGCGGAGCCGGCGAGCCCGACGTCCGTCCCGGACACGGTCCTCGACTGACCGGAGCTCAGCGCTGACAGGACGCCGTCGCCCCGTCCGGGGCGGCGGCGTTCGTCGTCAGGTGCCCTGTCGTCACAGGGAGAGGCCGAGCACGAGGCTGTTCGCGTGGGCCACCTCGGCGAAGCCGAGGTGGCGGTAGAAGCCGAGCGCACGAGTGTTGGCGGGGTCGACACCGAGATGGACGCCGCGGGCGCCCGCCTCGCGCAGGGCGTCGAGCAGCGCGGTGATGAGGAGCCGGCCGTTGCCGCCGCCCTGGGCGGTGGGCAGCAGGTCGATGTGCAGGTGGGCGGGGAACTGGTCGAGGAGGCGCGGGTCGGTGACGTTGCGGCCGTCGAGCCGCTCGACGAGGTGCTGCTCGAGCCCTGGCCGGGGAGGTCGGGTGCGGGTCCCGCGCCGGGCGCGGACCTCCGGCCACCATGCGGCGCACCGCGCCTCGAACGCGGCGGTGTCTGCGGCGCCGATGGCGTACCCGACGGGGATGTCGGCGTCGTCGACGAGGACGAGGCAGAGGTCGGGCTCGAGCGCGAGGTAGGGCGCGAGGTAGGCGTCGGTCAGGAGGCTCGGGTCGTCGAGGAGCTGTGTGGCGTCCCCGCCGGCGGCACCGGTGCGCAGGCAGATCTCCTCGAGGCGTGCGCGTTCGAGGGCGTCCGTGCGTGCGCGCCGGACCTGCGGCATCAGCCCTCCGCGGGCTCTTCGGTCGCTTCCTCGGTCTTGGTGAAGCGAGCTGGTGCGGGCTGCGGTGTCACGACGTCGAGCCCGAGGCACTCGGGGACGCTCTCGAGGGGGATCTCCGGGTCGAGGATGACCTGGTCGCTCGGGACGAGTCCCGCGAACTTCTCGGGGACGGTCAGGTCGACGGACGCGCCGGGCCGGTTGTCGAGGACGAGCCGCGCCTCGGGCACGTAGGCGAGCAGCGTGTAGGCGCGGGTGATGCCCTTGGGTCCGAAGGAGATGATCGGCTGCGACGGGCGGCGCGTGTCGTTGCCGGTCCCCTCGACGGTGAACCCCTCGTCGGTGAGGAGGTCACTCACGACCGCCGCGAGCCCTGCGCGGTCGGAGCCGTTGAGGACGGTGACCTTGATCTTCTTGCGGCCGACCGGGACGGTTCCGGAGGGAACGCACGGCTGCGGCGCGGTGAACGTCGTCCCGGGCTCCTTCTCCTTCGCGACGAAGTCGGCGGAGCCGGGGAAGGACAACGCACCCGTGTAGACGGCGAGGCCGACGACGCCCGTGGCCGCGAGCAGCGCGATGAGCAGACCGAAGACGACGGCCTGGCGCTCGTGCTGCTTGCGGCTGCGCAGGGCACGCGCCTGCTGCGGGGTCAGGGGTGTGTTCACAGGTGCAATCTAGTCGAGGTCGTCAGCCGCGGGAGCGGCCGGGGTGCGGGTCACGGGAAGCTCGGACGTCACCTCTGCTGCCGAGTCAGCGGGCGAGACGGGCTCTGCGTCGTCGGGGATCGTCAGGACGCGCGCGTGCAGGATGGGGCGCTGCTGGAGCGCCGCGCGGACGGCGCGGTGCAGGCCGTCCTCGAGGTACATGACGCCGCGGTACATGATCACGTGGGCGAAGAGGTCGCCGTAGAACGTCGAGTCGTCCGAGAGGAGGGAGTCGAGGTTGAGGGTCCGCTTGGTCGTGACGAGCTCGTCGAGGCGCACCTGACGTGGTGCCACGACAGCCCAGTCCTTGGGCGTGACGAGGCCGTGCTCGGGGTAGGGGCGGCCATCGCCCACGGCGCGGAAGATCACGGCTGCGAGTCTAGGACCGACCTCGGCGCGGCGGCTCGAGGGATACGCGTCCTGCGCACGACCTTCACCAGCGGCCACCGCTCGCCTCACATACACCTCGCGGACGCTCGTGCGGCGGATCGACGAGGGGGCCATCTGTCGCCTCCTCCGTCGTCTGCACCTGGTGCGGGTGTGTGTCGCTCACCATATCTGGTGGCACTTCCAGCAGGTACATCGTTCCAGCCGCCGCAGACGTGAGCAGTTCGCTCGTGCGCGCTCGCGCGCGTCGTCAGCCTTCGCGCGTCTCTCGCAGCCGGCGGACGAGGAGCGGGATGAAGACGAGCGCTGCGGCTGCTCCGACGACCAGGGCGATCGTGCGGCCGGGTTCGGCTGGCGTGGTGATGCCGCCGTCGTCCGTCACGGTCGGGGTGGGGCTCGGTGCGACCGGGGCCTCGGTCGTGGGCGGGGTGCTCGGCTCCTCGGAAGGCGTGGCCTCAGGGGTTGCAGGGGCGGGCGCGACGGCGGCGGACGCGGTGAAGGTGAACGTGCCGTCGACGGGGTGGCCGTCGGCCGAGGTGACGCGCCAGTCGACGCGGTACTCGCCCGCGGGGCGCTCTGCGGTGAGGGCCTGGGTGACGACCGTGTCGTCGACCACGGCTTCCCCGTCAGTGACGTCGGTGCCGTCGGGGGCGGTGACGGCGACCGTCGCGCCGACCTCGAGCACGACGTCGGTGAACGTGAGGACGACCTCGTCGGGGGCTTCCGTGACCGTCGCGCCGTCGGCCGGGGTCGGAACCGGTGGCGGATTGTGGGCTGCTGCTGCGGGTGCGAGGGCGATGCCTGCGGCGATGAGGAGGGTGGCGACGGAGGCGCGACGCAGCGCGGTGACGAACGGACGCATGAGCCCATCATCGCAGCGAGCCCGGGGTGTGGTCGGCGAGAGCGCGGTGCGACCTTCGCACATGACGAAGGCCCCGGACCGTGAAGCGTGGTCCGGGGCTTTCGTGCTACTGCGGAGGATGGGGGATTCGAACCCCCGAGGGCGTTAACCCAACCGCCTTTCCAAGACGGCGCCATAGGCCACTAGGCGAATCCTCCTGGTGACAGCACGTCCGAGGATACCCGACGAGTGGCCGGATGCTGAAACTGGGACGGTCAGGGGGTACGGACGGCCTTCGTGCGCGGAGTTTGAGGGCGGTCCGACGCTGGGCTAGGCTCGGGGGTGACCCCTCGTACGGCGTCATCTCGCTGAACTCCCCCAGGGCCGGAAGGCAGCAAGGGTAGGTGAGCTCTGGCGGGTGTGCGGGGGGTCCTTTCATGCCCGCCGGCGCCCGGATTGTCGGCCTCCTCCCGATCCGGCGCCACAATTCGGACGCCGCGTCCAGCATCCGAGATATTCTGGATCTCGCTGGTCAGGAGGGCCGGCGCCCACCCATAGTGGAGAACATGACCCGCACCGCAGGCCTCGACCTCATCGCCACCGCGACCTCCCGTCGCGGCGTGATGTGTTGTCGAATGCCGCAGCGGGCCGCGCAGGCCTGAGCCTCCGGACAGTCCAGAAGGACCCGACCGCACAGCGGTCGCCGGCGGAGAGCCCACCCTGCCAGGCCGTGGCACAGTCACGCGCCCAGCTCCCGCACCCCCCGCGCCCTCGGCGGTACGCCCGCCTCCCTGTGTCGACCCCCGTCGCAGCGTCTGCCGCTGCCTCGACCAGGGACTGTCACCACCACACGAAGTGAGAGAACCATGATCCGCAAGACCACCGCCGTCGTCGCCGCCACCGCGCTCCTCGCCACGCTCGCCGCCTGCGGCAGCGACTCGAACGACTCCAAGGCCACCCCTGCCGCAGGCGAGACCCCCGCCGCCCGCACCGAGCCCGTCCGCATCGGCGTCGTCGGCTCGCAGGACGACCAGTGGCCCATCTTCGAGAAGAAGGCCGAAGAGGCCGGCATCGACGTCGAGATCATCAACTTCACGGCCTACACCGAGCCGAACCCCGCGCTCAGCCAGGACCAGCTGGACCTCAACCAGTTCCAGCACCTGCAGTACCTCGCGGACTACAACGTGGCGTCCGACGACAACCTGACCCCGATCGGCTCGACCGCGATCTACCCGCTCGCCCTCTACTCGAACGAGTACGACTCGGTCGACGCCATCCCCGCCGGCTCCGAGATCGCCGTCCCCAACGACCCGACGAACCTCAACCGCGCGCTGTTCGTGCTGCAGAGCGCCGGGCTCGTCCAGCTCAAGGACGGCGGCACCCTCGCCTCGACCGAGCTCGACGTCCTTCCCGAGTCCAAGGTCAAGGTCACGCCGGTCGACGCCGCCCAGGCCGCGATCTCGCTCCAGTCGGTCGCCGCGGCGATCATCAACAACGACTTCATCGCTGACGCGGGCCTCAAGCCCGAGGACGCCATCGCCCAGGACGACCCGTCCTCGGTCGGTGCCCGCCCGTACATCAACATCTGGGTCGCCCGCGACGAGGACAAGAACGACCCGACCCTCCTCAAGCTCGTCGAGATCGCGCACGACGCCGAGGTCGAGGAAGCCCTCAAGGCCGCCTCGGGCGGCTCGGCCGTGATCGTCGAGGAGGACGGCGCGACGCTCGCCGGCTACCTCGCCGACATCCAGGCCCAGATCAAGGGCTGACCATCCAGCGTCACCGGTGAGGGGCCCGGTGACGCGCACGAGGACGACGGGGCTGCGCACGCGCAGCCCCGTCGTCGTGCTGAGACTCCCGGGCGCGGGGCAGCACGCTGCGCGACAATGAGCGACACGTGACCGACGGATTGAGAGCAGTGCCGATGAGCCAGCCGCAAGCCATGGTGGAGTTCCGTGACGCCACCAAGGTGTTCCGCACCAAGTCCGGCGAGGTGAGAGCCGTCGACGGCGTCGACCTGCGGATCGAGGCAGGTGAGGTCTACGGCGTCATCGGGTACTCGGGCGCCGGCAAGTCCACGCTCGTGCGCCTCATCAACGCGCTCGAGCCGGTCACGAGCGGCGCCGTCGTCGTCGACGGGCAGGACGTCCACGCGCTCAAGGAGTCCGAGCTGCGCGTCGCTCGCAGCGGGATCGGCATGATCTTCCAGCAGTTCAACCTGCTGTCCTCGCGCACCGTCGCGGGGAACGTCGCGTACCCGCTCGAGGTCGCTGGCTGGTCCAAGGCCCGACGCGCCGCGCGCGTCGCCGAGCTGCTCGAGTTCGTCGGGCTGAGCGACAAGGCGCGCCAGTACCCGTCTCAGCTGTCCGGCGGGCAGAAGCAGCGCGTCGGCATCGCCCGCGCCCTCGCCACGAACCCGAAGATCCTCCTCGCAGACGAGTCGACGAGCGCGCTCGACCCCGAGACCACGCAGGACGTGCTCAACCTCCTCAAGCGGGTCAACGTCGAGCTCGGTGTGACTGTCGTCGTGATCACGCACGAGATGGACGTCGTGAAGTACGTGTGCGACCGCGTCGCGGTCATGGAGGGCGGCAAGGTCGTCGAGCACGGCGACGTCTACGACGTGTTCGCGCGGCCCAAGCACCCCGCGACGCGCCGCTTCGTCGGGACTGCGCTGCGCGACCGCCCGAGCCCTGCCGCGCTCGAGCGCCTGCGCCGCCGGCACCCGGGCCGCATCGTGACGATCGGCATCCGCGAGGACGGTGCGTCGTCGACCGACCTGACGCGCGCGCTGCGCGAGCACCCCGTCGACGGCACGATCGTCTACGGCGGAATCACCGAGATCTCCGAGCGGCCCTACGGCTCGCTCACCCTCGAGGTCGAGGGGGACACCGCCGCGATCGACGCGTTCATCGCGGACCTGTCACGCTCGACGACGGTCCTCGACCTCGGCACCGCCGCGGCCCCGATCGAGGATCCGGACGCCGTCGGGCCGCGCGCGTCGACGACGCCGCTGTCGGTCCCGTCGGACCGGGACGCCCTGCCCACGAACCTCGACGCGGCGCCCGGCGGCGCGCCGTCCTTCGACCCGCTAGCGCCGTTCCGGCGGAAGGGGCCCCAGTCATGACCGCGTCCTTCGCCCTCGCGCTCCCGACGCTCATCCCCGGTGCTGCGCGCCCGACGGACTGGGACCAGATGCTCCCGGTCCTGCTCGACTCGACCGTGCAGACGCTCTACATGGTCGGCATCACGCTCGTCGTCGGCGGGTTCTTCGGCCTCATCATGGGCCTGACCCTGTACGGCACGCGCGCGGGGAACCTGTTCGAGAACCGCGTCGTGTTCACGGTGCTCAACATGCTCGTGAACCTCGTTCGACCCATCCCGTTCATCATCTTCATCACGGCGATCGGGCCGCTCACGATGCAGGTCGTCGGCAAGACGATCGGTACCGAGGCGGTCATCTTCCCGATGACGATCATGGCGTCGTTCGCGTTCTCGCGGCTCGTCGAGCAGAACCTCGTGTCGATCGACCCGGGGGTCGTCGAGGCGGCGCGCTCGATGGGCGCGTCCCGCATGCGCGTGGTGCGCACGGTGCTCATCCCGGAGGCGCTGAGCCCGCTCATCCTGGGCTACACGTTCCTGTTCGTCGGTGTGATCGACATGTCCGCGATGGCCGGCCTGATCGGTGGCGGCGGCATCGGTGACTTCGCGATCCGGTACGGCTACCAGCGCTTCAACTGGGAGATCACGCTCGTCTCCGTGGCGGTGATCGTGGTGATCGTGCAGGTGGTCCAGGCGATCGGCAACGGGCTCGCGCGGAAGATGCTGCGCCGCTGACGGACGCCAGCGAGCGTGTCAGCGGGACCGTCTAGGGTTGCTCCGTGAGCACAGCCCTGTACCGCCGATACCGCCCGGACTCCTTCGCCGACGTCATCGGGCAGGAGCACGTCACGGGCCCGCTCATGCAGGCGCTGCGCTCGAACCGTGTCAACCACGCGTACCTGTTCTCGGGCCCGCGCGGCTGCGGGAAGACGACGTCGGCGCGCATCCTCGCGCGCATCCTCAACTGCCACGAGAACACGGAGCAGACGCCGCGGGACACCCCGTGCGGCACGTGCCCGTCGTGCCTCGACCTCGCGACGGGAGGGGCGGGCAGCCTCGATGTCGTCGAGATCGACGCGGCGAGCCACGGTGGTGTCGACGACGCGCGTGAGCTGCGGGAGCGCGCGACGTTCTCGCCGTCGCGCGACCGGTTCAAGATCTTCATCCTCGACGAGGCGCACATGGTCACGCCGCAGGGCTTCAACGCCCTGCTGAAGATCGTCGAGGAGCCGCCGGAGTACCTGAAGTTCATCTTCGCGACGACCGAGCCGGACAAGGTCATCGGCACGATCCGCTCGCGCACGCACCACTACCCGTTCCGGTTGATCCCGCCGGACGTGCTCGCTCCCTACGTCGAGACGCTGTGCCACCAGGAGGGTGTCCAGGTGGGCGGCGGCGTCATGCCGCTCGTCGTGCGCGCGGGCGGCGGCTCGGCTCGAGACACGCTGTCCGTCATGGACCAGCTCATCGCGGGGTCGAACGGCGGCACGGTCGACTACGAGCTCGCGGTCGCGCTGCTCGGCTACACGCACGCGACGCTGCTCGACGACGTCGTGGACGGCCTCGCGGCGCGTGACGGCGCGAGCATCTTCCGTGTCATCGACCGGGTGATCGACTCGGGCCACGAGCCGCGGCGCTTCGTCGAGGACCTGCTCGAGCGTCTGCGCGACCTCATCGTCATCTCCGTGAGCGGGGAGAGCGCCGAGTCGGTGCTGCGCGGGCTGCCCGCAGACCAGATGGAGCGCATGCGTCTGCAGGCGACGAACCTCGGCATCTCCGAGCTGTCGCGGGCGGCCGACCTGGCGAACGCTGCGCTCACCGAGATGAGCGGCGCGACCTCGCCGCGTCTGCACCTCGAGCTGTTGTGCGCGCGTCTTCTGCTGCCTGCGGCCGACGACGCGATGGTCGGCGTGGCTGCGCGCCTCGACCGGCTCGAGCGCGGTCTGGGCGGTGCGCCCGTGGCGCGGCCCGCCGACGTGCGGGAGCTGGCCGCATCAGGTCCGGCCGCCCCCGTCTCGGCGCCGCAGCCGAGCCCTGCGCCCGCCGCGACGGGTCGAGGCGCGGCCGCCGCCCGTCAGGCTCTCGCGGCCGCGACCGGCCGTGGCCCGGCAGCCACCGGGCGATCGGCTGACGAGCCTGCCGCCGAGGGCCTGGTGGCCGCGGCGCCCGTCCCGCTGGCCCCGACGGACGACGTGGCTGCGGACGCGGGTGCCCCGGCACCTGCCGTGCGTCCGGCGCCGGTCGGCGAGGACCTCCCGCCGTGGGACCTCGAGCCTCCGCACGACGACGAGCGACCGGCGCACCGACATGACGAGGTGCGCCCCGACCCGCAGGTCGCGCAACCCGTCGCGCCCGAGGCGGCCGTCGAGCCCGCGCCGCCCTGGGACGTTCCGGCCCCTCGCGCCGAGGAGCTCACGCCGAGCGTCGATGCGCCCGCGCCTGAGCCAGCGCCCGCTGTCGCGCAGGAGCCCGCGCCGGCCCCCGCGCCTGTGTCCACGCCCGTGATCGAGCCGACCACCGCGACCGCGGTCGAGCCGACCACCGCGTCCACCGTTGAGTCGGCCGCCGTCGAGCCGACCACCGCGACCACCGTCGAGCCGGCCTCCGGGCCCGCCCCGGCTGCGGACGCCGCCGCATCGCAAGACTCGGAGATGCTGCGCCGTCGCTGGCCCGAGGTTCTCGAGACCCTGTCCAACCTCAAGCGCGCGACGTGGGTGCTCGTGAAGGACAACGCCCAGGTCGCCGAGCTCACCTCGACGACGCTGCGGCTCACGTTCGGCTCGGCCGGCCTCGCGACGACGTTCCGCAACGGGCCGCACGCGCAGCTCGTGCAGCAGGCCGTCCACGAGACGCTCGGCTTCGAGGTCAAGGTCGAGGGCGGCATCGACGAGGGCCGCCCGTCGGCGCGCGAGTCCGCGGGCACCCCGCCCGAGGAGCCCGACCCGGGGCGCGACCACCCGGCCGACCCGTTCGCGTCTGAGACCGACCCCTTCGCTACCGAGAACGACACGTTCGCGAGCGCGACCGGATCGTTCGCCGCCGCGCACGAGGCCGAACCGCACCGTGCCGGGCCGTCAGCCGCAACGGTCGTCGACTCGAACATCTCCGTCGTCGCACCGGTCGCCGATCCGGCTCCCGCAGCCGTGCCCGCGCCGGTCCCCGAACCGGCGCCCGCAGCCGCGCCCGCAGCTGCGCCGGCCGCTACGGTGGCCGCGGCCGCCCCCGCACCGGCACGGTCGCCCGAGCCTGAGGGACCGGTGACCGACTGGGAGGTCGTCCCGGTCGGCACGTACGTCCCCGATCCGGCACCCACGTCGACGGTTTCCCACACCTCCGTGCCCGCTGCCCCGCACGCACCGGCCGCCACGCCGGTGCCCGTCACGCCTGCGCCCGCCGCGCCGTCGGCAGACGTGCAGAGCCCGGCCGCGATGCCCCGCTCGGCGACGGTCCCGTCACCCGACGTCGCCCCCGTCCCGACGGGCGACCTGCCCGGCCAGCACCTCACCGGCGCACAGGCCGCCAAGGCTGCGCTCGCCGCGCGGCAGGCCGGCGCGAGCACGCGCCCGTCGTCGCCCGCCGCCCCGGTGGACGACGCGATCCCCGACGCCGAGGTTCCCCCGGACTACGACGAGGAGCCCCCGTACGCGGAGGACTCTGTCGACTTCTCCGAGACCACCCTCATGGGAGTCCCGCTCGTGGCACAGCTCCTCGGCGCCAAGGTCATCACCGAGATCGTCGAGGGCCAGGCGTGACGTCCAGGTTCCCGGCGAGGAACTAGGCTGAACGCGTGTACGAAGGCGCAGTCCAAGACCTGATCGACGAGCTCGGCCGTCTCCCCGGCGTCGGGCCCAAGAGCGCGCAGCGCATCGCGTTCCACCTGCTCGCAGCCGACGCGGAAGACGTCCGGCGGCTCGCCGACGCCCTGATCGAGGTGAAGAACAAGGTCCGCTTCTGCGAGGTGTGCGGCAACGTCGCCGAGGAGGAGCGCTGCCAGGTGTGCCGCGACCCGCGCCGCAGCACGACCGTCATCTGCGTCGTCGAAGAGCCCAAGGACGTCGTCGCGATCGAGCGCACCCGCGAGTTCCGCGGGACGTACCACGTGCTCGGCGGCGCCATCAACCCGATCGACAACGTCGGGCCCGACAACCTGCGCATCAAGGAGCTCATGACGCGCCTCGCTGACGGCACCGTCGCCGAGGTCATCCTCGCCATGGACCCGAACGTCGAGGGTGAGGCCACCGCCACCTACCTCTCGCGCCTGCTCGTCCCCATGGGGCTCCGCGTCACGCGACTCGCCTCCGGCCTGCCGGTCGGGGGAGACTTGGAGTACGCCGACGAGGTCACCCTCGGCCGGGCGTTCGAAGGACGGAGAGTCGTTCATGGCTGAGCACGCGGCCGCACCCGCGCCCACCCCGGCGAGCCTCGCGGAGGTCGCCGAGTCCTTCGCCGCCCAGGCCACCCGCTTCCTCGAGACGAGCACCCAGGTCGCCTCCGGCGCCGCACCCGAGGCCGCGATCCCGCTGCTGCTCCTCGCGACGACCGACATCCTCGCCGCCGGCGCACGGCTCGGCGCGATGGTCGACGTCGTCCCCGACGAGCGCTTCGAACCCGACTCCGGACCGGACACGGACGTCGAGCCGCTGCGCGTCGCGCTCGCCCGCGTCCTCGACGGGCTCGACGCCTACCCCGAGGTCGTCGACCCTGTGCTCGGCGGCGAGACCGGCGACGCGAGCCTCTCCGACGACGTCGCAGCGATCGCCGCGGCCCTCATGCAGGGCCTCGCGCACCACGAGGCCGGGCACGTCGTCGAGGCGCTCTGGTGGTGGCAGTTCTCCGCGCTCTCGAGCTGGGCCGAGCGCGCCGCCTCGGCTGCGCGCGTGCTGCAGATGATCCTCGCGCACCTGCGTCTCGACGTGGACGACGACGTCGCAGCGGAGGCCGAGTACGAGGCCCTCCAGGGCGGGGCAGACGCCCCGGCCGACGCCGCGCGCTGACCCGCGCACCGACGCATGGACATCCCCGGCACCACGATCCTGCTGCTGGTCGTGGCCGGCTTCGCAGCGGGCTGGATCGACGCCGTGGTCGGCGGCGGCGGGCTCGTCCAGCTTCCCGCGCTCCTGCTCGTCCCCGGGATCAGTCCCGTGCAGGCGCTCGCCACGAACAAGCTCGCCGGGATCATGGGCACCTCCGTCTCGGCGATCACGTACTACCGGCGCGTCGGACCCGACCTGCGCACCGCGCTGCCGATGGCCCTCGCAGCCCTCGCTGGCGCCGTCGGCGGAGCAGCGCTCGCCTCGCGCATCCCCGCCGGGCTGTTCACGCCGATCATCCTCGTCGTCCTGGTCGCCGTCGCCGCGTACACGTTGCTCAAGCCGCAGCTCGGCAGGACGTCCAGCCTCCGCTGGGAAGGCACGGCCACCCACCGATGGACCGCCGCGGGGCTCGGGCTCGTCATCGGTGCGTACGACGGCCTGCTCGGCCCCGGCACGGGGACGTTCCTCGTCATCAGTCTCGTGAGCGTGCTCGGCTACGCGTTCCTCCCGGCGTCAGCCCTCGCGAAGATCGTCAACTTCGCGACCAACGCGGGCGCCCTCATCTTCTTCGTGCCGTACGGCGCCGTGCTCTGGAGCCTCGGGCTGACCGTCGGCGTGGCCAACCTCGTCGGCGGGTACATCGGCGCGCGCATGGCCGTGTCGAAGGGGTCGACGTTCGTGCGTGTCGTGTTCGTGCTCGTCGTAGGCGCTCTCATCGTCCGGCTCGGGTGGCAGCTCCTCACGACCTGACCGGGGCCGACGCGGGCCGCGGGCGGGCACCCTGGCAAGGACGCGGGGCGCGGGTTAGCGTGAGCAACGGATGCGCGGACGGGCTGCGTCGGCGCGCTCGAGGAGAGGAGATGCGCATGGGACTCGGTGACTTGGTCGGCAAGGCGAAGGACGCCCTCGAGCAGCATGGGGACAAGGTCTCCGACGGCCTCGAGAAGGCGGGCGACTTCGTCAAGAGCAAGACTCCCGACAAGGTCGACGGTCACGTCGACAAGGCCGTGGACTCCGCTCAGGACTACATCGCCAAGCAGCAGAAGAACTGATCCACGCACGCTGACCACGCGACGCCGCGGCACTCCGACGACGGAGGCCGCGGCGTCGTCGCGTCCGCATGACGAAGGGCCGTCGCGGCCCGCGCGGCGCCGTGGCTATGATCGCCACGACTCACACAACACCTGGTGGACGTTTAGATCGACGGGACCAGTGACAGAAGAGAGCAACGTATGGCACTCATCGTGCAGAAGTACGGCGGCTCGTCAGTCTCGGATGCGGAGAGCATCAAGAGGGTGGCGAAGCGGATCGCCGAGTCCAAGAGAGCCGGGAACGACGTGGTCGTCGTGGTCTCGGCCATGGGCGACACGACGGACGAGCTCCTCGACCTCGCCCAGCAGGTCACACCAGCCCCCCCGCAGCGTGAGCTCGACATCCTCCTGACGGCGGGCGAGCGCATCTCGATGTCGCTGCTCGCGATGGCGATCAACAACCTCGGCATCAAGGCGAAGTCGTTCACCGGCCAGCAGGCCGGCGTCATCACCGACGCCGTGCACGGCAAGGCGCACATCGTCGACGTCGTCCCGTCACGCGTCCGCGAGACGATCGAGAAGGGCGCGGTCGCGATCGTCGCCGGCTTCCAGGGCGTCACGCGCGACACGAACGACGTGACGACGCTGGGCCGCGGCGGCTCCGACACGACGGCCGTCGCGCTCGCGGCGGGCCTCGGTGCGGACGTCTGCGAGATCTACTCCGACGTCGACGGTGTGTTCACGGCCGACCCGCGGATCGTGCCTGCCGCCCGCAAGGTCGAGCGCCTCACCTACGAGGAGATGCTCGAGATGGCGGCGAGCGGCGCGAAGATCCTGCACCTGCGCTGCGTCGAGTACGGGCGTCGCTACGACGTCCCGATCCACGTGCGGTCCTCTTTCTCCGGAAAGGAGGGCACCCTCGTGACCAACCGACCCCTGAACGCCGAGAACGGCGAGGAGCTCCCGATGGAAGACCCGATCATCACCGGCGTGGCCCACGACCGGTCCGAGGCCAAGATCACCGTCGTCGGCGTGCCCGACGTCCCCGGCACCGCAGCGCGCATCTTCGAGGTCGTCGCGACCGCGGGCGCGAACATCGACATGATCGTCCAGAACGTGTCCGCCGCCCAGACCGGCCTGACCGACATCTCGTTCACGCTGCCGGAGGGCGACGTCCCCGGGACGCTCGCCGCGCTGACCGCCGCGCAGGAGGAGCTGAAGTTCGCCTCGCTGCAGTTCGACGACCAGGTCGGCAAGCTCTCGCTCGTCGGCGCGGGCATGAAGTCCAGCCCGGGCGTGTCCGCGAAGCTCTTCGGGGCGCTGCGTGACGCGGGCATCAACATCGAGATGATCTCCACCTCGGAGATCCGCATCTCCGTCGTCACCCGCGAGGACACCCTCGACGACGCGGTCCGCGCCGTGCACACGGCCTTCGGGCTCGACGGCGAGGCCGAAGCGGTCGTCTACGCGGGAACGGGGCGCTGAACCATGGCTGAGAACCTCACTGTCGCCGTCGTCGGTGCGACCGGTCAGGTCGGCGCGGTCATGCGCCGCCTGCTCGACGAGCGCGGCTTCCCGGTCGGGACGATCCGCTACTTCGCGTCCGCGCGCTCTGCCGGCAAGGTGCTGCCCTGGAAGGGGCAGGACGTCGTCGTCGAGGACGTGGCGACCGCCGACCTCTCGGGGATCGACATCGCGATCTTCTCCGCGGGCGGCGGCACGTCCAAGGAGCACGCGCCGCGCTTCGCGGCGGCGGGCGCCGTCGTCATCGACAACTCGTCCGCGTGGCGGCTCGACCCGGACGTGCCGCTCGTCGTGTCGGAGGTGAACCCCGAGGTCGTCGTGGAGGCGCGCAAGGGGATCATCGCGAACCCGAACTGCACGACGATGGCCGCGATGCCGGTCCTCAAGCCGCTCGCTGACGAGGCTGGGCTCGAGCGCCTCATCGTGTCGACCTACCAGGCCGTGTCCGGCTCTGGCCTGGCCGGGGCGACCGAGCTCGCCGACCAGGTGCGTGCCGCGGTCGCGGGCGACGTGCCGCTCGAGGCGCTCGTCACCGACGGTTCAGCGGTGGCGCTGCCCGAGCCGGACAAGTACGTGCGCAACATCGCGTTCAACGTCGTGGCGGTCGCTGGCTCGATCGTCGACGACGGCTCGCTCGAGACCGACGAGGAGCAGAAGCTCCGCAACGAGTCCCGCAAGATCCTCGGCCTGCCCGAGCTTGCGGTCTCCGGGACGTGCGTGCGCGTCCCGGTGTTCTCGGGGCACTCGCTCGTCGTCAACGCCGAGTTCGGCCAGCCCCTGTCGCCCGAACGTGCCACGGAGCTGCTGTCCGGGGCGCCGGGTGTCGAGGTGACTGACGTGCCGAACCCGCTGCAGGCGGCTGGCGCCGACCCGTCCTTCGTGGGACGCATCCGCGTGGACCAGTCGGTCCCCGGCGGGCGTGGGCTCGCGCTGTTCATCAGCAACGACAACCTCCGCAAGGGTGCTGCGCTCAACGCGGTGCAGGTCGCTGAGGTCGTCGCGGGGCGTCTTGACGAGGTGCGCGCCGCTTTCACGGGCTGACCGCCGGGCTGGGCTTCACTGATCGCCCGGGTGCACGCGTCATGTGTGCACCCGGGCGATCGGCTGTGAGAAGGCCTCCCGGCGCCCCCGGCCGGTCTGTTGTCGAGGGCTCGAGTTCGCTACGATCTGCGAAAACACCAGGGGGCACTCATGAGGACGACCGCAAGCAGGATCCGATGATGGCGATGCGCGACGCCTCGCCCGTCGCTCGCAGCGCATGGCTCACGTCGGTCATGGACACCGGGCCCAAGCCCGCTCCGTTGATCCCGTGGCGAAGGTTCGGCAAGGCCGGCATCGCCGTGCTCGCGGTCCTTGTGCTCGTGGGCGCGTGGCTGTTCCTGGCGCTGACGCCGTCGATCGAGCGTGGCGACCGCACGCATCTCTTCGACCTGGTTCAGGTCGCGGACGCTGGCGACGGGCGGGTCCTCGCGGACCCGGCAGGCGGGACGACGACGTTCGCCGTCGAGATCCGCAACGCGTCGCTGACGCCCGTGGTGCTCTCGGCGCCCGAGGCCGACGCGTCGTCGCAGCTCACCGTCACCTTCCGTCCCGTCACGGACCCGGTGCAGGACCCGACCGCCGTGCCGGGCGACCGTTCCATCAAGGTCCCGTCCGACGGTGTCGTGGAAGCCGTCGTGACGATGGGCTTCGGGTGCGGCACGCATGCGGCGAGCACGGTGGTCGCGACGGGCGTCGTCGGCGTCCGGGTCTCGACGCTCGGGCTGAGCACGAACGTGTCGGTGCCGCTCGAGGAGGTCGTGGGGATCCGTACGACGGCCCCGTTGACCGTCCCTTGCCCGTGAGCGGGCCAGCCGACGGGCCCGCGGGTGCCGCCCGCCTCGACGGCGCGGCGATCCACGCACGGCTCGAGGAGGTGGCGGGGGCGTTCGAGGAGCGCGCTGCGCTGCTGCGCGCTCGTGACGTGGCACGTCGTGAGCTCTCCCAGGCGGAGCAGCAGGTGTCCGAGACGCGCAGGATGCTCGACGCCGAGCGCGCTGACGTCGTGCGTCTCGAGGGCTTCTCGTTCGAGCGGCTCGCCGCGACCTTCCGCGGCACACGCGCCGACGACCTGATGCGCGAGCGCGCCGAGGAGGCTCGCGCGGAGGCCGCCCACGCGACTGCGGTCGCACGGGCGAGCGCGGCCCGCACCGACGTGGAGAACTTGTCGGCACGCATCGAGGCGCTCGGCGACCTCGAGACGTGGCGGCGTTCGGTGCTCGCGGCTCGCGGTGACTGGCTGCGTGCGAGCGGGCACCCGGACGGGGTTCGGCTCGACGCGCTCGCGACCGAGCTGGGGGCTGCACGGGAGGTGAGTCGCGAGCTCGACGAGGCGCTGATCGCTGCGCGCAGGGCACGTGACAGGTTTGACGCGGTGCTCCGGGTGCTTGCCAGCGCCGAGTCGTGGGCGACGTTCGACCTGTTCGGCGGCGGCGTCGCCACCGACATGGTCAAGCACTCGAAGATCGACGAGGCGCAGCGTCTCATGCGTCAGGCCGACGATGCCGTGCGGCGCTTGCAGCGTGAGCTCGCCGACGTGGACCTCGTCGCGGGAGTCGACTCGGTGGGCGTGACCGAGGGGACCAAGCTGATGGACATGTTCTTCGACGACATCTTCTCGGCGATGTCCGTACGTCGTTCGGTGCAGGACGCGCGAGCGCGCAGTCAGCGCGCTCGCGAGGCGGTCCAGCGGGTCGAGCGTCTGCTCGGTGAGCGTTCGGGCGTGGCCGCGGACGAGGTGGCCCGTCTGTCGGCCGAGCGCGAGGCCATCCTCGAGGTCTGAAGCACACGGAGGCCTGAAGCGGGGCGCTCCCCGACGGGCTGACCGCGAGGAGCGCCGTCGCGATCAGTGGTGGGCGGTAGCGAGGAGCTCGACTGACCTGAGGCGGGCGGCCACGTCGAGCGACGAGTGGGCGACGATCACCTCGTCCGCACTGGTGCGCGCTGCAAAGGCAGAGATGTACTCGGAGACCTCCGCGCCGGTGCCGACTCCCGTGTAGTGGGTCATGTACGCGACCTGCGCGCCGACGGGGGAGTCGAGCAGCATGTCGAGCTCGTCGTCGGTGAACGTGCGGTCGAGGGGGACCTGCCCGCTCTGCCGCAGGAGCATGAGCACGCGTGCCCGCTTGACCTGCGTGAGCTGCTCGAGAGCGTCGTCGTGGTCGTCGGACGCGATCGCGTTGACGCCGGCGATGACGTACGGCTCGGCGAGCTGGTCGGACGGCTGGAACTCACGCCGGTAGGTCGCGACGGCGTCGTGCAGGGCTGCGGGCGCGAAGTGCGACGCGAAGGCGTACGGCAGGCCGAGCGTCGCCGCGAGGTGTGCGCCGAACAGGGACGATCCGAGGATGTACAGCGGCACGTGCGAGCCGGCTCCCGGGGTGGCGGTGACGCCTGGGACGCGGGACCGCCCGGCGAGGTACGCCTGCAGCTCGACGACGTCCTGCGGGAAGCGGTCGGACGCGGCGGGGTCGCGGCGCAGGGCGCGGAAGGTGGAGTGGTCGCCGCCGGGCGCGCGTCCGAGTCCGAGGTCGATGCGTCCCGGGTGGAGGGCCTCGAGGGTGCCGAACTGCTCGGCGATGACGAGCGGGGAGTGGTTGGGCAGCATGATGCCGCCCGCGCCGAGGCGGATCGTCGACGTCTGCGAGGCGACGTGCGCGATGAGCACAGAGGTGGCGCTCGATGCGATGGACGGCATGTTGTGGTGCTCGGCGTACCAGACGCGCGCGTAGCCGCTCTTCTCGGCCTGCTGGGCGAGAGCGACCGACGCTGCGAAGCTGTCGGACGCGGTCTCGCCGGGGGCGATCGGGGCAAGGTCGAGCATGGAGAGAGTGACGGGCATGGTCGTTACAACCGCGGTGGGGCCTCCGGTGTTCCGAGCGCTCGCGTGGTGAGCGGAGCCTCAGCTTGCGCCGGGGACCGTCGCCCTGGCGGCTGCCTCGATCCGTGCCCGGTGCGTCGCCCACTCCTCGGGCGTGCGTCCCGTCACCATGTCGTCACCGGGGGCCATCCCCGCGGCACCGTCGATCATCTCGCGGACGATGTCTGCGTGACCCGCGTGACGGGCGGTCTCCGCGAGCATGTGCACGAGCAGCTGTCCGAGGGTGACCTCGCGACGGTCGGGAGCCCACCAGGGAACGACGCCCGGGGCGTCGAGCGGCAGCGCCTCGATCGTCGCGTCGCTGTGCGCGGCGCACGCGTGGTGGAGCGCGACGACGTCGGCCACCGTCTGCCCCTCGGGCAGCCAGAAGTCTGCGTCGGGCTCGGCGTCGTCGTCGAACCACGGGAGTGGGGTCGGGAACGGGCGCTCGAAGACCTCGCCGAAGTACCCCACCTCGACGCTCGCGACGTGCTTGACGATCCCGGCCAGGTTCGTGCCGGTGGCCGTCATCGGGCGGCGCGCGTCGTGCTCGCTCAGCCCGTCAAGCTTCGACAGCAGGTCTGAGCGCCGGTTCCGCAGGTATCCGTGCAGGTGGTCCTTGAGGTCCATGCCCTCATCATCGTCACGCCGCGGGGGCCGCGCGACCGATATGGGAGTCGCGGTCCCGCGGACGGCGCAGCCCAACGTTGTGGGGAGTTGCTTGCAGCCGCCCGTCTGTGGGCAGCGAGTCCCGGCCGTCGGGGGGCTGAGTGCACCGGCGTCCCGGCGCCGTGCTCAGACGAGCGCCCGCCGGTCCACCTGCTCGAACGTCGCGGAGGCGTCCTGCACGCCGCCCCACGCCACGGCGCGGCCCGCCGCGAGCGAAGCGGGCACGTCGAGGACCCGCTGGTTGCGCGACCCGCGGAACGCGAGCCGCGGGTCCTTCTGCGCGACGTCGAACCGCCCGTCGACGAGCACGTCCACCTCGGCGAGGAGCTCGGCCTTGTCGTCGTGCCCGGCCTCGGCCCACGCGAGCAGCTCCTCGAACGTGTAGCCGCTCCACGCCCACAGGTCCTTGGCGCGCCCGTGCGCCGCGCGCAGCCGCCGCACGACGGCGAGGCACACGCCCGTGTTGAGGAACGGCTCGCCGCCGAGCAGGGTCAGGCCCTGCACGGCCTCGTGCGCGAGGTCCGCGGCGATGCGGTCGCCGAGCGCGTCGTCGAACACCTGCCCGTACCGGAACGACCAGGCTGCCTCGTTGAAGCAGCCCTCGCACGCGAACGGGCAGCCGCTCACGTACAGCGAGCAGCGCACGCCCTCGCCGTCGACCATGACGAACGGCTTGTAGTCCGCGACGCGCCCCTGGCTGAGGCGGTCGGACCTCCAGTCCGGGAGCGGCTCACGCGCCATCAGGAAGCGAACCCGTGCTGCCCGCCATGTGCTTGACGCGCGAGGAGATCTCGATATGGCGCCCGCGGACCATGGGCCGCTGCTGCGGGTTGCCGAGGTAGCCGCAGGTGCGCTTGACGACGTCGCACGTGCGCGGGTCGTCGTTGCCGCACGCCGGGCACGCGAAGCCGCGTGCGGTGGGCGTGAAGTCGCCGTGGAAGTCGCACTCGAGGCAGTGGTCGATCGGCGTGTTCGTGCCGAGGTAGCCGACGCGGTCGTACGCGTAGTCCCAGACTGCCTCGAGGGCCTTGGGGTTCTGCTGCAGGACGGGGTACTCGCAGTAGTGGATGAACCCGCCCGACGTCAGTGGCGCGTAGACCTTCTCGAAGTCGAGCTTCTCGAACGGCGTCGGGTCCTTGCGGACGTCGTAGTGGAACGAGTTCGTGTAATAGCCCTTGTCGGTGATGTTCTCGACGTCCCCGAACTTCTTCGCGTCGAGACGAGCGAAGCGGTCCGTCAGGCTCTCGCTCGGCGTCGCGTAGACGGAGAACTGGTAGTTGTGCTCGGCCGTCCACGCACGGGCGTGCTCGGAGAGGGTGCGCAGGACCCGGAGCGTGAACTCCTTCGCCTCCGGGTCGGACTCCCACTCGCCGCCGAAGAACGCGGCCGCGGCCTCGTAGAGGCCGATGTACCCGAGCGACACGGTCGCGCGGCCGCCGCGGAACAGCGAGTCGACGTCGTCCTCCGGGGCGAGGCGCTCGCCGAACGCACCGTGCCGGTACAGGATGGGCGCGTTCGCGGGCACCGCTTCCTTGCACCGTTCGACGCGGTAGAGGAGCGCGTCGTGGACGATCTCGAGGCGCTGCTCGAGCAGCGCCCAGAACCCCTCGATGTCGCCGCGCGTCTCGAGAGCGATGCGCGGGACGTTGAGCGTCACGACGCCGAGGTTCATGCGGCCCTCGACGACGTCGCGGCCCGCGGCGTCGCTCCAGCCCTGGAGGAAGGAGCGGCAACCCATCGGCACCTTGAACGAGCCCGTGATCTCGACGATCTTGTCGTAGCTGAGGATGTCGGGGTACATGCGCTTGGTCGCGCACTCGACCGCGAGCTGCTTGATGTCGTAGCTCGGGTCGCCCTGCTCGAGGTTGACCCCGCGGCGCAGCGTGAAGATGAGCTTCGGGAAGATCGCCGTGCGGCGCTCCTTGCCGAGGCCGAGGATGCGCACCTCGAGGATCGCGCGCTGGATCTCACGCTCGAACCACCCGGTCCCGAGGCCGAAGCCCACGGACGTGAACGGCGTCTGCCCGTTGGACGTGAACAGGGTGTTGATCTCGTACTCGAGGGACTGCATCGAGTCGTAGATGTCCTTGCGGGTCTTCTCCCGGGCGTACTCGTCGCGGCGCGACTCGTCCTCGATCCAGCGTTCGGCGTCGGCGAGGTGCTTCTCGAAGTTGCGTTCCGCGTACGGGGCGAGGAGCTCGTCGATGCGGTTGACCGAGCAGCCGCCGTACTGGCTCGAGGAGACGTTGGCGATGATCTGCGTGATCTGTGCCGTCGCCGTCTGGATGGAGCGCGGCGGGGACACCTGCGCGTTCCCGATGCGGAAGCCCTCGGAGAGCATCGCGTGGAAGTCGATGAGGCAGCAGTTCGTCATCGGCGCGTAGGGGTGGTAGTCGAGGTCGTGGTAGTGGATGTCGCCCTTGGTGTGCGCGTTGGCGACGTGGTCGGGCAGCATGCGCAGGCCGATGGCCTTGCCGACGGCGCCGGCCGTGAGGTCGCGCTGCGTGTTGAAGACGTCGGCGTCCTTGTTGGCGTTCTCGTGGACGACGGACGAGTCCTTGCCGATGAGCTGCCCGATCGAGTGGTTGACGTCGACGGACTGCGAGCGCGCGAGGTCGCGCTGCACGCGGTAGTCGATGTAGACCTTCGCGACGTCGTACTCGTGCGAGGAGAGCAGCGTGTGCTCGACGACGTTCTGGATCTCGTAGATCTGCACCTCGCCGGCGTAGCGGGTGCGGAGCTCGTCGAGCGTGCGCTCGACGAGGTCGGTGATCGTGAGGTCGTGCAGCGGGCTGACCTCGCCGTGGACCTCGAGGAAGGCCTTGGTGATGGCGGCGCGGATGCGGGTCGAGTCGAACGGGAGGGTGCGCCCGTCGCGCTTGCGGACGCTGAGGGCGGGGCCGCTGGGGGCCTCGCGGTCGGGTGCGTGCGCCTGTGCTCGTTCGGTCCCGTCCGCGATGATCGTCATCTCTTGTCCGCCTCAGTCCCTGTCGCCACTACATCTTGTGCTTACCTGCGTGTAAGTAGACTAGATGTAGTGGTCCCGGAGGGATGGGACTTTCGACCCACCGGGGCGGCGACCTGCCGTTCCGCGCACCCCGCGTCTCCCCGGGCGGCCACGCCTGACCAGCAGGCGGACGCACTACTCGGCAGGCAAGACACCCTGTGCTAGCCTCCCCGTCATGAACAACCGTTGGTATTGGCGCTTTACGCTGGCTCCTGGTGGGGCCGAGCGGGCTGCTGCCTGACCAACATCCACCCGGAGCCAGCACAGGGCTGAGACGCGTGACGTCTCGGCCCTTCGTCGTTCAGACGGGCCGACTCCGCGTGCGGGACGGCCGCCGAGGCTCCGTCTGAGCAGGCCGTACCTGACCAGACCCAAGGAATCGGAGCTCGACCATGACCGCCACCGCGCCTCTCGCGGCACCCAGCACCAGCGACCTTCGCGTCCGCGAGCTCGCACCGCTGCCCACCCCCGCGGAGATGCTCGCCGACCTCCCGCTGACCGGCGCCAACGCCGACCTGGTGGCGCGCTCGCGCGACGAGGTGCGCGCCGTGCTGAGCGGCATCGACGACCGTCTGCTCGTCGTCGTCGGCCCCTGCTCCGTGCACGACGCCGACGCTGCGCTCGACTACGCGCGTCGCCTCGCGGCCCTCGTTCCCGAGCTGGCCGAGGACCTGTGCGTGGTCATGCGCGTGTACTTCGAGAAGCCGCGCACGACCGTGGGCTGGAAGGGCCTCATCAACGACCCCGGCCTCGACGGCAGCCACGACATCCAGCGCGGCCTGCGCCTCGCCCGCGAGGTCCTGCTCGGCGTGCTCGACGAGGGCGTCCCGGCTGCGTGCGAGTTCCTCGAGCCCACGAGCCCGCAGTTCATCGCCGACGCCGTCTCGTGGGGAGCGATCGGCGCCCGCAACGCCGAGTCGCAGGTGCACCGCCAGCTCGCATCCGGCCTGTCCATGCCGGTCGGGTTCAAGAACGCGACCGACGGTGACGTCCAGATCGCCGTCGACGGCTGCATCACCGCCGCAGCCGAGCACACGTTCTTCGGCGTCGACTCCGCCGGCCGCGCTGCGGCCGTCGCGACGGCCGGAAACCCGGACTGCCACGTCATCCTCCGCGGCGGCCGCGGCGGCCCCAACTACGACGATGCGTCCGTCGCAGCCGCCCTCGACGTCGTGACCACGGCAGGCCTCGAGCCGCGCCTCATGATCGACGCGTCCCACGGCAACTCCGGGAAGTCCCATGTCCGTCAGGCGGAGGTCGTCCGCGAGATCGGAGCCTCGATCGCCGCAGGCAACGCCGGCATCGCCGGGATCATGATGGAGAGCTTCATCGTCGCCGGCGCGCAGAAGCCCGCGCCGAGCGGCCTGACCTACGGTCAGTCCGTCACGGACGCGTGCATCGACTGGGAGACGACCGCGACGCTCCTGCGCGAGCTCGCCGCCGACGTCCGCGCACGCCGCGAGAACAAGGCCTGAGCCGAGCGGTCAGCCCAGGCGCGCGACGTGGCTGCGCGCGTGGGCGATCGCAAGGTCGAGGGACTCGAACAGGTGCTCCTCGTGACGCAGGTTGTCGAGCACACCCACCCGCGTCAGCATCTGCAGGTGGCGCGGCTGGATGCCCTTGACCAGGACGGTCACCCCTGACCGTTCGAGGTCGGCGACGAGCTCGGCGAGCGCGTTCGCGCCCGTCGCGTCGATCATGCGGAGCTGGGAGAGGCGCAGCACCACGACGCGCGCGTCGTTGTCCGTGCGCACCTTCTCGCTGATCCGCTCGGCTGCGCCGAAGAACAGGGCTCCGTCGAAGCGGAACAGCGCGATGTGCTCGTCACCCGGCTGTGCCGGCCCCGGGAGAGGCTCCCGGTCGACCGACGAGGCCTTCGCGACGCTGCGCAACGTGAGGAAGGCGGCGGCGAGCAGGCCGACCTGCACGGCGTCGATCAGGTCGACGGCGATCGTCACGACCCCGGTCACGACGAGGACGAGCGCGCTGCCCCGCGTCGTCGTGAGCACGGCGCGAGCGACGGGCACGTTGACCATGCGGATGGCCGTGACCATGAGCACCCCGGCGAGCGCGCTGAGCGGGATGCGCGCGACCGGTCCGGTCGCGAGGTAGATGACGCCGAGGATGACGAGCCCGTGGACGACCCCGGCCGTCCGCGTCCGCGCGCCCGCGCGCACGTTGACAGCGGTGCGGGCGATGGCGCCCGTCGCGGGCATGCCGCCGAACATGCCTGACGCGAGCGAGGCGAGGCCCTGTCCGACGAGCTCGCGGTCCGGGTCGTAGCGGCGTGCGGCGTCGGGCAGGTCGCTCGGCATCGCCGAGGCGACGCGCGCCGAGAGCAGCGACTCGATCGCGGCGAGCGCCGCGACGGCCAGGGCGGGGCCGGAGAGCTCGCGCAGCAGCCCGAACGAGAGGTCCGGGGCGGACGGCGCGGCGAGACCTTCGGGCAGCGTGCCTATCCGAGCGACGGGCGCGTGCAGCAGCTCCGCCACGACCGTGACCACGACGACCGCGACGAGCGATGCCGGCACCCCGGGAGCCACCCGCGGGAGGAGCAGCATGATCGCCCCGACGACGGCGACGGCCCCGAGGCTCCAGGCGAGCGCGGGCCCGGCGTCGCCGACCGCGCGGACGGCGGTGACGAGCGGGTTGCCGCCAACCGGCGCGACGACGTCCACGGCAGCGGGAACCTGCTGCAGGAAGATGATCGCCGCGATGCCGAGCGTGAACCCCTCGACGACCGGCCACGGGATGAACGCGACCGCGCGGCCGAGCCGGGCGATGCCCGCGAGCAGGACGATCGCGCCAGCGAGGACGGCGACGATCGGGACGGCCGCCGCGCCATGATCCGCGACGAGCGGGGCGAGGACGACCGCCATGGCGCCCGTCGGGCCGGAGACCTGGACGCGCGAGCCGCCGAACACGGCGGCGACGATCCCGGCGACGACCGCCGTGACGAGACCGGCCGCAGGGCCGACGCCCGAGCTGACGCCGAAGGCGAGCGCCAGGGGGAGCGCGACGACGCCGACGGTGATGCCGGCGAGGAGATCGGCGCGGAACGTCGCGGGGCGCAGGTCGAGGTCGGCGCGGGACGGCAGGAGGTCGCGCATCGACCGCAGATACCCGTTCATCGCTCGACCGGCCCTGTGCTGCGGGCCTGGTGGGTCAGGTCAGGGAGGTCGTCGGCTGCGGCGAGCTGGGACGCGTTGCGGTCGAGACGGTTGCGCAGCATGGCGCGCGCGACGACCAGCAGCTCCGCGACGAGAGGCTCGGTGAGCTCGTACGTCACGGCGTTGCCCTCACGCGACGACGACACGATCCCCGCGCTCTTGAGCGACGCGAGGTGCTGCGAGAGAGGCGAGGCCTCGACGCCGGTCACGGCGAGCAGCGTCGCGACGGTCGCGCGGTGCTCGGGGGCGGTGCTCAGCACCTCGAGGCACTGGATCCGGGTGGGGTGGGCCAAGCACTTGAACAGCTCGGCCTTGATCGCGTAGAGCGGCGCGGTCGCGTCAGACATGGTCATGAGACCTCCTCGATTGAGGAGTTTAGCAATTGCTGAAACCACTAAGCGCACAAAGGTCCTACGTCTGACGGTCGGAGGGCAAAGCAAGAGGCCCCCCGCTCGGTGAGCGGAGGGCCTCTCGGCTGGTCGGGGTGACAGGATTTGAACCTGCGACCTCTTCGTCCCGAACGAAGCGCGCTACCAAGCTGCGCCACACCCCGAGGTCTAGCGACTGCCCCCGAGGTGATCACCTCGAAAACGGCCTCGCTCAGGATAGCCGACAGGGGGCTACTTCACGAAACCGGCGGAGTCCCGCGGTTCTCAGCGGGCGGTGAGGGTGAGGAGCGTCGCGGACGGGCGGCACGCGAAGCGCACCGGCGTGTACGGGGACGTGCCGAGCCCACCGGAGACGTGCAGCCACGTGGAGTCGTGACTGCCGAACTCGTCCGGCCGCGCGCCTGGCCAACCGTGCAGCCCCTGGGCGCGCCCTCGGTCGAGGTCACAGTTCGTCACGAGCGCACCGAAGCCCGGCAGGCAGAGCTGCCCGCCGTGCGTGTGCCCCGCGATGAGGAGCTCCGCGCCGTCGCGCTGCAGCGCGTCGAGCGCCCGGACGTAGGGGGCGTGCACGACGCCGAGGCGCAGGTCCGCGCCCGCCGTCGTCTGGTCAGGAGCGGGCATCTTGTCACGGTCGATGTGTGGGTCGTCCAGGCCGGCGAGCGCCACGTCGAGGCCGGCGATCGTCGTCCGGGCCCTGCTGTTGTCGAGGTCGACCCAGCCGGCCTCGGACAGGGCGCTCGCGAGCTCATGGACCGGGAGGTCAGGCTTGCGCGGCACGTGTGGTGTGCGGGCGTCAGGCAAGAGATAGCGCGCAGGATTCTTGGCGTGGGGCGAGAAGTAGTCGTTCGAGCCCATGACGAACGCGCCGGGGAATGCGAGGAGCGGCTCGAGCGCGTGCAGGAGGTGCGGCAGCACGTCGACGTGCGCCATGTTGTCGCCCGTGTCGACGACGAAGTCGGGCTCGAGGTCGGCGAGCTCCCGGACCCAGGCGATCTTCCGGGTCTGGCTCGGTGTGAGATGCAGGTCGGACAGGTGCAGGACGGTCAGGTCAGCGGCGCCGGAGGGGAGTACGGGAACGGTGACGCGGCGCAGCGTGAACATCTCAGCCTCGCAGCGCGCGTAGGCGACGCCGGCGACGCCCGCCACCAGACCCGCTCCGAGCGTGCGTCGGAGCGTCTTCCAGACCTCAGCCACGTCAGTCGTTGCCCCGCGCCCCGCCGCGGTCCTTCTTCTTGTCCTTCTTGTTGTCCTTACCGTTGTCGCCCGCGTTGTCCTTGTTGTCGTCGCTCTTCGCCGGCTCGGGCTGCCCGTTGGACACGTAGATCGAGATGAGCGTGCCCTTCGTCGCGGTACCTGACGGCGACGTGTAGGCGACGGCACCGTCAGGTGCGCTCGAGTAGACCTTCTGCTCGCGCACCGTCACGGAGAAGCCCGCCTCTTCGAGGAGCTTCTTCGCGGCGTCGACCGACTGGCCCCACACGCGCGGCACGGCGACCTTCTCGCCGTGCAGGACCTTGGTGCTGACCTCGGGGAACTCCTTGTTCGGCTGCCCCTTGAGGGCGGTGTCCATGAACCGCTTCCACGTCGGGGCGGCGATCGTCGAGCCGTAGACGATCGGGCGG
Organism: Flavimobilis sp. BM9; assembly: GCF_058313055.1. Classification (NCBI taxonomy): domain Bacteria; kingdom Bacillati; phylum Actinomycetota; class Actinomycetes; order Micrococcales; family Jonesiaceae; genus Flavimobilis; species Flavimobilis sp. BM9. The sequence continues at coordinate 17,220 of NZ_JBZEMO010000002.1, read as the reverse complement.
CGGATACCGTTGATCACGATGTTCTGCATCGAGATGTTGCGGTCGGGGTGGCCCACCCACACGGCGGTGGACAGCTGCGGGGTGTAGCCGACGAACCACGTGTGGTAGCTCATCTGTGCCGTTCCGGTCTTGCCCGCGGCCGTGCGGCCCGAGAGTCGCGAGGCCTTCGCGCCGCCGTTGTCGAGCACGCCCTTGAGCGCGTGGTTGACACCCGCGGCGACCGACGAGTCGATGACGGTGCGGCAGTTCGCGGACGGGACCTCGAGCTCCTTGCCCTCGGCGTCGAGGACCGACGTGATCGCGACCGGCTCGCAGTACTTGCCGCCCGACGCGAACGTCGCGTACGCGGACGCCATCGCGAGCGGGGACGTGTTCTGGATGCCGAGGACCATCGACGGCTCGACCTGGATGCCGTCAGCGTTCGTCGAGCTGTCGGGCGCCTCGGAGAGCGAGGGCCGGAAGCCAGCCAGGTAGGCCGTGTCGGCGACCGCGCACAGGTCGAGCTGGTTCTCCATCGCGACGTACGCGGTGTTGATCGAGAAAGCGGTCGCCTGGAGGACGGACTTCATACCGCTGCCCGCGCCGTCGGAGTTGCGGGGCTTGTACTCGCCGCGACCAGCCCCGAAGTTGTCGATGCAGCTCGCGGTCCACGAGTCGCCCTTCCACGCCGTGGAGCTCGCGTTGACCATCTGGTTGAGCGAGTGCCCGGACTTGAGCCACTCGGCGAGCACGAACGGCTTGAACGACGAGCCCGGCTGGAAGCCGCGGGAGCCGCCGTGCGCCTGGTCCGCCGAGTAGTTGACCGTCGTCTGGCCTACCTTGATGTCGTCGGCGTTCGCGACGAACTTCCGGTTCTGGGCCATGACGAGGATCTCGCCCGTACCAGGCTCGACGGACGTGAGAGCGGTCGCGATGCCCGAGGGGTCCTTCGCGGGGATCGACGCGCGCAGTTCCTTGTTCGCGGCCTTCTGGGCCTTCGAGTCGAGCGTCGTGCGGATCGTGAGCCCGCCGCGGGTCAGCAGGTCGTAGCGGTCACCCTTCGTCTTGCCGAAGACCGGGTCGCTGAGGATGACCTTGGTGACGTAGTCGCAGAAGTACGCGGCCCCACCAGCGCCTTCGCAGCTGTTCTCGACGGGCGTGATGTCGAGGATGTCCTCGAGCTTGACCGCGCGCGCCTCGTCGAGCTCCGCCTTGGTGATGTAGCCCTGCGCGAACATGTTGTTCAGCACGAGGTTGCGGCGGTCCGTGGCGTTCTTCGGGTTGAGCGCCGGGTCGTACTTCGTGGGGGCCTTCGTGATGCCTGCGATCGTCGCGGCCTCGGTGATGTTCAGGTCCTTCGCGGACTTGTTGAAGTAGTACCGCGCGGCGCTCTCGACACCCCACACCGACGAGCCGAACTGCGCGATGTTGAGGTAGCGCTCGAGGATCTCGAGCTTCGACATCTTCTTCTCGATCGCGATCGCCAGCTTGGCCTCGCGGAGCTTGCGCTCGATCGTGTCGTCGCGCGCTGCCTCGACGGCGAGCTTGTCGCCTGCGCGGGACGCCTCCTCGATGAGGACGTTCTTGACGTACTGCTGCGTGAGCGTCGACGCGCCCTGACGGCTCTTCGACGCGAGGTTGACGACGACGGCGCGCGCCATGCCCTCGACGTCGACACCGCCGTGGCCGAAGAAGCGCTTGTCCTCGATCGCGACCATCGCGTTCTGCATCGCGAGGGAGATCTCGTTGAGCGGGACCACCACGCGGTTCTGGATGTAGAACGTCGCGAGCAGCTTGCCGTCACGGTCGACGATCGTCGACTTCTGCGAGAGCGGCCCAGGGACGAGCTCGTCAGGCAGCGCCTCGAACACCTCGGCGCTCTCGTCGGTGACCGTGCTCGCGCCGGCCGCGAGGGGCAGCACGAGGCCGGCGGTGAGCACTCCACCGACGCCGGCGAGGAGGAGGAACGTGACCAGGAGCGCGAGGGCTTGGAAGACGTTGACCTGACGGGTCGACCGGGTGGAGGGATGCGGCATGGATCCAGGGTAGTCGGACCTCCTGAGAGGGCCTCGGCGGGGGTGTGCAGGTTGTGTGAGTGTCACGTCCCCGGGGCGGGAAGGAGTCGCTGAGAGGGTGCCCCCTGCCCGCCCCGTCGGGCACGCACTACGCTCGGGCACATGGCAACCACGTGGGAGTACGCAACCGTTCCGCTTCTGATCCATGCCACGAAGGCGATCCTCGACCAGTGGGGCGCGGACGGGTGGGAGCTCGTCCAGGTCGTCCCCGGCCCCGAGGGCTCGACGAACCTCGTGGCGTACCTCAAGCGCCCGACGGGCGAGAAGTGAGCGGCCGCGTCGCCGCGCGTCTCGCGGAGCTCGGCATCACGCTGCCCGACGTCGCGGCACCCGTCGCGGCGTACGTCCCCGCCGTGCGGTCCGGGATCCACGTCCTGACGTCCGGCCAGCTGCCGTTCGTCGACGGCGCGCTCCCCGCGACGGGCAAGGTCGGGACGGGTCCCCAGGACGTGAGCCCTGAGCGTGCGGCCGAGCTCGCGCGCGTGGCCGCGCTCAACGCCGTCGCGGCGGTCCGCGCGCTCGTCGGCGACCTCGACACGGTGGTGCGCGTCGTCAAGGTCGTCGGGTTCGTCGCGAGCCAGCCGGGGTTCACGGGCCAGCCAGGAGTCATCAACGGCGCGAGCGCCGTCCTCGGCGAGATCTTCGGCGAGGCTGGCGTGCACGCACGGTCCGCCGTCGGCGTCGCGGTCCTGCCGCTCGACTCGCCGGTCGAGGTCGAGATCATGGTCGAGGTCGCCTGACCAGGCCCCGCAACGACGATGCGCCCGTGACGCTGAGCGTCACGGGCGCATCGCTGCGTCAGGGGTCCTGTCAGCGGGCGCGGCGCTCCAGGCGCGGGATGTCGAGGAGGACGACGGCGCGGCCCTCGCGACGCACCCAGCCGCGTGCCGCGAAGTCGGCGAGCGCCTTGTTGACCGTCTCGCGCGACGCGCCGACGAGCTGAGCGAGCTCCTCCTGCGTGAGGTCGTGCGCGACACGGATGCCCTCGTCGGTCTTCTGACCGAAGCGCGTGGACAGGTCGAGGAGCGCCTTGGCGACGCGGCCGGGAACGTCCGAGAAGACGAGGTCGGCGAGGTTCTCGTTCGTCCGGCGGAGGCGGCGTGCGAGCGCGCCGAGCAGGAACTTGGACATGCCCGGGTGCGCCTGCAGCCAGTTGACGAGCTCCGTGTGGGACAGCTCCTGGAGCGTCGTGTCCGCGACAGCACTTGCCGTCAGCGTCCGGGGCCCCGGGTCGAAGAGCGACAGCTCGCCGAACATCTCGCCCGGGCCGAGGATCGCCATCAAGTTCTCGCGGCCGTCCGAGGAACGCCGACCGAGCTTGATCTTTCCCTCGGAGATGATGAACAGGCGGTCGCCGCGCTCACCCTCGTTGAAGAGCACGTCACCGCGCGTCAGACGAACCGTGGCCATCGACGCGAGCAGGGGGCGGGCTTCCTCGGGGTCGAGGCCTGCGAACAGCGGGGCTGCAAGGACCACTGAGTCGTCCACGTGTCATTCCTTTGTCGATCCGGTCCCGAAGGCTCACTCACATTGTGCACCAGATCACGCTGTGAGCACCGGATTAGAGGCCCGCGTGCTCCTCGGTGAGGTCTTGCGACAGGAGCTCGACGAGCAGCGACGTGACGCGCTCGAGCTCGGAGCGGGCGTGCGCTCCGTACGCGGCGAGGTGCCGGTCGATGTCACGCAGCTCGGGCAGGTCGAGCACGGCCGACGCCGAGCCCGAGCCGCGCACGAGCTGTGCCATCCGCACGTGGTCAGGAAGGAGGGAGTCGGCGGGGCGCAGGACGTCCCAGGCGTCGATGCCGAGGCGGTCGGGCAGGAGCGCCCCCGCGACCGACAGGTCGATGCGCGCCTTGATGAGGCGGCGCCAGTGGAGGACGCGGTTCACCTCGGAACGCAGCGCCCGGCGCCTCAGGCGGAGGTCGTCGAGAGCGGCTGTCGTGCCGATCTGCATGGTCATGCCGCTCCTTCCGCCCCGAAGCCGTGCCGCAGCGACGCTCGGCGCGCGCTGCCGTCCTGTAGATCGGCGTCTCAGCCTGGGACCTTGAGCCCGAGCGCGTCCTAGGCTGGGCGCGTGTCCAGGAACGATGCCCCCGCCGCGCGTCCGACGGTCGCGGGGGAGACGCCTCTCGCCCTGCTCAGACGCGCCCGGCGGACCAACCGTGCGCTCGCCGTCGCGCACCCGGACGCGCACTGCGAGCTGGACTTCACGACGCCGCTCGAGCTGCTCGTCGCGACCGTGCTCTCCGCGCAGACGACGGACGTGCGGGTGAACCAGGTGACGCCCGCACTGTTCGCGGCGTACCCGACCGCCGCGCACTACGCGGCGGCCGACGTCGAGGACGTCGAGCAGATCATCCGGTCGACGGGCTTCTTCCGGGCGAAGGCGAAGTCCCTCGTGGGGCTCGGCCGCGCGCTCGTCGAGCGGCACGACGGCGAGGTGCCGGCCGACCTCGACGCGCTCGTCGCGCTGCCGGGCGTGGGGCGCAAGACGGCCAACGTCGTGCTGGGCGACGCGTTCGGCGTCCCTGGCCTGACGGTCGACACGCACGTCGGGCGGCTGGTCCGGAGGCTCGGGTGGACGGCCGAGGACGACCCGGTCAAGGTCGAGACGGCCGTCGGCGGGCTCATCGAGAAGAGCGAGTGGACGCTCCTGTCGCACCGGCTGATCTTCCACGGGCGTCGCGTGTGCCACTCGCGCCGCCCAGCGTGCGGGGCGTGCGCGATCGCGCAGCTCTGCCCGTCGGCGGGCATCGGAGAGAACGACCCGGCCGCGGCGGCCGCGCTCGTCAGGCCGTACTGACGCCCGTCAGCGCCAGCGTGCGAGGAAGTCGAGCAGCAGCCGGTCGACCTGCTCGGGCCGCTCCTCGTGCAGGAAGTGCCCCGCGTCGTCGAGCATCTCGAAGCGCAGGTCGCGGGCGAGCGCTGCCGCGTCGAGCTCGACCCCTTCGGGGCGCAGGAACGCATCGTGCGCACCGTGCACCTGCATCGCCGGCACGGCGATCGGGCGTCGCACGACCGACAAGAACCTGCGGCCGTCGAGTCGCGGCGTCGACCGCATGAGCCAGCGCACCGCCTCGATCGAGTTGTGCGCGGCGAAGGGCACGGCCATCGCCGTCTCGTAGGTCGCGAGCTCGCTCGAGCTCCGGCGCTCGTACGAGCCCTCGACGAGCAGCTGCGTCGTCAGCGACCGGTTCGCGAAGGCGCGCTCGGGCAGGACGGGCAGCTGCAGGAACGCGAGGTGCTTGAGCGCGGTCGGCGTGAGCGCCGCGCGGGCCGTGCGGTGCAGGCGGGCGGGGTGCGGGGCGCTGAGCGCGACGACGCCGTCGGTCACCGACGGCTGGAGCGACGCCATCGCCCACGCGACGACACCGCCCAGGCCGTGGCCGACGATCACCGCGCTGTCCGCGCCGAGGCTGCGGACCACCCCGGCGACGTCCCGCGAGCGCGTCGCGACGTCGTAGCCCGACGGCGGCTTGTCCGACGCTCCGACGCCACGCAGGTCCATCGCTGCGACGCGGTGCCCGGCCGCGGCGAGCGCCTCGATCTGGAAGCGCCACGCCCACCAGAACTGCGGGAACGAGTGGAGCAGCACGACGAGCGGGCCGGGTGCGTCGACCGGGCCAGCGATCGCGACGTGGAACCGCGCCCCGTTCGCCGGCACCAGCTCGTGCTTCCACGGTCCGTCGATCAGGACCGAGCTGAAGTCGGCGCTCACACGTCACCCGTCTCGAGGTCGGCGGTCGCAGGCTCGGGCGCCGAGACTGCGGTCGGAGGTTCCCCGCCCGGGCGTCGCGACGACGGCGGGTCGAACCGGTAGCCGACGTTGCGCACGGTGCCGATGAGCTGCTCGTGCTCAGGGCCGAGCTTCGCGCGCAGGCGACGCACGTGCACGTCGACCGTTCGGGTGCCCCCGTAGTAGTCGTAGCCCCAGACCTCCTGGAGGAGCTGGGCCCGCGTGAACACGCGACCCGGGTGCTGGCCCAGGCACTTGAGCAGCTCGAACTCCTTGTAGGTCAGGTCGATCGGCACGCCGCGCACGCGGACCGTGTATCCGCTCGCGTCGATCACGAGGTCGCCTGAGGAGATCTCCTCGGGTGCGTCGTCACCGCGGGCGCCAGAGCCGCGCTCGATCGCGAGCCGCAGGCGCGCCTCGACCTCGGCGGGCGACGCCGTCTCGAGGAGGAGGTCGCTCGCTCCCCACTCGCCGGTGACGACGGTCAGGCCGCCCTCGGTGAGGATCAGCACGAGGGGCACGTCCAGGCCAGCGGCCTGGAGCACGCGGCACGTCGTGCGGGCGCCCGCCAGGTCGTGCCGGGCGTCGAGGAGCAGGACGTCGGAGTCGGGGGCGTCGACCAGCGCGGAGGGCTCCATGGGCAGGACGCGCACGCGGTGCGCCAGGAGCCCCAGTGCGGGGAGCACCTGGGCGGAGGCGCCGGCTGCGGGTGTCAGGAGCAGGAGCTCGGCCACACGCCTCACCTCCTTCTCTCGAACGCATCACGGTCGTCGACGCAGCGGGGATGCCGGTGACGTGCCGACATTATCGTCCGACGGAGCCGATGGTCGTGGACGGCGCCAACATCTGGGAGAATCGAGTGACTCCCAGCCCTCCGACGCCCTGGACGTGCGTACACAGTGAGCAGATCGACCCGCGCCGTCGTGACGGCCGCGCTGGCCGCGCTCGTCGCCGTGGCGGCGCACCTCGGCGAGGTTCCGCTGGTCGCCACGTCCGCCGTCCTCGCCCTGGCCTTCGCCGCCGGCTGGCCCTCCCTCGTCGAGCTGCCCTGGCCCGCCGGTGCGACCGCGGTGCTCGCCGTCGTCGGTCTCGGCTCTGTCGCCGCCGTGGTCGGCGACCAGGGTCTCGCTTTCCTCCCGTTCGTCGCGGCCGGCGGTCTCATCTTGTCGTTCGTCCGCGAGATGCTTCGTCGTGACGGCCGCATGCGGCTCGTCGAGTCGCTGTCCGGGACCGTCGGTGGCGTGTTCGTCGTGCTGAGCGCGTCCGGCTGGGTCGCCGTCTATTCGGGCGAGGGCATCGTCGTGTGCGCTGCCGCGACCCTCGCGGCCGCGTCGGCCGTCGCGGCGGCGCTGCCGTGGCGCGGGTGGGCGAACGTCGGGCTGACCGTCGGAGTCGCGGTCGGTGTGGGCGGGGTCCTCGGTGCGGTCCTCCCGCAGGTCGACGTCGCGCAAGGGCTCTGGCTCGGTGCGACGGCCGGGATCCTCGCCGCGTCGTTCCACGTGATGTTCGAGCGCCTCCCGCAGTCGCAGACGCGGACCGGCGGCCTGGCTGCCGCGCTCGTGCCGGTGCTCGTCGGCGGGATGCTCGTCCACGTCGTCGCGTCGATCGTCGTCTGAGACGGGCCCGACGTCCCCGGGAGGGACGCGCCGGGCGGGGCTAGGGTGGCCGCATGCCTACCGAAGAGCCCGCCGCCACGCCCTCGCTCGTCGTCAAGGTGACTGCCGGAGCCGAGCGCGCCGAGGCCTGCAACCAGGCGTTCACCGTCGCTGCCGCCGCCGTCGCCGCCGGAGTCCGCGTGAGCCTGTGGCTCACAGGTGAGGCCGCCTGGTTCGCCGTCCCGGGGAAGGCCGCCGAGTTCGACCTCGAGCACGCCGCCCCGCTCGACGCGCTCCTCGCGACCGTCCTCGAGGCAGGCACCGTAACCCTGTGCACGCAGTGCGCGGCTCGCCGCGACCTCACGCCTGCCGACCTCCTGCGCGGCATCCGCATCGCGGGCGCCCCCGCGTTCGTCGAAGAGGTCATGGCGCCGGGCGCCCGCTCCCTCGTCTACTGAGCCTGCCGAAACGAGCGCAGCGAGACCCGCATCACGCGTGGGTCCGCGCTCCCGACGCTAGGATCGGGCCATGGGAATCGACGCACTCGAGGCAGTATTCATCGGCCTGCTCGTGGTAGCGACGCTGACGATCACCTGGTTCGCCGGTCTCGTCGTCGTCAAGCTGTTCAAGGGCCAGGCCCAGCGCTGACACGGCCGCGGCCGGGATCAGAGACGATCCCGGCCGCGCGCAGCGCTCTCACGCGGGCCTGACACGCCCGCGACCACCACGGCACCACCCCCGAGCGGAGCTCTCCATGCCCTTCACCTTCCCGGACGGACTCGCCCCTGAGGCGTACCCACTCGCTTGGCTCGTGGGCCACTGGCGTGGCGAGGGCGTCATCTCCTACCCGGACATCCCCGAGACGACGTTCGTCCAGGACGTCGTCTTCGACCACGACGGCGGACCGTACCTCCGCTACGAGGCGACGACGCGCCTGCCCGCGGTCGAGCCCGGGGCTGACGGCCCCGACGGCGAGGAGACCGTCTGGTCCACCGAGACCGGCTACTGGCGCGTCTCGCCCGAGCCGCACGAGGGTGCGCGCGAGGACCAGGCATCTCTCGAGGTGCTGCTCGCGGACCCGGCTGGCCGCGTGAGCGTCTACCTCGGAGTCGCAGGCAACGGCCGCATCGACCTCGTCTCCGACCTCATCGCGCGCACCTCGACGGGCGCGGACGTCACCGCGTCCAAGCGGATGTACGGCCTCGTCGAAGGCAGTCTCATGTGGGCGTGGGACCTCGCCGCGTTCGGCAAGCCGCTGCAGTCCTACGCCTCCGCGCAGCTCTTCCGCCAGGAGGCCTGACATGGCCCCCGCGGTGCCCGACGACGCGACCGCGTCGGACGAGCGCGCGGTGCGCGCGAGCCAGCTCCTGATGCGGTCTGGCGCCGTCGCCGCGTCCGGTCCGGACGCTGGCGTCGCCTGGCACTACGGCGACCCCGTCGCTGAGCAGCGCGCCCTCGCCCGCGGGGCTGGCGTCGTCGACATGTCACACACGGGCGTCGTCACGATCACGGGACCGGACCGGCTCACCTGGCTGCACTCGATCACGTCGCAGGACCTCGCGACGCTCGCGCCGCGCACCTCGACCGAGACGCTCGTCCTCGACCCGCACGGGCACGTCGAGCACGCTGTGGGCGTGGTCGACGACGGCACGACGACCTGGCTCCTCACCGAGGGCGATCACGCCGCGCCGCTCGCCGCGTGGCTCGACCGCATGCGTTTCATGCTGCGCGTCGAGGTCGCCGACGTCACCGAGCAGTGGGCCGCGGTCGGTGAGGCCGTCCGCGCCGAGGGCACGGCCGACGAGCCCGTCACCTGGGTCGACCCGTGGCCGCGGACCGCGCCCGGCTCGACCCGCTACGGCCCGGCCGACGACGAGCACCCCGGCCAGGACCGTGCGTGGCGGCTCGTGCTCGTCCCCCGCGCCGAGCTGGACGACGCCGTCCGCGCCCGCGAGGCGACCGGCTGGCGACTCGCAGGGACCTGGGCGACCGAGGCGTTGCGCGTCGAGGCCCTGCGCCCTCGCCTCGACCGCGAGGTCGACGACCGCACCATCCCGCACGAGCTCGACTGGCTCCGCACCGCCGTCCACCTCAACAAGGGCTGCTACCGCGGGCAGGAGACGATCGCGCGCGTCCACAACCTCGGACGCCCGCCGCGCCGGCTCGCCCTCGCACACCTCGACGGCTCCGGCCACCTGCTCCCCGAGCCCGGTGCCGCCGTCCGGCACGGCGAGCGCGAGGTCGGACGCGCGACGTCGGTCGCTCGGCACCACGAGCTCGGCCCGGTCGCGCTCGTCGTCCTCAAACGGTCGGTCGACCCGGACGCGGACCTCCTCGTCGACTGTGACGGCGGCGCCGTCGCGGCCGGGCAGGAGGTCGTCGTGAGCGCCGAGGGCGTCTCGACGGACCGCCCCGCCCCACGCGGCCCCGTCGCCCGGGGCCTCGCACCCCGCGCCCCGCGAGGCTGACGCGTTGGGGGACGCCGTCGCGCGCCGTCGGCTCGTGAGCATCCGCCTGCGTCAAGGGCGCGACCGCGTCCGCAACGCTGCCGTCCCTGTCCTCGTCGCGGCTGTCGCAGCCGGGCTCGCGTACGCGATCGCGCACTACGGGCTCGGCCACGCGATGCCCGTCTTCGCGCCGATCGCCGCGTGGGTGTGCCTCGGGTTCCACCACGAGCGCGAGCTGCGGCGCGTCGCCGAGCTCGCGGTCGGCGTCGCGGTGGGTGTGGGCTTCGGTGACCTCGTCGCGCACCTCATCGGCTCCGGACCCTGGCAGATCGGCCTGACGCTCGCCGCCGCCGCACTGCTCGCCCGGTTCCTCGACCGCGGCCAGATGCTCACGACGCAAGCCGGTGTCCAGGCGATCGTCATCATCGGCATGCCCCAGATCAGCGCCGGGCCCGTCGGGCGATGGACCGACGCCCTCATCGGCGGTGCCATGGCGCTCCTCGTCGCGATCCTGACCCCCGGCGACCCGCGACGGTACGCCCGCCGCCTCGCCGGAGAGGCGACGCGCGTCCTCGCCGAGGCGATGCGCGTCCTCGCGCGCGGCCTGCGCACGGGCGACCACGAAGACCTGCGCGACGCCCTCGCCCGCGGCCGCACGACCCAGCCGCTCCTCGAGGAGTGGCTCGCCTCCGCACGAGCCGGCTACGAGAACACGCGGATCGACGCGAGCACCCGCCGCTACCGCGAGGACTTCGTCCTGCTCGAGCGGCAGGCCGTGCTCATCGACCGGGCCGTGCGCTCGGTGCGCGTCCTCGCCCGCAGGGTCGAAGGGCTCGGCCCCGACGCCGGACGGGACCTGTCGATCGTCGCACCGGTCGTCGGGGAGACCGCTCAGGCCGTCCAAGAGCTCGCGGGCGCGCTCCTCAACGGGACCGACCTCGGCGGCCCGCGCCGCGCCCTCGAGGCCGCCGCGGCGCTCGCGGACCCCGGGCAGCTCGGCGAGACGGACTGGTACGTGCAGTCCCTCGTCGTCCTCATGCGCAGCCCGATCGTGGACCTGCTCGAGGCGACGGGCGCCAGCCCTGAAGAGGCGCGCGCGGCGCTCCCAGCGATCTGACGCTCGCGTGGTGGCCAGGTGGCCGGGTTAGCATCGGCGGGTGTTCACCCTTGCGCAGCTGTCCATCGAGCTCATCCTGTGTGTCGCCGTCTTCGCGAGCCAGGTGTGGGCTCTCGTCGACGCCGCCCCGCGCTCCGCGCGCGGCTTCACCGCGGAAGGCAAGCTGACCAAGACCAAGTGGCTGCTGATCCTCGGCGTCTCCGCGCTCTTCGGCTTCATCAGCCTGCCGTACCCCGTCGGCATCGGTGGGCTCTCGTTCCTCGTCGTGATCTCCGCGGTCCCGCCGATCGTCTACTTCGTCGACGTGAAGCCCGCGATCGCGTCCTACGGCAAGGGCAAGGGCGGCTCGCGCGGCACCGGCAACCGCGGCGGGTGGTGACGTGCGCGTCGTCGTGCAGCGTGCCGCGCGCGCCTCGGTGACGGTCGCGGGCGAGGTTCTGGCGGCGTTCGACGAGCCGTGCCTCGTCGTCCTCGTCGGCGTGACGCACGACGACGGACCCGACCAGGTCGCGACCGTCGCGAGCAAGGTCGCGAACCTGCGCATCCTGCGCGACGAGCGCTCAGCGCTCGACGCCGGTGCGCCCGTGCTCGTCGTCTCCCAGTTCACGCTCTACGGCGATGTGCGCAAGGGACGCCGCCCCACGTGGAACGCGGCGGCGCCCGGCCCGGTCGCGGAGCCGCTCGTCGACGCGGTCGTCGAGACGCTGCGCGGGATGGGGCTGCGGGTCGGGACGGGGCGTTTCGGCGCCGACATGGCGGTCGAGCTCGTCAACGACGGCCCCGTGACGATCGTCTACGAGACCTCGGCGGCGTAGTCGGTCGCGGCGGCTGACCGCCGCGGCGCCGTCCGGGGTAGCTCAGCGCATGCGCTGGACGGCGAGGGGCGCGGCCTCCGCGAGCCCGCGGACCGACGGGTGCTCGCTCTCGGCGAGCACGCGGTCGAGCGGGCCCTCGGCGACGAAGACGCCGTCGGCCAGGAAGTGCACGGTCGACGTCATGCGGGCCATGAGCTCGAGGTCGTGCGTGACGAGCAGCATGCCCGTGCCGAGCGTCGTGAGCACGTCCTTGATCGCCGTCGCGACCTCGAGGCGGGTGGCCGGGTCGAGGGCGGTGAGCGGCTCGTCGAGCAGCAGGATGTCGGGTCGCGACGCGATCGCGCGGGCGAGCGCGACGCGCTGACGCTCGCCGCCAGAGATCGTGTACATCTGCCGGCTGCCGAACGATGCGGGCAGCGCGAGCGACTCGAGCAGGTCGCCGACCGTCAGGCTCACGGTGCGGCCTGCCTTGCGGGCCTCGGCGAGGCCGGCCTTGACGACGGCGTCGACCGTCTTGCGCTGGTCGACGTTGTTGACGAGCTCTTGCTGCCCGACGTGGCTCACGGCGGCGCGGAACTCGCGCTTGTCGCGCGGGCCGATGCGGTGCACGGGGCGCTTGCCCCAGGTGACTGAGCCGGAGAGGGGCTTGATCTTGCCGGCGAGCGCGCGCAAGAGCGTCGACTTGCCGACGCCGGACTCGCCGACGACGCCGATCGGAGCCTCGCCGGGGACGACGTCGAGCGTCACGCCGCGCAGCGGCTCGACTCCCGGGTAGCCAGCCCAGAGGTCCTGGGCGTGCAGCGGCTTCGCGGACTTGGGACCGGCCATCGTGTCGTTCTCTCCTCGTGGCTGTGCCCGGCGTGGTCGCCGGGCACGGCTCTATCGTGCTCCATCGGGTGCCTCAACCTCTAACGCACGAGAGGCCCGGATCGCTCCCGGGGGAGGTGCGCGTCTCAGCGGCGGTCGGCGAGGAGGCGCTCGACCACCCGCGCGACGGCGGCGGGCGAGCTGGTCGGTGAGCCGGTAGCCGCGCCGAGGAGGTTGGCGGTGAGGTAGACGCTCACGACGGCGAGCGCGGTGTCGTGGTCGTGCTCGGTCGGCGCCTGCTCGGGGGTGGCCGTGGGGTCCGCGCCGGTGCGCAGTGCCGCGATCTGCTGGGCGACGCGGTCGAGCGCGGCGGTGAGGAGGCCGCCGAGCTCGTCGCGTGAGCCCGGGTGGCGCAGGGCGAACGCGGCGAACTCGATCGGCAGGAGGAGCTGGGGGTCTTCCTGGGCGGCGGTGAGCCAGCGGCGCAGCGCGGCCGCGTCGCCCGCGTCATGGTCGCGGACGGCGGTGAAGAGCCCGTCGATGCGCGCTCCTCGCGCGCCGGGGCCGGCGTCGGGGGCGTCGAACCAGCGGTGGGCGAGCGCGATGAACAGGCCGCTCTTGGACCCGAAGTTCGAGTAGAGCGCGCCCTTCGTGTAGCCGGCGTCCGACGCGATGTCTTCGACGGACGCGCCCTCGTAGCCCTTGCGTGCGATGACGTGCTCGGCGGCGTCGAGCAGGTCGGAGCGGGTCTGCTCGGCGCGGTTGCGGCGGCGGTCGGAGGTGGCGGCGTTGCGCGCGACCTTCTCGGAGACGTCGGTGAGCCCGCGCGCTGCCTCGCGCAGGGCGGAGTTGACCGCCTCGTTGACGTCGGGTCCGACGGCGGCGACCTCGTCGCGGATGAGGCGCGTGAGAGCGACGGTCGCGTCGCGCAGCGCGCGGGTCGCAGCGCCGAGGCTCTCGTCGCGTGGGCTCCGGTCGTCGGCTCCGGGGGTGCTGTCGGTTCCGCTCATGACGTCACCGTACCTCAGGGGTACCGACCGGTACAGAGGTTTGCTACCGTCTCGCACATACCGAACGGTATGGAACCGAAAGGAGTGATCATGAACGACCCAGTCCTCACAGTCCGCGACCTGCGGAAGCGATACCGCGGTCGCAAGGGCGCACAAGCCAACGACGGGATCGACCTCGACGTCGCCGCCGGCCAGGTCGTCGGCCTGCTCGGCCACAACGGCGCGGGCAAGACGACGCTCGTCAACCAGGTCGTCGGCCTCGTCCGCCCCGACAGCGGCAGCATCCGCCTGGGCGACCGCACCACCGCGATCGACGCCGTCGAGCGCCCCGACCTCGCCCGCGCCTGGGCCTCGGTCCAGGCCCAGGCGAACGTGCCCATCACCGGACTCACCCCCCGACGCGCGATCGAGCTCGTCGGCCGCATCCGCGGGGGAGAGCGAGACGCGGTCCGCGTCCGCACGGCGCGCCTCATCGAGGAGCTCGCCCTCGAACCGTGGGCCGACACCCCCGCCGAGAAGGTCTCCGGAGGAGTCGCCCGCCTCACCGCGTTCGGCATGACGACCGTCGTGCCCGGACGCCTCGTCGTCCTCGACGAGCCGACCAACGACGTCGACCCCGTGCGCCGCCGTCTCCTGTGGCAGGCGATCAGGCGGCTCGCCGACGGCGGAGCGGGCGTCCTCCTCGTCACGCACAACGTCCGCGAGGCCGAACGCGTCGTCGACCATCTCGCGATCCTCGACCGCGGCGTCGTCCTCGCGGCAGACACGCCCGCGGGACTCACCGCCGCGCTCCGCGGCTCCCTGACCATCGAGCTCGACACGGCAGACGACGTCGCGCTGCACCCGGCCGTCGCAGCGACAGCGTCCGGGCACGGGCGCGTGAGCGGGACCGTGCCCGCCCAGGACGCGACCGACGTCGTGCGCTGGGCCCAGTCCCAGGTCGACGCCGGACGCGTCGAGCGCTACGCGCTCACGCCCGCGTCCCTCGAGGACGTCTACGTCCAGCTCGTCGGTGCCAGCGACGGCGGCACCCTCACCGAGGAGGCAGCAGCATGAACCCCACCAGCGCCGCCACGCGCACGACCGCCATCCCCGCCGTGCGCCCGCCCCTCTCCGCCCACCGCCCCCGCCTCGCCGACATGACCCGCCAGACGTTGCTCCTGCTCGTCTGGCAGCTGCGCCGCCAGTCGATGTACCTGCCCCTCCTCGTCCTCGTGCAGGTGTTCCTCGCCGTCACGACCGTCGTCGGGTACGGGATGCTCGTGGGCGACCCGCCGCCCGAGACCGCTCTCTACCTCGCGACGGGCGCACCGACCATCACCCTCATCACCGTGGGTCTCGTCATGACACCCCAGATGGTCGCGACCGCACGCACCGAGGGCTCGTACGACTGGATGCGCACCCTGCCCGTGCCGCGAGGCGTGTTCCTCGTCGCCGACCTCGCGATGTGGTCTGCGCTCGCGCTCCCCGGCATGGTCCTCGGCGTCGTCGCCGGAGCTCTCCGGTTCGACGTCGACCTCTCGCTCGCGCCCTGGCTCCTGCCCGGCGTCGTGGCCGTGTCCATGACGGCGGCCGCCATCGGCTACTCGATCGCGGTGCTCACGCCGCCTGCCATCGCGATGCTCATGAGCCAGGTCCTCGTCTTCGTCGTCCTGCTCTTCGCACCCGTCAGCTACCCGCGCGAGCGGATGCCGCAGTGGGCGCAGGACGCGCACGAGTGGCTCCCGTTCGAACCCATGGCGCAGCTCGTCCGCGCCGGGCTCGTGAGCGACACGTTCGACATGCCGGTGAGGTCGGCGGTGGTGCTCGGTGCATGGTGCCTCGTGACGGTCACGGGCGCCGCGCTCGCGCTGCGCCGTCGAGCCTGACCGGCTCGCTGCGCGGGCTCACTGCGCAGGCGGGACCGAGGCGGGGCGGGCGTCCGGGGTCGAGGCCCCGGGCGCCGCCGCGCCGAGTGCGACGGGCTCCGCGGTGACGGGCTCCGGCGTCGTGATGGGGCGGCCGGGCGAGCCTGGCTGCAGCGCGCGCCGCGCGCGCACGTACCCGGGCAGCAGCACCGCGACCGAGCCTGCCCATGCGAGCGGGTTGGCCCACACGACTCCCGGGAAACCGTACGCCGCGCCCAGGATCATGGCCGCGCCGATGCGCATGCAGAGCTCGACGACGCCGCTCGCGGTCGGCGCGAACGTCCGGCCGAGCGCCTGGAGCGCCCCACGCACCACGAACAGCACCGCGAGCACCCAGTACAGGGACCCGTTGACGAGGAGGAACAGCGCAGCCATGTCGACCACCTGCTCCTCGCCGCCGCCGACGAAGAGCTGCACGATCTGCCCGCCCCAGAGCGCGAGGGCCGCGCCGATCGTGAGCGCCGCGACGACCGCCATGACGATCGCCTGCCTGATGCCACTGCGGATGCGGTCGTAGCGGCCGGCGCCGTAGTTCTGCGCGGTGTACGTCGAGGCGGCGATGCCGAGCGAGGACATGACGGCCATCGAGATGCCGTCGACGCGCAGCGCCGTCGTGTAGGCCGCGACGGCGTCCGCACCGAGCGTGTTGAGCCGGACCTGCACCGCGACCGCGCCGATCGCGATGATCGACATCTGGAAGCCCATCGGCAGGCCGATGCGCAGGTGCTCGCGCAGGTCAGCGCGGGGAACGCGCCAGTCAGCGCGGTGCACGTGCAGGACAGGCACACGGCTGCGGACGTAGAGGAGGCACAGCACGACCGAGACGAGCTGCGCGACCACGGTCGCGAGCGCCGCACCGCCGACGCCGTAGCCCGCGCCGCGCACGATCGCGAGGACAAGCCCGATGTTGAGCAGGCACGACACGACAAGGAAGAGCAGCGGGGTGCGGGAGTCGCCGATCGCGCGGATGATCGCCGCGAGGAAGTTGAAGTACATCGTCGTGGCGGCGCCGGCGAACGTGACGACCGCGAACGTCGTCGCCTGCGGGACCAGCTCCTCCGGCGTGCCGAGCAGGCGCAGCGCCGTGCCCGCGAGGAGAGGGCCGCCCACCGTCACGACGATGCTCGCAGCCCCGGTGAGCAGCGTCCCCGCGGCGACCGATCTGCGGACCGCGGCGAGGTCACCGGCCCCGAACGCCTGAGCCGTCGGGATCGCGAAGCCGGACGTCATCCCGAAGGCGAAGCCGAGCAGCAGGAACAGGAGCGAGCCGGTCGCCCCGACCGCAGCGAGCGCGTCGACGCCGAGCGTGCGACCGACGACCATCGCGTCGGTGACCTGGTAGAGCTGCTGGACGACGTTGCCGATGAGCAAGGGCACCATGAAGACGCCGATGACGCGCCAGGGCGTGCCGGTGGTGAGGTTCCTCGCCATGGGTGTCGGGCTCCGTGCTCGGGGGACGCGGGGGGCGTTCTTCCGCGTGGCCATCGTAACGTTTCGATGAGCGCGGATCCATGGCGCTGGGGTGGCTCTTCAGCCCACGGATCGCTCGCGCCCACGCTTCACGTGTGAGGCTGGGCTACCGGCGGGCGGGCAGCACGAGCTCGATCCGCTCTGGGATTCGCCGTCCGGTGCGCTCTCCCGAGGGCCGCTCAGCGGGGTGGTGTGACGAGGCGGGTGCGGATCTCGTGGGTGGTGAACGGCTCGGAGGTGGTGGTGGTGACGTTCTGGCCGT